>DASXVK010000300.1:0-7233 GCA_036504295.1 Polyangia bacterium
GCCCATCTCAACGGTGACCTGCGGGAGATGATGGACGTGAGCCCGCTCGCGGGCGGCGGCGCGCGACCGGCCCCGGAGGCCCCGGGGGACGCTGACGCGGCGCCGCCGCCGGCCACCGCGGAGGTGCCGTGGTTCGACGGCACCCTCAGCCTGCTCGTCTCGGGCCAGCAGCCGCTCGCGTCCCCACCGCCGCCCCCGCCGGGCGCCGCGCCCCCGCCCGTGCCGGGCGCCGCGCCCCTGCCCGTGCCGGGCGCCGCGCCGCCGCCCGTGCCGGCCGCCGCGCCCCCGCCCGTACCGGCGGCGGCGCGCGCGGCGAGCGGGCCGCGCGCGATCCTCCGCCCCTGGCTGAGCGTCGGCCGCGAGCTGGGGCGCGGCGGCATGAGCCGCGTCTGCCGCGGGCGCGATCAGAACCTCGGCCGGGAGGCGGCCGTGAAGGTGCTCGACGCCGCCGTGGCCGACCAGCCGGGCGCCCGCGAGCGCTTCATCGAGGAGGCGCGGATCACCGCCCAGCTCGATCACCCGAACATCCCCGCGGTCCACGACCTGTGGACCAACGAGCGCGGGGAGCTGTGCTTCACGATGAAGCTGGTGCGCGGCCGGACCCTCTCGGAGATCCTGGCGGAGCGCGCTCCGGGCGAACGCACCGACGGCGAGCTCGAGCGGCTGCTGCAGATCCTCCTCAAGGTGTGCGACGCCGTGTCGTTCGCGCACAGCCGCGGGGTCATCCACCGCGACCTCAAGCCGGACAACGTGATGGTCGGCAGCCACGGCCAGGTCTACGTGATGGACTGGGGCTGCGCGCTGGTCGGGCCCGCGGTGCCGTCCGCGGACCACCCGCCCGTGACGGTGGCGCGCGACCCGGCCGCGCGCTCGCTCGACCCGCCCGGGTGCGCCATCGGCACCTGCTCGTACATGGCGCCCGAGCAGGCGCGGGCGCGGCCCGAGGACATCGACGCGCGCACCGACGTCTACCTCCTCGGCGGCATCCTCTACGAGATCCTGACCGGGCAGCCGCCCCACCGCGGCACGAACGTGTTCGACTCGCTGCTCCGCGGCCAGCGCGGCGAGGTGCCGGACCCGCAGGCGCTGGCGGGGCCCGTCCCGCTGCCGCCGGAGCTGTGCCGGATCGCCACCCGCGCGCTGCACCGCGACCGGGAGGGGCGCTACCCCAGCGTGGATCTCCTCAAGGCGGACCTCGAGCGCTCGCTGCGCAACGGCTGGTGGTTCGCCACGGCGACCTTCGCGGCCGGCGACCTGATCGTGCGCGAGGGCGACGAGGGCGACGCCGCCTGCATCATCACCCGCGGGCGCTGCGAGGCCTTCCGCCTGGAGGACGGCCGGCGCGTGGTGCTGCGGAGCATGGGGCCGGGCGAGGCCTTCGGCGAGACCGCGATCTTCACCGCCAAGCCGCGCAGCGCCAGCGTCGCGGCCGTCGAGGACGTGACCGTGATCATCGTCACCCGCGACGCGCTCGAGCGGGCCATCGGCACCGACTCGTGGGTCGGGGCCTTCGTCCGCGCGCTCGCCGAGCGCTTCCGCGACGTGGACGCGCGGCTCGCGCGGCAGCAGCGCCCAGAGACCGCCTGAGAAGGGGCGTGAGACCACCGATGGCAGCCCGGCCGATCAAGGATGTCGAGCAGACGATGCGGGAGCACCGCCAGCGGGCGCTCGCGTACATCGCCGCCGGCAAGACCAAGCCCGCCCTCGCGGAGTACCGCGGCCTGCTCGAGCTCGCGCCCGGCGACGTCGGGGTCCGCCAGAAGGTGGCGGAGCTGGCCTGGCGACTCGGCCAAAGGGACGAGGCGCTGCAGGAGTACCAGCGGGTCGTCGACGGCTACGCGGCGGCCGGCCACCTGCTGAAGGCGATCGCCATCTGCAAGGTGATCCGGCAGCTCGCGCCGGGGCTGCCGGCGGCCGAGGACAAGCTCCGGGAGCTGTGCGCGCGGGAGTGCGCCGAGCGGGGGCGCCGCGGCGCCACGGGATCGCACGCCATCGTGGGCGCGCTCGGGGTCACGGCCCCGCCGCCGGCCGGCGCGCCCGACCCGGCGCGCCTCGACCCCGCCGGGCTGCCGGCGACGCCGCTCTTCTCCGAGCTGCCGCGGGAGGCCCTCGCGGCGGTGCTCGGCCGGCTCGCGCTGCGGACCGTGCCGGCGGGGCAGACGATCGTCGCCGAGGGCGAGCCGGGCGACTCCATGTTCATCGTGGTCGAGGGGAGCGTCGAGGTGTGGCGCCGCGACCCGGCCCAGGGCGGGCGCGTCGCTCTCGCCACGCTCACCGACGGCGCCTTCTTCGGGGAGATGGCCCTCGTCACGCGCGCGGTGCGCTTCGCCTCGGTCACGGCGGTCGCGGACTCCACCCTGCTCGAGTTGACCCGCGCGGTGATCGATGAGCTGGCGGCCACGCAGCCGACGGTCGCCACCGTCATCGATCGCTTCTACAAGGAGCGGCTCCTCGCCGACCTGCTCGGGGCGAACCCGATCTTCCGACTCCTGCCGCCGGTGAAGAAGCGCGACGTCGTCGAGGCCTTCGCCGTGCGCTACGTCCCGGCCGGGACGGTGCTCTGCGCGCAGGGGCAGCCGGGCGCCGGGCTATTCGTGATCTTGCGCGGCGCCTGTCGGCCCAGCCACGCGGGCCCGGACGGGGTCGCGCTCACCTACCCGGACATGGTCGAGGGCGACCTGTTCGGCGAGCTGTCCCTGATCAGCGGGCGGGCGGCCACGGCGACGGTGCGCGCCGCCACGGACTGCGTGCTGCTCCACATGGCGATCGAGGACGTCCAGCGCCTGGTGCTCTCCGACCCCGCCGCGAACGAGGCGATCCGGAAGCTGGGCGGTGACCGGCTGAGCCGGACCTTCGAGCTCCTGCGGCCCTACGGCGTGGAGGCAGTGCGCCGCCTCCTGGTCTAGATGCCAGCGGACCCGCACGGCTCGCCCTCCGTCCCGACCGAGGCCTGCGTGGCCCGGGTGCTGCTCATCGACGAGTCCAAGGTGAGCTGCCTGGTCTTCAGCCGCCTCCTCGCGGCGCAGCCGGGGATCGCGGTGCGGTACGCGACGCGGCTCGCCGCGGGCCTGCAACTCGCCGACGAGTTCATGCCCACGGTGCTGGTGCGCGCGGTCGACGCCGACGACACCCGGGCGGTCGGGTCCATCACCGACCTCATGGCCCACCGGGCCACCCGCAACATCCCGATCCTCGCGTTCTCCATGCTGGACGACGGCGATCTGCGGCGGCGGGCGCTCGCCGCCGGCGCGTTCGATTACGTGGTCAAGTCCGAGGACGGCGCCGCGCTCATCCGCAAGGTGCAGAGCGGATCCCGCCTGTACTACGGCGCGCTGGGCGCGCTGCTGCGCCGCGAGCTGGTCGGGACCGACGGCGCCGCGCGCATCGCCCGGGTCCTCATGATCGACGACTCGCGGGCGCTGTGCGTCGCCTTCGAGCGCCTGCTGCGCGACCAGGACGGCATCGTCTTCGAGTACGGGACCGACCCGCGCGCGACGCTCGAGCTGGCCGCGCGCTTCCTGCCGACCGTCATCCTGCTCGACCTGGAGATGCCGGAGGTCACGGGGTTCGACCTCCTGCCGGCGCTCAAGTCGAACCCCCGGACCCAGGGGATCCCGGTCATCGTCCTCTCCAGCATCACCGACCCGGCCGTCAAGGCGCGGGCCTTCCGCCTGGGCGCCAACGACTACGCCGAGAAGCAGATGGACGGCGTCGAGCTGGTGAGCCGCCTCCGCTACCACAGCGCCGCCCACCACAACGCCCTGCAGCTCAACGGCGCGATCCAGGAGCTCATCGCCACCAAGCGGAGCCTCGAGCTGCAGCGCAACTTCATGCGCAACACCTTCGGCCGCTACCTCTCCGACGAGGTGGTGAGCAACATCCTCGAGACTCCCGACGGCTTGCGGCTGGGCGGCGAGCAACGCGAGATCGCGGTGCTGATGGCGGACCTCCGGGGCTTCACCGCGATCACCGAGGGCCTCGCCCCGGAGCACGTCCTCGCGGTGCTCAACAACTTCCTGGAGCTGATGACCGGCGTCCTCATGCGCTGGAACGGCACCATCGACGAGATCCTCGGCGACGCCATCCTGGCGATGTTCGGCGCGCCGATCCAGCGGCCCGATGACGCGGCGCGGGCGGTGGCGTGCGCCGTGGACATGCAGCTCGCCATGGAGCGGGTGAACGTCTGGAACCGCGACCGCGGCTTCCCCGAGCTGGCCATGGGGATCGGCATCAACACGGGCGCGGTGGTCGTCGGCAACATCGGGTCGGAGCGGCGGGCCAAGTACGGCGTCGTCGGCCGCAACGTCAACCTCGCCGCGCGCATCGAGTCGTGCACCGTCGGCGGGCAGATCATGATCTCCGAGAGCACCCGCGCGAAGTGCGGCGACCTCCTGCGCGTCGACGGGCGGCTGCAGGTCAGCCCCAAGGGCTTCGAGAAGCCGATCGCCATCTACGAGATCGGCGGCATCGGCGGCGAGTACGGCCTCTCGCTGCCGCCGAAGGTCGAGCTCGAGCTGCGGCCCCTGGCCGCGCCCATCCCGCTCCAGCTGGCCGTGCTCGAGGGGAAGCGGACCGGCCGCGACCTCCACGACGGCGTGATCGTCCGGCTGCACGCCGCCGCGGCGGAGCTCCAGGCGGACGTCGAGGTGGAGGTCCTGCACGACCTGAGGATCAGCGTGCTGGGCCCGCACCGCGAGGTGCTGACCACGGAGCTCTACGCCAAGGTCGTGGCGGTCGGCGCCGCCGGGTCCCGCCGCTTCACGGTGCGCTTCACGTCGGTGCCGGCGGCGGCGGCGGCGGTGCTCGAAGCGGCGGCGCTCCGGGGGTAGGGAGGGGTAGGGCTGGAGCGTCGGGTGTGGCAGCGCCGGCGTGCGGTCTATTTTTCCTGCGTTCGCCCCCGGAACGCTGCATAGTCAGAAGCACCGCCGCGAGCGCGGTGGGGAGTGCAGGAGGTCCGGTCGTGCCGTGGTGGCGCTCGTTCGTCGATCAGGTCACCGGTCAGGTCGAGCCGGCGCCCGCGGCGGGGCCGCGGCGGCGGCGGCACGAGCGGTACGCCAGCGAAGTGCCGCTCGCGGCGCGGTGCTCGTCGTGGTCGCGCTTCCTCGAGCTCACGACCGGCGACGTGAGCGCCGGCGGGCTGTACGTCGTCACCGACCGGCCCGCCGACGCGGGCGAGCCGGTCGAGCTCGATCTCCTGCTCCCCGACGGCGCGACGCTGCGGGTCGCGGGCGTCGTGGTCGCCGTCGTCGACGCGGCCGCGGCGGCAAGCGGCGGCAAGCGGCCCGGCCTGGGCATCCGGCTCGACCCGCTGGCCGGCGAGGCGGCCGAGGCGTTCGCCCAGGTCGTGGCGCGAGCGCGCGCGGCCGCGCGCGCGGCGGTGGACGTCGCCGAGGCCGAGCCCTTCCCGCTGCCCGCGGACGCATCGGCCCGCCCGGCGCGCCCGGCGCCCCCGCACGCGCCGGCCGCCCCGCCGCGCGCGGCCCGGGAAGGTGATGGCCCGATCGTCGGCATCGACTTCGGCACGTCGTACACCGCCGTCGCCGCGTTGCGCGACGGTAAGGTCCGCGTCCTGCCGCTGGGCGACGGCGCCGCCGCGATCCCGTCGGTGGTCAGCTTTCCGGAGCCGTTCGAACCGCTCCTCGGCGACGAGGCCCGCGCGCGGCTCGCCACCGATCCGCAGCACACCGTCGCCTCGCCGAAGCGCCTCCTCGGGCGGCGCTTCGACGATCCCGAGGTGCAGCCGTTCCTCGCGCAGGCCGCCTACCCCTCGGTCGCCGGCCCCGACGGCGGGGTGGTGCTGCGGCCCTGGAACCAGGACTGCCCCGTCACGCAGATCTGCTCCCACGTCATCGCCGAGGCCGTGTCACGCGCGTCGTCGGTCCTGGGGGCCCGGATCACCCGCGCCGTCCTCACCGTGCCGGTGAGCTTCGACGCGGCGCGGATGAAGGTGCTGCGCCGCGCGGCCGAGCTGGCGCGCCTCGAGGTGGTGGCGACCATCGACGAGCCGTCCGCGGCCGCGCTCGCGAACCACGCGCGCGCGCGCGGCGTGGTGGGCGTGTACGACTTCGGCGGCGGCACCTTCGACTTCTCGGTCGTCGACGCCTCCGGGGGCGACTTCCGCATCCTGGCCACCGCGGGCGACACGTGGCTCGGAGGCGACGACTTCGACCTCGCCATCGCGGAGGACGCGGCGAACCGCATCTGGCGCCTGCACGAGGTCGACCTGCGCCGCCAGCAGGTGGAGTGGCAGAAGCTCCTCTTCGCCTGCGAGCGGGCCAAGCGGCAGCTCACGACCGAGGCGCGGGCGACCATCGAGGTGCCGGGCGCCATCCGCGACGCCCAGGGGACGCACGACCTGCTCCTCCCCCTCGACGGCCCGGCCCTGGACGACCTCGTGGCGCCGGTCATCGAGCGGTCGCTCAACACCTGCAGCGAGGCCCTCGAGCTCATCGATCTCGCGCCCCACCAGCTCGACGCCGTCTTCCTGTCCGGGGGCACGACGCTCAGCCCGTGCGTGACGCGCGCGCTCGAGCGGCACTTCCAGGTCCCGATCGTGCGCGGCGTGAACCCCGAGCACGCGGTGGTGCTGGGCGCGGGGATCCACGCGGCCCAGCTCCAGCTCCGGCACGGGACCACGCTCCCGGGCGGCGGCTAGAGCCGGCCCCGGCGCCGCGCCCGGCCGCGGGCCTCGGCGCTACAGCCTGATCGCGAGCACGGCCATCGACCGCGGCGGCAGCGTGATCTCCGGCGTCGGCGTGACCGCCACGGGGCCGACGGCGGGGTCGGCGAAGAGGGTGACCGAGCGCGGGGTGACATGCCCGCTGCCGCCGACGACCGCCGCCGTGCGCGCGGCCTCGCCGCGGTTCACCATCAAGACCTGCGCTTCGACGGTGCCGAGGGCGAGCCGGGTCACGAGCACCGCGCCCGTCCCGTCCTCGAGCCGGCCGTCGCGTGCGCCCGTGACCGGTACGCGCTGCGATTGCTGCTGCCGTGGCAGCACCTGGGCGAGCATCCGGTACGCGTGGTGCAGCGGCTTGCGCGTGCCGTCGTGCGCGACGAGCCCCCAGGTGATCGCCCCGTCGCCGTAGAAATCCCAGAAGATGGCGTGGTGCGCGCGGCTGAGGCCCACCGAGGCGAATGCGGGCGGGTCCGCCCCTTGCCCCGGGCCGCCCGCCAGCCGATAATGGGCCGATCTCAGGAGGGAACCCCGTGCGTGCTCTCATCGCCTTGGCC
>DASXVK010000301.1:0-45218 GCA_036504295.1 Polyangia bacterium
CTTGTGATCCGAGCGCCAGGGGGGCCGCCCGATGCGTGCACATACCAAGTCGATGGGGTGCCGCTCAGGTGGTCGGATCGAGGGGACGGCGTGTGGGAGGGCACTGTAGCGAAGACTTGGCCTGACTGGGCGACGGCCGTAGACGGAGCGTGGCCCTACGTGATCACTCGGTCTACGCCATTTCAGTACGAGTGCCGCGCCTCGGGTGTCGGGCCGTGTCAAGTGGTATGCGGCCACGATGCCAAGGGGCCCCCAGTTGAGTGCACGATTGAGGGGTTAGCGGCGTGTGGCGACACGTGCCCTGCGAGCCCGTTGGCCGGCACTGGAACATGCGTTTTCGCGGATGGCTCGACTAAAGGGTGGATCGAGTAACGTGGACGCGCATCGACGTCTGAGCGGGACTGCAGCTACCTCCGCAAATGATCGTACGCGCCCTCGACGTCGGCCAGGAAGGCGGCCGCGGAGAAGGGGCCGGCGTAGCCGCGCGAGGCCTGCTCCGCGACGCAGCGGCGGGGCAGCCGCAGCGGGTCGCCGTCCCACGGGCCGTCGGCGACGGTGAAGGCGTAGCGGAAGCCCGCCTCGCGCACGAGCTGGACGGTGGCGTCGTCGTGGTCGCCGTTGGGGTAGGCGAAGGCGGTGATCGGGCGGCCGATCGCGGCCTCGATCGCGGCGCGCCCGGCCGTGATCTCCCGGGCGGCGCGCTCCGGCGCGGTCCGCGGCAGGATCGGGTGCGTCAGCGTGTGGCCGCCGATCTCGACGCCGGCGGCGGCGAGCGCGCGGACGCCGTCCCAGTCGAGGAACGCGGGCAGCGCGCGCGGGTCCGGCGCGCCGAGCTCGCCGACGAGCAGCCGCTCGCACAGCTCACGGGTCTCGGTGTCGCTCTCCTTGACGAGCGCGACGGCGGCGCGCACCGCCGCGCGCGGCCGCGGCGCCCGGGCGATCACGTCGCCCAGCCGGCGCAGCGCCGGCTGCGCCGCGCAGAGGCGCGCCAGGCGCGGGTCCTCGAGGTGCGCGGCGAGGATCAGCGCGAGCCGCTCGAACCACAGCGCCTGCCCGTGCGCGATGGGGTCGGCGGCGACGAAGAGGGTCGCGGGCGCGCCCAGCTCGCGCAGCACGGGCAGGGCCACCGTGAGGTTGTCGGCGTAGCCGTCGTCGAACGAGACGGCGCACAGTCGCCGGCGCTCGCCGGCGACGAGCGCGCGGCCGAGCTCGCTGCACGTGACGAGCTCGTAGCCGCGCGCGAGGGCCTGGAGCTGCCGGCGGAACGTGTCGCGCGACACCACGAGCCCCGGGTCCCAGGTCCCGGGCGTCTCGCAAACCCGGTGGTAGCACAGCGCCAGCGCCGCCGCGGGCCGCGCGGTGCGCAGGAGCGGCCGGGCGGCGGACCAGCCGGCCGCGACCAGGCGCTTGGCGACGCGCCGCGGCGCGGCGCCGGGGGTCTCCTCGATCAGCGTGTCGAAGAGGTCCTCGTAGCGGCGCACCATGGTGGCGAAGGTGAAGCCCTGCTCGATGCGCGCCCGGGCGGCGGCGCCCAGGGCGCGACGCCGCGGAGCGTCCTCGATGAGGCCGACGAGCGCCGTGGCGAGCGCGGCGGGATCTGCGGGCGGGACGAGCACCCCGGTCGCGTCGTCGATGAGCTCGGGGTTGCCGCCAACGCGGGTCGCGCAGACGGCGCGGCCGGCGGCCATCGCCTCGAGCAGGGCGTTCGAGAGGCCCTCGGTGTGCGAGGCGAGCACGAAGACGTCCATCGCCCACAGCGCGGCCTCGACGTCCTTGCGCGAGCCCGGCAGCAGCACGCGGCTGCCCAGCGGCGCCAGCCGCTGCCGCACCTCTTCGAGGACCGGCCCGTCGCCGAAGAAGACGGCGCGTGCCCTGGTCCGCGCCAGCACCTGCTCGATCGCCGGCGCCAGCACGTCGTAGCCCTTGACGCGGTCGAAGTTGGCGAGCGTGCCGATGAGCACCTCGTCCTCGCCGATGCCGAGCTGGGCCCGCACGCCCGACGGGCGCGGCGCGTAGCGCTCGGCGTCGACGCCGTTGTAGATGACGTGGATGCGGCTCTCGGGGTAGCCCTCGGCGTCGACCACGGCCTGCCGCACCGCCCCGGCCACGGCGACGATGCCGGCGACGAGGTGGTTGACGGCGCGCTGGGCGCGGACGTGGGACGGCTTCTTCGTGAAGCCGAGATCGCGGCGGCTCGACAGGGCGACCGCGCCCGCGGGCAGCGCGGCCAGCGGCCCGGCGAGGTCGGCGGCGGTGTGGTAGGTCACCACGAGCGGCACGCTGCGCGCGATGAGCCGCGCGCTGATGCGGGCGATGGCCTGCAGGCCCGACGCGCCGTAGATGCGGGCCACCCCGAGGGGCAGCACGGTGAGGCCGCCGTCGCGGAACCGCTCGAGCTGGCGCGTGCGCCCGAGCACGGCGATCTCCGGCTCGAAGCGCCGGCGGTCGAGCGCGCGGCAGAGCTGGTACAGGTGGCGCTCGGCGCCGCCCCAGGTTTCGAGCTCATCGATGAGGAAGAGGATTCGAGTCGGACGCACGAAGGGGCACCTCACCGCGACCGGATCGGATTCTCGGCCCCGCGAAGGGGGCCGTCAACCTGCGCCGCGGTAATCGACGCGGTTGGATGCGCGACCCCGGCTGCGGTATGCTGGCACGATGGTGCGGGTCGCGGCCGTGGTGGCCGCCTTCTTGGCGGCCCTGGTGGCGACCGGGGGGTGCCGCAGCGTCCACGACCTCGTGCTCGTCCTGCGCGAGGCGCCCGACGCCGCCGGCCAGGTCGCCGAGCCGGGGCTGGACGCGACCGTGCTCGCGCTGCTGGACTGCAGCGCGCGGCCGACGGCCATCACCGCGCTGTGCGTGGAGACGTACGTCCTGGGCGGCGCCGGCGTGACCACGATGCAGGCCGCCTGCCACGACGCACCGCAGGTGCAGACGGCGCCGGACGAGCCGGACCTCGCGGCCTACCTGCGCGGCCTCGGCCCGCTCGCCGACGGCTTGACCCCGGAGCCCGCCGACCGGATCTTCGTACGCCTGCTCGGCTACGCCGACGCTGGCCGGCGGGACCTGCGGCTGTGCGGCATCTCGCCGGCGATCCCGGGCGGCCTCGATCCGGGCGCGTGGCCGGCCGAGTGGCCCATCTATCTCCTGTGCCAGCCGGCGGCGCCCGCGGCCCAGACCGCGGCGGACGCCGCCGCCGCCCAGGCCTTCGACGACTACTGCGCCGGCAGCGACTTCGTGAGCCTGTTTTGAGGGGGGTGGGTGCAGGATCGACCCAACACCGTGGGCCCGCGGCCCTGCAGGGTGCACCCTACACTCGCGGCGGGCGCCGGGCGCAACCGCTTGAGATCCCAAGGGCACGCGCGGCGGCACGGGGGCTGCAAGAGTGCCGGTCCGACCCCCTGAGGAGGAACGCCATGAAGAAGCTCGGAATCGCGGCTCTGGTGGCACGGATGGCCCTCATGCTCGGTGGCTGCGGCCACGAGCCGCCGCTCGACCCCGCCTCGGTCAACGAGGTGTACGGCGGGCTCACGACGAGCGATGAGCAGCCGATGTTCGGTGAGGAGACGGTGTACGAGAGCCTCGGCATGGCGGCGGCCGAGCCCATCATCGCCGACCCGGCCATGACGCTGGCGGAGTACCAGGCCGCGGACCAGGCCGCCCCCAGGGCGCACTACTTCTTCCTCCTCTGGGGCAACCTCAAGCTGGCGCCGCCCGAGGGCGCCGCGGACGCGGTCGCGCCCAAGGACTTCTCGGGGTCGCTCACGCTGAGCGCGGGCGCCGTCGGCGTGCTACGCAAGGTCCGCTTCGACGCTGCGCAGGGCGACGGCGTCCTGCCGCGCACCGACGCCGCCGTCGTCGATTGGCAGTCCACGATCTACGACCGCGTCGACGGCCTGCTCTTCAAGATCGTCGCGCCCGAGGACGCCACCGTGACGGTCGCGTTCGCCGGCGGCCTGACCATCACGAAGGCGGTCAGCGAGCTCGACCTGGCCCACGGCGTGGTGCCGGTCCCGGGCGGCGACGATGCCATCGCCTGGGCGGCGGCCGCGCTGCCGAAGGACCCGGCCGCGGGCTGCGCGCACGGCTACCTCGTCGGCCGCTGGCACCCGCGCGCGGCCATCGGCGGCCTGTTCCGCGGCAAGTGGGTGAGCGCCGACGGCCAGCTCCACGGCCACCTGCGCGGCCTCTACGGCGAGCGTCGCGACGGCGACCACGTCTTCTTCGGCAAGTGGATCGGCGGGGGCGGCCTCTTCCAGGGGCTGCTCGCCGGCCGCTACGCCGACGGCGAGCTCACGGGCCACTGGCTCGACCAGGACCTCGCGCTCCGCGGCCGGATCAACGGGCTCTACTTCGAGCCCTCCGAGATTTCGCTGCGCAAGATCGGCTTCTTCGTCGGCACCTGGCACGAGGCCTGCGCGGCCGAGCCGCTGGCGCCGAGCGAGACCGAGGTTCGATAAGCACTTGTCTAAGTCCCCCGCCCGCTGCCCCTGATTTCCCCTACTTGAAGCTGAATCGCAGGGTGTCCGGCCGCGTCGCGGCCCAGCCGCCCACCCCGGCCGCGACGGCCGCAGCCGTGCCGCCGACGATCGCCCACACCCACCACCGCTGCCACAGCGGCCGCGCGGCCGCCGGGGCGGCCGGGGGCGCCGGCGGCGGCGGCCAGAGCTGGTCGGCGAGGCTCGCGATGGCGCCGCGGCGCCCGTCCGGGTCGGCCGGGACCGTGGTCTCGGCCGCGGCGGCGCGTCGCCAGGCGGGCACCCACCGCGTCACCGCCACGCGCTCCCGGCCGGCCAGCGGCTGGCGCACGACCGTGAGCACCTCGGCGGCGCCGTTGAGCTGCGCGAGCGCGCCGACCACCGCCGGGTCGGCGAGGTCCAGGGCGCCGCGTGCGCGCAGGGCCGCGAGCTGGCGGCCGAGCTCGGCGGCGCTCGCCGGCTCGAGGGCGATCTCGAGCACCACCTCGGGCGCGGGGCCGACCGCGACCTTGCGCACCGCCGGGTGGGAGCCGAACCGTGCGGCCGCGACGTAGTGCTCGCCCTGGGGCAGGGACACGATCGCCGGGGCGCGCCCGGCCGGGCGGCCGTCGACCGTGAGCTCGGCGCCGGTCGGGATGGTCTGCACCACGAGGCGGCGGCGTGGGCGCGCGGCCGCGGCCTTGAGCCCCGCCTCGAGCGCCGCGGTCACCTCGGGCGGCAGGAGCCCGGGCTCGGGGAGCGTCATGCCCAGGTCGCCGGCGCGCTCGAACGCGTGCTGGGCCTCGACGGCGCGGCCGGCCTTCGCCAGGCTCGTCGCGAGCCAGAACCAGAGCTCGCGCAGCTCGGCGATCGCGCCCGCGTAGGCGAGCGTCTCGCCGGCCTCGGCGAGGAGGGCCTGCGCCTGCGCCGCGGCCTCGACCGGCCGCGCCTCGTAGTAGAGGGCGCGGGCGGCCGCGGCGGTGGCGCGCGCGCGGGCCCGCAGCCGGCTGGCCTCCGCCTCGGCGGGGTCCTCGCCGGCGGTGCGCGGCGCGTCGTCGTCGAAGACGGCGCGGCCGTGGGGCGCGGCCAGCGCCGCGAGCGCGGCGCGGTCCGGGCCGGGGCCGCCGCGCGGGACCACGAGGATCACCGGGCGCTCGGGGGCGGCGGCCGCGGCGCCGGCGGCGCCGAGCAGCGCGAGGACCAGGGCGACGGAGCGCGGGGCCACCTCGCCATTGTATTCCATCAGGGGGGGACGTGCCCGTCCCCCCTCGTCGGGCCACGCCCCCGGAGGCGAGCCGAAGGCGAGCCTCGTTGTAGATCGAGCCTCCCCCCACCGCGCGCCGCGCCGCGCGGCCGAAGAGGGCGGCGTCACGGGTGATCACGGGAGCGGGAGCGCCCGGCTTTTGATCGCCCCGGGCGCGGGTGGTATTGATACCCGACGTGCTGACGTTCGGCCGGTACCGCATCCTGCACCGCATCGCCTCGGGCGGCATGGCCGAGGTGTACCGGGCGGTGGCGGTGGGTGAGGGCGGCTTCCAGAAGGAGGTCGTGCTCAAGCGCATCCGGCCCGAGCTCGCGGCCGACCCGCGGTTCGGCGCGATGTTCGTCGAGGAGGCGAAGCTCGCGGCCACCCTCACGCACGCCAACATCGTCCAGGTGCTCGACCTCGGGCGCGTCGACGGCGAGTACTTCCTCGCGCTCGAGTCGATCCGCGGCCGTGACCTGCGCCAGGTGCTCGATCAGCACCGCGCCGAGGGGACGCTGATGCCCCTCGAGCTCGCGCTCCTCGTCGCGGTCGACGTGGCGCGGGCGCTCGACTACGCCCACCGGCGCAGGGATCGCGACGGCCGGCCGCTCGGCCTCATCCACCGCGACCTCTCGCCGCACAACGTGCTGCTCTCGTTCGAGGGCGAGGTGAAGCTCGCGGACTTCGGCGTGGCGAAGGTGCTGGGACGCGGGGTGACGGAGCGGGGCGCGCTCAAGGGCAAGATCGCCTACATGTCCCCGGAGCAGGCGCGCACCGACGAGATCGATCAACGCTCCGACCTGTACGCGCTCGGCATCCTGGTGCAGGAGCTGACGACCGGCGCGCACCCGTTCGCCGGCGGCGGCGACCTCGAGGTGCTCGATCGCGTGCAGCGCGGCGCGGCGGCGCCGCCCGCGCGCCCCGGCGCGCCGCTCCCCGCGCCGCTGTCCGCCTTCCTCGGGCGCGCCCTCGAGCCCGACCGCGCGGGCCGCTTCCAGACCGCGGCCGACGCGCTGCGCGCGCTCGAGGCCGTCGTCGGGGCGGAGCCGGCGCGCGCCACCGCGAGCGACCTGGCCGCGTACATGCGCGGCCGCTTTCCGTACGAGGTGCCGGTGCCGGTGATCGCGCTCGACCACCTCATCGAGGAGGAGCTGCGGGCCGACGGCGACGCCGGCGAGGACGGGCTGGCGCGGTTCACGGCCGTGACGGTGCGGGCGGAGCCGGGGGCAGGGGGCGGTGCGCGCGGCGCGGCGGCGGCGGCGCCCCGTGCACAGGCGCCCGTCGCTGGCGCCGCCGGGGCCCGCGTGCGCGTGGTCGCGCTGGTGCTCGGGCTCGCGGCGACGGCCGGGGCCGTGGCGGTGGCGCTGACGCGGCCGCACGGCGCGCCGCGCCCGGTCGTGGCCACGCCGGTCATGCCGGCGTCGCACCCCGTCGTGGCGGTACCGCCCTCGTCCGCCGTCGCGCCGCCCGCGCCCGCTGGGGTCGCCCCGCCCGCCTCGGCGGTGGTCGCGCCGGCGCCGCCGCGCCCGCTCCCGCCGCGCGTCGCCCGGCCGCGCCCGCCTGCGTCGCCCGCGGGCCGCGGCTTCGCGCGCTTCCGCACCGAGCCCGCCTACGCCGAGGTGTGGATCGCGGGCACGCGCCGCTGCAACACCCCGTGCACCGTCGAGCTCCCCGCCGGCACCTACGCCGTACGCCTCGTCAACCCGACGCTGCACCGCGAGGCGGCGCGCACGGTCGTGGTCACGCCCGAGCACACCCGCGAGCGACCCGCGGACGTGGCGGTGCCGGGGTTCAGGTAGGCGCGCGGGCGCGGAATCGCGACGGCGCCGCCCGTCACGGCGCCGGCGACCGCGGCGCGCCGGGCCTGAAGTCCACCGCGGGCCGCTCCGCCAGCGGCACGTCGACCCGCTCGTACCCGCGCACGGTGAGGGCGGTCGTTGTTCCCGGCGCGATCTTCAGCGTGTGCGTCGCGACCACGCGGAAGGTGTAGCCCTTCAGGTAGGCGAAGACGCCCAGTCCGTGCCCCCGGTAGACGAGCCGCACGGCGAGCGTGTGCGCCCCCGCCGTGACGGGCCCGTCGTAGACCTCCACCCACTCCGCCTCGTTCAGCCGGCCGCCGTCGTCCGCCACCAGGCGGATGGGCGCCCCGTCGAGCGTGATCTCGAGGCGCACGAGCCTGAACCCGCCGCCCATCGCGTTCTGGAACACGATGCGGGCGCGCGTCTCCCCGCTCACCCGCTGCTGCAACGGCGCGGCGCACGCGGTGGCGAGGGCCGCCGCGGTGAGCGGCGCTAACCACCGGAGCCGCGGCCTGCGCATGGCGCCATTGTCGCGCAACCGGCGCCGCACGGGAAGCCGTGCCGTGCCGTGCTACGATGGCCTGGCATGCCCGACCCCCACGACTCCGCGACCCGCGTCGTCCCCGGCAGCCGCGCGTTGCGGGTGCGGCGCGTGCGGCTCGAGGTGCGTCAAGGGCCGGACGCGGGGCTGGCGCGCGATTTCGACAGCGACCGCATCGTCCTCGGGACCGCGCCGGGGACCGACCTCACCCTCACGGATCGCGAGGTGTCCCGGCACCACTGCGAGATCCAGCTCGGGCCGGACGGCTACCTGCTGCGCGACCTGGGCTCGACGAACGGCACCTTCGTCGAGGGGCTGCGCGCCCGCGAGGTCTTCCTGCGCGATGGGGCGGGGCTCGAGCTCGGCGCCACGCGGCTCGCCTTCCGTGCGCTCGCCGACGAGGCGGAGATCGAGCTGTGCGCCGACGACCGCTTCGGCGGCCTCATCGGCGTGAGCGCCGGGATGCGCCGCGTCTTCGCGACGCTCGCGAAGATCGCGCCGCGCGACGTCACCGCGCTCGTCACCGGCGAGTCCGGCACGGGCAAGGAGCTCGTGGCGCAGGCGCTGCACCGCGCGTCGGCCCGGAGCGGCGGCCCGTTCATCGTCGTGGACTGCGGCGCGATGCCCGCGACGCTCATGGAGAACGAGATCTTCGGCCACGAGCGCGGCGCGTTCACGGGCGCCGACCGCGCGCGGGCGGGAGCGTTCGAGCGCGCCGACGGCGGCACCCTGTTCTTCGACGAGATCGGCGAGCTGCCGCTGGAGCTGCAGCCCAAGCTGCTGCGCGCGCTCGAGGGGCGCGAGGTCGCGCGGCTCGGCGGCGGCGCGCCGCGCAAGGTCGACGTGCGGGTGGTCGCGGCGACCAACCGCGATCTGCGGGCCGAGGTGAACCGCGGTGGGTTTCGCGGCGATCTCTTCTACCGCCTCTCGGTGGTCGAGGTCCGCCTGCCGCCGCTGCGCGAGCGCCCGGAGGACGTGCCGGCGCTCGTGCGCCACTTCCTCGACGAGGCCGCGCGCCGTGCCGGCGGCGGCGCGGACTATCAGCTCGGCCCGCGCACGCTCGAGCGGTTGCAGCGCCACCGCTGGCCCGGCAACGTCCGCGAGCTGCGCAACTTCGTCGAGCGCTCCGTCTCGCTCGCGGAGGGCGCGCTCATCGACGGCACCCTCACCGGGCTCGAGGCCCCGGCGGCGCCGCCGGCCGCGCCCGCGCCCGCTGACGCCGTGGCACCCGCGGCGCTCCTGACGTTGCCCTTCAAGGCCGCCAAGCGCCTCTTCACCGAGCCGTTCGAGCGCGCCTACCTCGAGGCGCTCCTCGCGCGGGTCGGCGGCAACGTGTCGAAGGCCGCGCGCGAGGCCGATCTCGACCGCGCCTACCTGACGCAGATCCTGAAGAAGTACGACCTGAAATAGCGAAATGCGCGGTCGGGTCTAAAAGACCAGTCAGAGCGCTGGGTTGGATAGGGGCTGCGTGTCCCCCAAGAAGGCGAAGTAGCGGCGGGGCATCTCGTCGAAGCTGAGGCGCATGCCGCAGCGGGTGCAGCGGAACTCGGGCGGGGTGTGGTCGGGGCCGAGGGCGCCGCTGTGGAGCAGGCGCTCCTCGTCGACATCGCAGGTGTCGCAGCGGTACGGCGCCGTGAACGAGATCACCTGGCCGCGGCCGAGCACCTCCGGCACCATCGCGGCCTGCGTCACGAACGAGACCGAGCAGCGGACGAAGGTGTAGGCGGTCGTCGCCGTGAGCTGGCGCAGGAACTGGATCCAGCGGTGCACGCCGGTCGAGTTGATGTGACGCACGCCCCAGAGGTCGAACTCGACCACGCCGCGCAGGCGCCCGGCGAGGTCCGCGAAGCTCGTGCCCTCGTTGAAATCGCCCTGCAGCGTGACCTTCGTGCCGTCGGCCTCGACGGTCATGTCCCACAGGCCGAGCTCGGCCAGGCGGGCGCGCTGCTCGGGCGTGGCGCGGGCGAAGTCGACGCCGACGTTGAACGCGCCGAGGTCGGTCCGGCGCGACCACACGACCCGGCCGTCGACGATCAGCACGTCGGTCTCGCCGTTGCGCTGCAGCCGCAGCTTGATCTCCGAGCCGCGGGCCACCTCCTCGTCGGTCGCCAGCTTGGCGCCGTCCGCGGAGAGGTCCACGACCTGGCCGGCGACGGCGCGGCCGGCGCCCTGTACCTGCGCCATCAGCTCGACCTTGAGGCGGGCGCCGCGGCGCGCGGGCAGGCCGATGAGCTTCGCCACGTGCTGGTAGAGCTCGCCGGTCGGGGAGGGCACGTAGAACACGTCATCGCAGCCGCACTCGACCAGCTTGTGCAGCACCTGGGCGGTGAGGACGCCGGTCACGACGATGATGACCGGCACCTTGGCGACCGCGGGGTCGGCCTTCAGGCTGCGGCAGACGCTGAAGCCGTCACCGTCGGGCAACTCGACATCGAGGATGATGAGGACCGGCTGCCGCGTCCGCGCGAAGGAGAGCACCTCCGCCCCCGAGCGGGCCACGACGTGGGTCAGCCCCGCGCCGCGGTTCTGGAACGCGGGCGCGCCGAGTTGCCGGAAGATCGCGGTATTGTTGGTGGTAAGGACCGTGATCACGCTCGACCCATCCTCCGCCGCGTGGAGTATTGTCAGACCGGTGGCCACGCGTCAAGCGCACCCGCGGCGACGGCAGGGGTGCCCGGAGGTCGTCGGCGCTGGCGCGCCGCCGCCCTCCGGGCACCCTGGGCCAGTTGGCAGGGCACGCGAGCGCACACCGGCCCCCTCCCCAGGCGGGGTGGCCGCGCGTCATGGCGGTGAGGGGGACAGGCGGGGGAGCGGGCGCGCGTCAGGCCACGGCGGGGGTCGCCTCCGCGTCATCGGCGTCGGTGGTCAGGTCGGGCCAGACGAAGGCGTCGCGCATCCACAACCGCAGCTGCTCCCACGTGGCGCTACGCGCCGCGACCGAGCGCAGATGCACGGCGCGCAGCAACTCGAGCAGGTTATAGGCCAACACGCGCAAGAGCGCGGTGACGGGCAAGCCGCGGCCGCGGCGCACCCAGCGGCCGTGGTCCTCCTGCCACTGGATGTCCAGCGCGCCGTGCAGGTTGTTCTCGATCCGCCAGTGGGCGCGATCCAGCGCCAGCAGGTGTTTGCCCTTGAGGCGGCCCCGCACCAGGTTGGTCACGTGGTAGCGCTCCTCGAGGATCTTGGGCGGGCCCAGGACCGGATCCTTGCCGTGCGACCCCGCGGGGGCCTGCCAGACGCGTACCAGCACCACCTGGCGCAGGTGGGTCCAGCCGCCCCAGCCGGTGAGCTCATCGGTGCGCCACAGCTCGCGGCGAATCCAGCCGCGCGAGGAGTCCAGCTCCCAGTCCGTCTGCACCTCGGGCGGGTCGCGCCACGCCTGCGCGAGCAGGACCCGCTGCGCCTCGGCGAGCAGATCCGGCTGGTTGCCTTTGAGCGCCATCCAGTAGGCGTAGCCGTCGGCGTCGATGAGGCTCGCGTTCTCCAGCGACGTGAAGCCCGCGTCCGTCGACACCAGCTCGAAAAGGCCGGCGCGGCCGTAGGTGTGCGTGAGGCTGGCGTAGAACGCGGCGAAGACGCCCATGTCGTTGGTCGCGGCAGGAATCGGCAACTGGTCGACGCACACCGCGGCGGCCGCCGAGATCAGCGTCGCGTTGACCACCCGGTAGAGCCAGTAGGGGGCCTGGCCCGCGGGCTCTTGCCGCTGGCAGTCGCGGTTAACCGCCTTGGCGAGCGTGGCGACGTTCTTGCCATCTACCGCGATGGCGCGGATGGGCAGCACCGTCGGCTCGAGCGCCTTGCGGCGGTGCTCGGCAAGGATCTGCTGGTGCAAGTGCCGCCGCAGCGGTGCGGCCGACATGCGCGCCACGAAGTCGCCCAGCGTCGAGTCGGGCACCCGCCGGCCCAACCCTTTGACCCGACCCCCGTCGGCCAGGTCGGCGCTCAGGCGCTCCGCGCCGCGCAGGCTGCGCGCGAGCAGCATCAGGGTCAGCACGGCGGTCGTCAGCAACGTCTGCGCCGTCCAGCGGCGCCCGCGGCGGCACCGTGGGTCCGCGATGCCGTCAAAGCACAGCGCCGCGTGTCGCTGCTTCACAAATGTTTGGATGGACTTGATCCGTCGTCGTAAGATCATCCTGCCTCGGTGGTAAGGGGCCTGTCCCATCGGGGGAGCGGGTGTGCCGCCCGCTCCCCCACCTGTCCTAGCCGCCAGCAAGATCCTCTCGCCGCCGAGACGCAAACTCTTTCTCGGCACCGGCGCCCAGCCCACCCGTGCTCCACCCGCCGCACCAATGCCACCACGCCCGCTGACGGGCAGCCGCGCGGGGCGGAAGAACCGCGACGGCCGCGTGCCAGCCGTAGCGCGCACCGCCAGGCGCCGCGGCGGCGGCGGCCCTCCCGACGGGCAGCGCGGCTTTCGCGGTGGCGTCAGAACCAGCGGCGCGGCTTTTGCGGCTAGGACGACCGCCTCAGCTCGACGGCAGCTCCTCGGGCCCGCAATGCGAATTTGCGTTTCGGCGCGTTATCGTCGGTGACCGCGGCGACCGCCGATCATCCCTGGCGGCGACGGTCCCAGCCAACGCAACGCGGACACTGCATCATCAAAGCCCGGGAGGGGGATAGCCATCATGGAGCATACGACCAGCGCGCGGGCGCCGCGCCCCTGCCAGCTCCTCGCCGCCGTCGCGGCCGTCACGCTCGTGCTGACCGCCGGCGCGTGCCGCCGCGGGCCGGCCGCCCCGGGCGCGGGCCCGGGCGCGGTCGAGCTCGACGACGCCCCGCGGCCACCGGGCCCCCCGCCCGCCGCCGTCCGCGGCCAGGCCGCCGGGGCGCCCGCGGTGTGGGCCATCGGTGAGTCGGTGCGCGTGCGCCCCGACGCGACGCTCGAGCGGTGCGGCGGCGCGCCGAGCCCGGTGGTGGCGCGCTTCCCCGATTACCGCAACCGGAACTGGGTGTGGGACGGCGGCGCGCGCCGGCTGCGCCTGACCGCGGCGCGCGGCGAGACCGCGGCCGCCCACCTCGTGGTCGAGGCGGCCGGCGCGCCGCTCGAGGTCGCGATCACGGCCGAGGTGCCGGGGCTGCGCACGAGCCTCGCGCGCGAGGCCCTCATCCGCACGCCCCGGTCGAGCGCCGCCGACGGCCGGCCGCTCCCCGGCGGGTGCGAGCCCGGCGACGTCCCGGATCCCCTGGTCCCGCTCGGGCCGGGGCCCGTGACCATCACCCGCCTCGGCGCGGTAGCGCCGTCGCCGCGCAACACCGGCGCCGGCGCCGTGGAGGCGCGCGGCGCGTACACCGGCGCCGGGCACCGCAGCTACGCGATCGAGGTCGTCGACGGCGGCCAGGTCCGCGTCTCGGCGGACGGCGGCCGGAGCTTCGGCCCGCCGCGGTCGATCGCCGCCGCGATCGACGGCGGCGACGGCATCCGCCTCGCGTTCCACGGCCCGACCCGCAACGTCGACCGGGGCCCCGGCTTCGCCGCCGGCGACCGCTTCCGCTTCGAGGCCTACGGCGACTTCGCCCAGGGCTTCCTGGTCGAGGCGGCGGTGCCGCGGGGCGCCGCGCCCGGGATCGTGCGCGGCACCATCACCGTCGCCGCCCGCGGGCGCGCCCCGGTCCCGGTGACCATCGAGGTGGAGGTGACGGGCGCCACGCTCCCGCCCCAGCCGCCCTTGCTCATGGTGTGGCGCATCTACCAGGACGACGTCGATCTCGCCCACGATCTCGAGGGCGCGGATCCCGCGCTCCGGTTCGCGAACCTGCGCGAGTACCTGCGGCTCGCCCGCGCCCACGGCGCCGAGCCCATCGTCCGCTGGGTCGACCCCGAGAAGGATCCCGCGCTCTTCGACCGCACCTGGGGCACGGTCCTCTCCGGCGCCGCCTTCGACGACGGGCGGCCCGCGCGCCTCTTCGAGGTCGGCTCCGACCGCCCCGGCCACGACGAGAGCGCCGAGGCGCGCTTCGCCGCTGGCCTGGGCGCCGCGCGCGCCCACCTCGACCGCCTCGGCTATCGCGGCCGCGCCCTGGTCTACCCCGTCGACGAGCCGGGCCTCTGCGACTTCGGCGACGCGGCGCGCGTCGCCAGCCTCGTCGCCCGCGGCGGCCGCGGCGGGATCGCGCTGCTCATGACGGCCCACCCGTTCCCCATCGATCCGGTGGACTCGCAGTACGGCCGCCGCGTGCGCCGCCGCTGCGGCCCCGACCTGATGACGCAGATCCGCCGCCGCGCGGCGGGCCCGCTGCCGATCGTCTGGGCCACCAACGGGCAGTACTACTTCCCCGCCGCCGGCAACCCCGGCTCGCCCCACGCCATCGACCGCGTCCGCGAGCGCGGCGACGACGCCTGGTTCTACCAGCAGTACGAGCCGTGGGTCGGCGGCCACCACCTCGACTCCGAGGCCGTCGGGCCGCGCGTGTGGGGCTGGATCGCCTACCGCTACCGCGTGACCGGCGCGTTCTACTACGCGGTCACCCACTGGCACACGGCGAGCTTCGGCCACCGCAACCTGTGGGCGATCGGCCAGACCGCGCTCACGTACCAGGGCCGCACCTCGAGCTTCAACGGGGACGGCACGCTCTTCTACCCCGGGCCGCCCTTCGGCGCCCGTGGGCCCCTGGCGTCGCTGCGCATGAAGGCGTTCCGGCGCGGCGTCACCGACCACACGCTGCTGACCCTCCTCGCCCGGACCGACCCCGCCGCCGCGGACCGGGAGGCCGCCGCGCTGGTGGCGCGCGCGCTGGGCGCGTTCGTGCCGGGCAAGGACCACGCGCCGCCGACCTGGCGGCACCCACCGGGCCGCGGCGCCTGGGTCCACGATCCCGTCGCGTACGACGAGGCGGCCGCCAGGATCCGCGGCCTGCTCGCCGCCGGCGCGAGGTAGTACAATCGCGGCCTGATGGTCTATCTCATCGCCCTCGCCGTCTGCGTCCTGCCGATCCAGTCCTGGACGGACGCGCTCCCCAAGTACCCCGGCGGCATCAACTTCCAGAACCTCGTCACCGTCGCCCTCGTCATCGGCTGGATCGTCGACTGCAAGCGTCGCGACGCGCCGCTCTTCCCCCGGAACCCGCTCAACACGTGGATCGCCGCCTACGTCATCTGGACGTTCCTCGCCCTCTTCTACGGCGCCGTCTTCTCGCCGGTGGGCCTGCCGCTCTCGATGGCCGACGAGCGGTTCATCCACTGGAAGGACGAGATCACGGGGATGATCATCTTCTTCGTCGCCCAGGCGACGCTGCGCGACGAGCGGCGCATCAAGAAGCTGCTCCTCTGCATGACCGCGATGATCCCCTACGTCATCGGCGTCTACTACGTCCAGTACACCTCCGACGTCCTCGAGCGGCACCGCCGCTTCGGCGTCGACGAGGTCCAGGGCGACGACGACCTCGGCTCGCGCACCGGCGTCCCGGGCGCCCGCTACGTGCAGGTCATCGGCGCGGACGGCTTCCCGCTCAAGATCCTCGTCGACTCGGACCACCGGCTGCGGGCGCAGAACGAGGACGGTAACTCCGTCCAGGTCGAGGGCCTCTCGGGGCCGGCCACGATCCGCATCCCCGGGTGGCGGCGCGGCCTCGGTCCCATCACGATCTGGTACTCCATCGACCGGCGCGGCGGCGGCGCGGAGGCGCAGGCGTTCTCCTGGGAGCTCAAGACCATCACCGGGGTCTTCACCCAGATCGGCTCGAACGAGATGGCGGCGTTCTACGCCAACGCGCTGCTCGTCCTGCTCGGGCTCGTCGTCGCCTGGAGGGGCGCGACGCGCTGGCGCCTGTACCTCGGCGTGAACGCGCTCCTGCTCGCGTGGGGCACGATCTTCAGCCTCAGCCGCGGCGCGTGGCTCGCCGTCGTCGCCGCCGTCGCGTACCTCGGCGCGCGCAAGAACCGCGCGCTCCTCATCGGGTTCGTCGCGTTGATGGCGGCCGCCCCCGCGTTCATGGGCGGCGCCGTCGGCGACCGCGCCGGCGGCGGCATGGACGCGAGCGCCGAGAGCCGCCTCGACTTCTGGAAATGGGCGGCGGTCGCGGGGACGTACCGGTATCCGCTCGGCGTCGGCTACCAGTGCTATATCCCGAAGCACCGCGAGGAGACCGGGATCAAGCTCGACACCCACAACTTCTTCTTCCGCACGCTCGCGGAGATGGGGCTGGTGGGGCTGATCCTCGTGCTCGGCATGTTCTGGAAGGGCTTCCGCACCGCCTGGCGGCTCGTCGACGTGGCGCACACGCCGTTCGGGCGCGGCCTGGGCATGGGCGTCGC
The DNA here is from genome assembly GCA_036504295.1 of Polyangia bacterium. Lineage (GTDB taxonomy): Bacteria > Myxococcota_A > Polyangia > JACRCY01 > JACRCY01 > DASXVK01. Next base: position 16,292 of record DASXVK010000301.1, read on the forward strand.
GATCATGTGGATCGGCAGCTTCGTCGCCAACATGTTCGGCGATCGCTTCTCGTACATCAGCATCAACTGCTACGTCTGGGGCTTCGCCTCGATGGCGGCGGCGGAGATGCTGATCGCCGAGGCCGAGCAGGAGCGCCTCGCGGCGGCGGCCGCCGACGAGGCGGCCGATGCCGACACGTCCCAGGTGACGCTGCCGCCCTCGGCGTCGGCGCGGCGCTGATCTGCCAGAGCGAACACACCGCGCTGCACCTGTAAGATCTCGGAACCACGCACATTGCGCGGCCTCGCCCTCGACGGGGCCCCGCGATTCAATTGACGTGAGCTCGCCAGAGTCCGTACACTCGCGGCCATGACGCCGCACTCCACGAAGGCCTATCTTGGGTTCGCTCTCGCCGCGCTCCTGTTGACCTCGTGGTCGTGCAGCTCGACCTCCACCGGGCCGGGCGCGTATGCGGAGGAGCCGCTCGATCCGCTGAATGACGGCGGCGAGGACATCAAGGCGGACCTCCCGGCGCGCACGCTCCCGCCGCTCGCGACGCTGTGGGAGCACTACCCCCTGGGCACCGCCGACGAGGTGAAGAAGCTCATCGGCGGCAACGTGAACGCCGACTGGATCGTGAACACCTGCGCGATCCGGCTGAGCCGCGCGCTCAACTACTCCGGCTTCGCGATCCCCGGCAACGTCCCGGGGTTGAACACGGTCAAGGGCGGCGACGGCAAGCGCTACGCCTACCGGGTGGCGGAGCTGAATCGCTACCTGCGCAAGGTCATCAGCACGCCGGACATCGTCTCGACCGACGAGGCGGCGTTCGCCGGCCAGGCTGGCATCATCATGTTCGAGGTCAACTGGTCAGACGCCACCGGCCACCTGGATCTCTGGAACGGCACGGAGGCGATCGGGCACGAGTACTTCGACGTCGCCTACAAGGTCAGCCTCTGGCGCACGCCGTAGGCAGTCGGACCGGCGGCGCAGACCGGCGACCCTCGAATTGCGATGCGCCAGCCCTGGTTCGTGCTATGTTTCGACCGTTCTCGCCTTGCCCGCAGCTCGCCAGATCATCGCTAGCCGCGCCTCGAAGACTCCCGACGAGAATGCGGAGCGCCGCGTCGGCGGCTTTCCGGGGACTTTTTTCCGCTGTCCGGCATCAAGCATGGATCTGATGACACTGTTCGCAGTGCTGCAGTAACGTACGTTCAGGCACGTCGCCCCTCGTGGGCAGACTGGAGGCCACCATTCGAAGACCAGGACTCGCCGGCGCACCGCCCCAGGCGGAGCTCTATCGCATCAACCGTCGCATTCGCGTTCCCGAGATTCGCGTCATCGCCGATGACGGGACTCAGCTCGGGATCCTGCCCACCGCCGACGCCCTGCAGCGGGCCGAGGCCGCGGGCCTAGACCTCGTGGAGATCTCGCCTCGGGCCGTCCCTCCCGTCTGTCGCATCATGGACTTCGGGAAGTTCAAGTTCGAGGAGACGAAGAAGACGCGGCAGGCGAAGCGGCGTCAGACCGTCATCACGATCAAAGAGATCAAGCTGCGCCCGAAGACGGGCGTCCACGATTACGAATTCAAGCTCGCGCACATCCGGCGCTTCCTCCAGGAAGGCAACAAGGTGCGCCTGATCGTCCAGTTCCGCGGACGTGAAATCGTGCACCCGCAGACGGGCCGCACGATGCTGGAGCGCGTCACGAAGGACACCGCCGACATCGGCCAGTCCGAGGCGATGCCGGCCATGGACGGCCGCCGCATGGTGATGGTCGTCGCGCCCTCCGCCGCGACCCTGGCCAAGGCGCACGCCGCCCCGGCGCCGCAGCCCGCGGCCAGCGCTCCGCCGGCGGCCCCTGCGTCCGGTGCCCCTGCGTCCGGCGCCCCGGCGTCCGGCGCCGCGGCGCCGTCGCGGGACTCGACGGGGAATCGCCCCGCGAATCCGTAGCGCGGGCCCAGCCCGCCGGGATCGACAGATCAACGCCCGCCGCGCCGACGTGAAGCCGTCGGCGCGCGGGCGTACCCTTGTCTCGGGGACGCGAGGCCGCTAGGCGCCGGAGCCGTCGGCGGCCGGCTTCGGGCCGCGGCGCCCCGGGAACTTCCGGGGCGGCCGCACGGGCGCGGAGGCCGCCCAGTTGGAGCGCGCCTTCCCACGCCCGAACGGTGGCTGGGGCATATTCGCGGAGCGCTCGGCTTCCGCGGCGATGATGCGGGCGCGCTTCTCTTCTGAAGTCATCTCGTGAGAGTGTAGCACGGATCGCCGGCCGGGCCCGGAGATCCGCCGGCCGGCACCGGGGACGCGGCTACCGGCTGGCGCGGCGGGCGCGCCCGGCGGGCTCGCGCCAGGGCTCGATGCGCGTCTCGGGGCTGCGCGGGTCGCGGCGCGCCGCGGCCTTCGCGAAGCGGTCGGCGGCCTCCCGGGCGACCTCGAACCGCGCCTCGCCGGGCTGGACGATGATCTTGCCGATCGCCGCGCGCGTCACGCCGCCGCGGCGGCACAGCAGCGGGAGCAGCCACTTGGGATCGGGCTTGCGCCCCCGGTCGCGGCCGAGCGCGACGCGGAACCAGACCACGTCCGTGGGGGCGCCGCGGCGGGCCGGGAGGGGCCCGGGCGCCTCGCGCGCGGCCGCGGGCGTCTCGGGTAGCTCCTCGGGCGCCGGCAGCCGCTCGCGGTCGCGGCGCCCGAGCGCCACGGCCAGCAGCACGGGGTCGGTGCTGTCGATCAGCCGCCGTGCGGCCGCGCGCTCCTCCTCGGTGGCGTCGCCCGCGAGCGCCTGGAGCTCGCCCGCGAGCCGCTCCTCGTCGCGCGCGCGGATCTCCTCGACGGTCGGGACCGGGGCCCACTGGGCCGTGACGCCCGCCTCGCGGAAGATGCGCTCGACCCGGGACCGCTCCGGCGGGGCCGCGAGCAGGACGGCGAGCCCCTTGCGCCCGGCGCGGCCGGTGCGCCCGCTGCGGTGCCGCAGGCCGTCGGCGTCCCGCGGCAGGTCGACGTGGAGCACGAGCTCGATGCTCGGCAGGTCGAGTCCCCGCGCCGCGACGTCGGTGGCCACGAGCACGCGCGCGCGCCCGTCGCGCAGCTCCTTCAGCGCCCGGGTGCGCTCCGGCTGCGTGAGCTCGCCCGAGATCGCCACCACGGCGAAGCCGCGCTCCCCGAGGCTCGCGGCGGTGTGCTGCACCGCCGTGCGCGTGGCGCGGAACACGAGGGCGCTCGGGGGATCGACGTACCGCAGCACGTTGACCACGGCGTGCTCGCGCTCGCGCGCCGCGACGACGTGGGCGCGGTACGTGATGTCCGCGTGGGCCTCTCCCGGCGGCGTCGCCGCGACCCGCACCGGGTCGTGGGTGAACGCTCGCGCGAGCGCCACGATGGGGCGGGGTAGGGTGGCGGACAGGAGCACGGTGCGGCGCTCCGCCGCGGCGCCGCCGAGGAGCGCCTCGAGCTCCTCGCGGAAGCCCATGTCGAGCATCTCGTCGGCTTCGTCGAGCACCAGGACCCGCAGCGCGTCGAGGCGCAGGCTCTTCCGCTCGAGGTGATCCCGCAGCCGCCCCGGGGTGCCGACGACGACGTGCGCGCCCTCGCCGAGGTCGCGCGCCTCGCGCCGCGGGTCCATGCCGCCGACACAGGTCACCACGCGGGCGCGCGCCGGGGCGAGGAGCCAGCCGAGCTCGCGCTGCACCTGGGCCGCCAGCTCGCGGGTGGGGGCGATGACCAGGGCGAGCGGCCGGCCGGCCGGGGGGAACGCCGCGGCCTCGCCGAGGAGCGTGTCCGCCAGCAGCAGCCCCACGGCGACGGTCTTCCCCGAGCCGGTGCGCGAGGAGACGAGCAGATCGCGGCCGCAGAGCTCCGGCGCGAGCACCGCCGCCTGCACCGGTGTCGGATCGACGTAGCCCCGGGCGTCGAGCGCACGCTTGAGGGCGGGATGGGCCCCGTCAAACGATAGAGTCACGGGGGCTATCATTAACACGCCGCGCCGTCACTGCACGCACAATGCAGGCCCGGGGGCGCTCTTTCAGTTGACTGGCGGCCGTCGCGCACCCATCATTTTGGTTCGCCAGAGCACCCGGACCCGCGACGTCTCGACGAACGTGCAGCTAGCCCAGCAACTCGCAGCTCCTCCCGAGAGCCTCCCGGAGCCCGATCTCCCGGCTCCTCAGCCTCAGCCGCGCGCGCTCCTCGTCTATCAGCTCCCGCTCATCAAGGGCGTCTGCATGCTGGCCGTGGTGCTGACCCACGTGGCGAGCGAGCTCATGAAGATGACGCGCTGGAGCTGGGTCACCGGCGCGCTGCTGCTCGGCCACGGCCTCGCGCGCTTCGCCGTGCCCTGCTTCGTCCTCCTGTCCGGCTTCTACCTCAGTCTCAACCGCAGGAACGAACGCGCCCTCCCGTTCTACCGGCGCACGCTCAAGTACCTGCTCATCCCGTACGTGGCCTACTCGCTCATCTACTCGGCCTCGGAGATCCGGCACGGAGACCTGGGGCGCCTCGTCTGGAACCTCGGCACCGCCTCGGCGTGGGGCCACCTGTACTTCATGGCCCTCATCGTCCAGCTCTACCTCATGCACCCCTTCCTCAGCCGCTGGTATCGCGGCTGCGCGCGGCGCGGGACGGTCGTGCTGATCGCGCTGGCGCTGCAGCTCGCCTATGCGCTGCCGATCGACCTGTGGGTGCCCGCGTCCACTCAGCTCCCAGGCGCGCTCCGGCTGCTGGCGCGGCTCGGCCGCATCTGCTTCCTCACGAACGTCGGCTTCTTCCTCGCCGGGTATTACCTGCTCGAGCACGCCGACGACGCGCTCCGGCTGGTGCGCCGTCCCGGCGTCGTCCTGGGCGCTGCCCTCGTCTGGCTGGGGACGGGGGTCGCGGGGGCCGTCGCGTGGGGGCTGCCGCTGTCGCGCGGGGTCGCGTTCAGCTCCATCCCGCACCCGTACCTGCTGCACCGCCTCCTGACGCCGCTCATGGGCCTCGGGGCGCTGCTCACGCTCGTCGCGCTCTTTGCGCGGCAGGGGGATCGACTGAGCAGGGGCCGCGTCTTCTTGAGCTCGCTCGGGCTGCACGCCTACGGGGTGTACCTCCTGCACCCGCTCCTGCTCTGGGCCGGCTGGAACCTGCTGCACTGGGGGGCGGGGCTGGGCCCCGACGACGCGTTGTTCTACCCGCTGCTCTTCCCGTTCACGCTGCTCGTGACGCTGGCCGCGGTCCGCCTGGCCGCGCGGACGCCGGTCGGACGCTACGTGGGCTGAGCGCGACGCCCGCGCCGCGACCTCGTGTTGCGGCGGGGGGATCCGTGACGTATCTTCCCGGCGTGCGCATGGTTGGGTATCCGGGCCGCGGCCCGCGGGGCGGAGGCCACGGATGAGGGCGGCGGCCGTCGTCGGCGCGCTGCTCGCCGCGACCGGCGTGGTCGCGACGCTCACCGTCTTCGCGCCGTGCGGCGGCGGCGCCGGGCTCGCGGCGGCGTTCCCGAGCATGCACTGCGCGCAGTCCGGCCACGCCGTCGTCTTCGCCCTGAGCGTGGCGGCCGCGGCCTGGCTGCTCGCGGCGCTCCAGCCGCGCGGGCGCCGGCTGCTGGTCGGCGCCATCGCCGCCGCCGGCGTCGTCACCGTCGGTGCCGTCGCGGTCTGGCCCGGCGTGTGCGGCGCCCCCACGATGCCGTGCGTCATCGGCACGCGCCCGGCTGCGATCGTCTTCGGCGCGCTCCAGCTCATCGTCGCCGCCGCCGCCGGGCTCGCGCTCGGGCGCGCGCGCCGCGCCGCCACCGGACCGTGAGGCGCGACACCTTCGGGCTGGCGGGGTTTCTGGCGCGCACCGCGTGGCGGTCGCCGGCGCGCCTCTGGGCCACCGTGCTGGCGCTCGGCTGCGCCGCGTTCGGCCTCGGCCTGGCGCTCGTCGGCAAGGCCAGCCTGGAGCGCGCGGTGGCGACGGGGTTCGCCCGGCTCGGCGCCGACCTGCTGGTCGTGCCCCGCGGGGCGCAGGGGACGCTCGAGCGGGGGCTCTGGGCCGGTGTGCCGATGACGATGGCCCTCGACGCCGGCGCGCTCGAACGGATCGAGCGGCTCGACGGCGTCGCGGTCGCCGCGCCGCAGTACTTCCTGGCCTCCGCCGCCGCTGACTGCTGCGACTCGGGCAACCTCCTGCTCATCGGCTTCGAGCCGGCGCGCGACTTCACCGTCCGCCCCTGGGCGGCGCGGCCGGCGGCGAGCCTCCCGCAGGACCCGATCTGGGTCGGGGCGCAGGTGCGCCGGCCGCCGGGCGCGACGCTGCGCCTCTACGACGTGCCGTTCCGCGTGGCGGAGCGCCTCGATTCGACGGGCCTCGGCTACTTCGACAACTCGGTCTTCATCCCGCTCGCCGGCGTGCGGCGGATGGAGGGCCGGGGCGCCGAGGGCGCGGCGCCGCTCGCGGTGCCCTGGGGCCGGCCCTCCGCAGTGCTCCTGCGCGTGGCGGCCGGGCAGCAGCCGGCGGCCGTGGCCGCCCGCGTCGAGGCGGCGCTGCCGACGGTGCAGGTGGTGACCCCCGCCGCGGCCATCCAGGAGCAGCGGGCGCGGCTGCGCGGGCTGCTCGACGCCGCGCCGCTCGTGGCCGCGCTGCTCGCGATCATCGCGGCCGTCGTCGGCGCCGCGGCCCAGGTGCTCTACTGGAGCCAGCGCCGGGCCGCCCTCGGCCTCGTCGTCTCGCTGGGCGCGCGCCCCGGGGCCTTGCTGGCGGCGTACGCCGTCGAGGCGCTGGTGCTCGGCCTGGTCGCGACGGGGATGGGGGTGGCCGGAGCGCTCGGGGTGCTGCGGCTCTTCGCGCCGTGGGCGCGCCAGGTCCTCGGGCTGCCGCTGCTGCCCTCGGTCGCCCCGATCACCGCCGGGGGCTTCGTGCTGGCCGTGGCCGCGCCGGTGCTGGTGGTCGTGGCGGCCGCGCTCGTCGCCGTCGGCAGCCGCCTGCGCCGGGAGCCGTACGCGCTGATGCGGAGCGAGCGATGAAGCTCGAGCTCGCCGAGGTCTCCAAGCTGTTCGCCCTGCGCGGGGCGCCCGGCCAGACCGTGGCCGCGGTGACCCGAGCCTCGCTGACGGCGGCGCCCGGCGAGGTGCACGTCGTGACCGGGCCGTCGGGCTGCGGCAAGAGCACGCTGCTGAGCCTCGCCGCGGGCCTGGCGCGGCCGACGGCGGGGCAGGTCTCGTGGGACGGCGTCCGGCCGGGGCCGCGGGCCGCGCTGGGCGAGCGCGGGCAGCGGGTGGCGAGCGCGTTTCAGGACAGCCCGCTCGTCACGGAGCTCACCGCGCTCGAGAACCTGCTCCTGCCGGGCACGTTCGTCCCGCTGCCGGGGCTGGGCGTGCGGGCCGGCAAGCTCCTCGACCGCCTCGGGCTCGCGGCGCGGGCCGGCTGTCGGCCCGCGGCGCTCTCCGGCGGCGAGCGCCGGCGGCTGTGCCTCGCGCGTGCGCTCATCGCCCGGCCCGAGCTCATCATCCTCGACGAGCCCACCGCCGACCTCGACCGCGACTGGGCCCAGAAGGCGATCGATCTCTTCGTCGGCCGCGCGCGCAAGCTCGCGGCGACGCTCCTCATCGCCTCGCACGACCCCGACGTGGTCGCGCGCGCGACGCACCGCTACACGATGGACGCGGGCGTGCTCGCGCCGGCGGGGTAGGGCGCTACACGCCCCGCGGCGGCGGTCAAGGGGCGCGCCGCGGCGGCGCGCGACGGCGACGGCGCCCGACGCTGACGCGGGCCGCCGGCTTGACCCGGCCGGGGACGGCGCTACCCTCACGGGAGCCATGAGGCGAAGCTTTGCGCACCCCGCCGGCGTCAGAATCGCGTGAGTGCTGGCGGGCTTCGCCTGCCAGCACTCTGCGCGGGAGGTCAAAGGGACCCTCCCAGGGTCCCTTTCCTGGTAGCTAGGCGAGGAGGCGGCCGATGGCGGATTCGACCCTGACCGGCGAGCTCACCGAGCAGCTTCGGCTGACGCTCGGCAGCCTGGCCGAGTCGGAGCGGCGGCGGAAGGCGGCGATCACGCTGCTCGGCCAGCTCGCCGAGGCCCGGTCGCGGAAGGAGTTCCTCGAGGGCGCGGTGACGCTGCTGCAGCGCTGGAGCAGCTGCCGGTGCGTGGGCGTCCGCATCCTCAACGACCGCGGGGACGTGCCCTACGAGGCCCACGTCGGCTTCAGCCAGGACTTCTGGGCGAAGGAGAACCTCCTCTCCGTCCGACACGACGCCTGCGCCTGCACCCGCGTCATGCTCGGCACGCCCGAAGCAGGGGACCGGGCCGCCATGACGCCGGGCGGGTCGTTCGCGTGCAACCACGTGGGCCGGTTCGTCTCGGCGCTGGGCCCGGAGCAGCAGTCGCGCTTCCGCGGCGTGTGCGCGGCCCACGGCTTCATGACGGTCGTGATCGTGCCGCTGCGCCACCGCGACGAGATCGTGGGCGCCGTGCACTTCGCCGACGAGCGGCCGAGCATGATGTCGCCGCGCGCCGTCGGCTTCATCGAGGCCGCCGCGCCGCTGATCGGCGAGGCCGTGCACCGGTTCGCCATCGAGGAGCGCCTCCGCTACCAGGCCGGCCTCATCGACGAGGTGTCCGACGCCATCATCTCCACCGACACGCGGCTCACCGTGCGCAGCTGGAACCGCGCGGCGGAGCGGCTGTACGGCTGGACCGCCGCCGAAGCGCAGGGGCGGCTGCTGCCCGAGGTGGTCGGGACCACGTGGTCCGGGAAGCGGCGGGACCAGGTCATCGCGCAGGTGTTCGAGCGCGGCGCCTGGCGCGGCGAGGCCGTGCACCGGCGCTCGGACGGCAGCCGCGTCGAGGTGCTGGTGTCGGCCTCGGCCCTGCCGGACGCCGAGGGCCTGCCCATCGGGATGGTGGTCATCACCTCCGACATCTCCGCCCTGCGCCGCGCGCAGAAGAAGCTGCGCCGCCGCGAGGTGTACTACCGCTCGCTGCTCGAGAACGCGCTCGACATCACGCTGGTCGTCGACGTCGAGGGCGTGGTCCGGTACGTGAACCCCGCGGTGGAGCGGGCGCTCGGCTTCGCGCCGGAGGACCTCGTCGGCCAGCCGGCGGCGGCGCTGACCCACCCCGACGACCGCGCCGCGCTCGCGACGGCCTACGGCCGCATCGCCGAGCTCGGCGAGGTGGTGTCGGCCGAGTTCCGCTGCCGCCACCACGACGGCTCGTGGCGGTACTTCGAGGGCATCGGCAAGCGGCTCGCGAAGCCCCGGCCGCGCTTCATCATCAACGCCCGCGACGTGACCGACCGGCGGCGCATGATGGAGCAGCTGCTCCAGGCGCAGAAGATGGAGGCGGTCGGCCGGCTCGCCGGCGGCGTCGCCCATGATTTCAACAACCTGCTCATGGTCATGAAGGGCTACGCCGGCCTCATCAAGGAGGAGCTGAGCCCGACCGGGCAGCTCGAGTTCTTCGTCGACGAGATCCTGAAGGCGGCGAACCGCGCCGCGCGCCTGCCGCGGCAGCTCCTGGCGTTCTCGCGGCGCCAGATGCTCGAGCCCCGCGTCATCGACCTCAACGAGCTCGTCATCGAGATGGACAAGATGCTCCGCCGGCTCATCGGCGAGGACATCGAGCTCGTGACGGTGACCGCCCCCGAGCCCGCCCTCGTCCGCGTGGACCCGGGACAGATCGAGCAGCTGGTGGTGAACCTGGCCGTCAACGCCCGCGACGCGATGCCCCAGGGCGGGAAGCTGCGGGTGGCCGTGGCCTTCGCCGCGGGCGCCGCGCCCGAGGCCGACAGCGTGGTGCTCACGGTGAGCGACACCGGCAGCGGCATGAAGGACGAGGTGAAGGCGCACCTCTTCGAGCCGTTCTACACGACCAAGGAGGTGGGCCGGGGCACCGGCCTCGGGCTCGCGACCGTGTACGGCATCGTCCAGCAGCACCAGGGCGCGATCAGCGTGGAGAGCGAGTGGGGGCAGGGGACGACGTTCCACATCCGGCTGCGCCGGGTGGCCGGCAGCCTCACCCCGGCGAGCGCGAACGCCGCCGCCGGCCGCGTCCCCGGCGGCCACGAGACCGTGCTCCTCGTCGAGGACGAGCCGACCCTGCGCGCGATCGTGCTCCACGTCCTGAAGCGCCTCGGCTACGCGGTGCTCGAGGCCGAGCACGGCGAGGCCGCGTTGCGCGTCGCCGCCGAGCACGCCGGTGTCATCGATCTCCTGCTCACCGACGTGGTCATGCCGCTCATGAGCGGCTGGGAGCTGCAGCAGCGGCTGGTGCTCGTGCGTCCGAACATCCGCACGCTCTTCGTCTCCGGGTACACCGAGAACCCCATCGTCCGCGAGGGCGGCACCCTCGCCGCCGGCACCGCGTTCCTGCCCAAGCCGTTCGAGGAGATCGAGCTGGCGCGCAAGGTCCGGGAGCTGCTCGACGAGGCGGCGGGCTGACCGTGGCGGCGGCCCTCGGCCTCGTCGCCCTGCTCGGCGTGGCCGCGAGCCTGCCGCCGGCGCTGCGGGAGCCCGGGCCGCTCTCACCGCGCATCGCGAGCTACCAGATCAGCGCCACCCTCGACCCCCGCACCCACGTCGTCTCCGGCCGTGAGCGCCTCACGTGGCGCAACACGCAGGCCGAGCCCGCGACGGAGCTGAAGCTCCACCTCTACATGAACGCGTTCAAGAACGAGGAGAGCGTCTTCATGCGCGAGGCGGCGGCCGGGGAGGGGCGGCTGCTCGGCGCGCCGGAGCGGTGGGGCTTCATCGACGTGACCTCGATCCGCCTGGGGACGCAGGAGCTCAAGAGCGCGGCGCGGATCGCCCGCTGCGCCGAGGACGAGGCCGACCGCCCGGGGTGCCCGCGCGACGAGACGGTGATGGACCTGCCGCTGCCCGCGCCGGTGGCGCCCGGCGCCTCGGTCGTCCTCGAGCTCGACTTCACGGTGCAGCTGCCGGCGATCATCGAGCGGACCGGCTACGCGGGCACCTTCCACCTGGTGGGGCAGTGGTTCCCGAAGGTCGGCGTCTTCGAGGCGGCGCCGGGCGGCGGCGCCCGCTGGAACTGCCACGCGTTCCACGCGAACTCCGAGTTCTTCGCGGACTACGGCGAGTACGTGGTCGAGATCACCGCGCCGCGGGACCACCTCGTCGGCGCGACCGGCGTGCTCGCCGAGATGCGCGACGCGCCCGGCGGGCTCCTCACCCACGTCTTCCACGCCGAGGACGTGCACGACTTCGCGTTCGCCGCGGACCCCGCCTTCCGCGAGCACCGCGAGCGCTGGGGTGACGTCGACGTGACGCTCCTGTACCACCCCGGCAGCGCCGCGGGCGTCGCCCGGGACCTCGGGGCGGTGCGGGCGATGAAGGACCTCCTCGAGCGGGTCGCCTTCCCTTACCCCTACCGCGCGATCACCATCGTCGAGCCGCCCGTCTACGGCATCAACGCCGGGGGCATGGAGTACCCGACCCTCATCACCACCGTGCCCGCGTTCACGCCGGCCCGCACCCGCCTCCTCGAGGAGACCGCGGCGCACGAGTTCGGCCACCAGTACTTCTACGGCCTCGTCGCGAGCAACGAGTTCGAGGAGGCCTGGCTCGACGAGGGCCTCACGACCTACGTGACCAGCGTCCTCTTCGACGACCTGTACGGTCGTGATCGCTCGAGCTTCGACCTCTTCGGGCTGCGCTCGTCGCGCGTGCAGGTCGATCGGCGCAGCGTGGCCACCCGGCCGGCCGCCGACCCGCTCGAGACCTTCTCGTGGCGCTTCGCCCCGGGCTCGTACTGGCAGGTGTACGCGAAGACGAGCGTCGCGCTGCACACGCTCGAGGCCCACCTCGGCCGTGAGCGCCTGCTGGCCGCGCTCGGCGCGTACGCGCGCGCGTACCGGTTCAAGCACCCGCGGGCGGAGGACTTCTTCCGCGCGATGTCGGCGGCGAGCGGCGAGGACCTGTCGTGGTTCTTCCGCCCGGCGTTCCTCGGCACCGCGGTGCTCGACTACGAGGTGAGCGCGCTCGCGAGCGCGCGGCGGGAGCCGGCGCGCGGCCTCTTCGATCGCGACGGGAAGCGCCTCGAGGTGAAGCAGCAGCGGCCCGCCGCGCCCGCGGTCTACGACACCGAGGTGATGGTGCGCCGCAGGGGCGACTTCGTCTTCCCCGTCGACCTCGAGGTGCGCTTCCGCGACGGCGCGGTGGAGCGCGCGCGCTGGGACGGCCGCGACCAGTATCGCCGCTTCGCCTTCAGCCGGCCCGCGCCGGCCACCGCCGCGCGCATCGATCCCGCCGGCCAGGTGCTGCTCGACGCCGACCTGCTGAACAACGGCATGAACGCCCGCCGCGACCGCGCGCCGGCGCGCCGCGTGCACCAGGGGCTCGCGTTCCTGGTGCAGAACGCGCTGCAGCTGGTCGGGTTCTGAGAGGGCGCCCGGGCGTCAGCCGGTCGTGACCGCCTCGAGCACGGCGGTCTGCAGCAGGCGGCCGGCGAGGACGCCGAGGTCGCCCGCCTCGAGGCTCTTGCGCGGCGCCGCGATGCCCGTGCTCACCGCGAAGCAGACGTCGCCGTCGTAGGGGGTGTGGAACGGCTCGATGGCGCGGCCGAGCGCCGTGTGGGCCATCACCGCGACGCGGGCGAGGTCCGGGCGGGGGAGGCGGGCGCTGGTGACGAGGATCGAGACCGTGGTGTTGCCGCGCGGCGCGGCGCCGGGGCGGCCGGCGTGGTCGAGGATGAGATCGGCCACGGCCTGGCGCTCGCCAGTGTCCGGGTCGCGGCTGCCGGCGACGATGCTGCCGTCGCCGTCGAGGATGTTGCCGACGGCGTTCACGACCGTGAGGGCGAAGAGCCTGATCCCGCGGATCACCATGCACGCCGCGCCCTGGCCGCCCGGCTCGGCGTACTCGGGGCCCCAGTAGCTGCCGACGGTGACGTTGGCGCCGGCGCCGGCGCGGCCGACGCGGACCGCGTTCGGGCGCGCGCGGCGCACCGCGGTGACCCCGAGGCGGGCGTCGGGCAGCACGCGCGCGTCGGCGCGGCCCGGGAAGTCGTAGACGACGGCCCCGGGGACCGCGGGGATCGCCTCCCACCGCGTGTCGCCGCGGCGCGCGCGCAGCAGCTCCTGCATGATCCCGTCGCCCACCGCGAGGCCGTAGCTCGAGCCGCCGGCGATGAAGAGCGCGTCGAGCGCGCCGTAGGCGTTGAGCGGGTCGAGCGCGGTGGTCTCGCGCGCGCCGACCGAGCCGCCGCGCACGTCGACGGCGCCGACCGCGCCGCCGGGGAAGGTGAGCACGGTGCAGCCGGTCGGCCCGCGCGGGTACTCGGCGGTGCCGACGAGGAAGTCCGGGAAGTCGTAGCGGTAGAGCCGGCTCATCTTGGCTCCTGCGTGGCCGGCGCCGAGGCGGGGCCCGCCGGGCGGAACGACCATTGCTGGTCGATCTTCTCGACGCCGCCCGCCAGGATCTCGCCGTGGTAGTCGCACACGAACACGCCGGGGCCGGCGGCGTAGCCGCGCAGGAAGAGCTTCCGTACCTCGGCGGCCATGCACTCGCGCACGGGCGTCGGCGCCGAGCCCGTGTACGACACCTCGAGCCCGTGGCCGGCGGCGTCGGCGGTGACCTCGACGTGGCCCGCGACGGGCCCGACGGTCCGGTGCCGCTGGTAGCACGCGCGCGCGAGCCGGCAAGCCTTCTTGCCGTAGTCCTTGGGCGCGGTCGGGCGCACGGCGGGCGCCGTCTCGCCGCCGCGGGCCGGCGCCCCGCGGTCGCACCCGGGCGCGAGCGCGAGCGCGGCGAGCGCCAGGCACGGCCACGACCGCCAGCGAGGGATCATGGGCGCGAGTCTATGCCGATTCGCGAGCGGCGTGAACTCGGGACCCAGGGGCGCCTTGACGAGACTGCGCCGAGGCCGCACTGTTAGCGATGGTATGAGCTGTTAGGTTACGTTAGGAGAGGGCGCGGAGCATGACCACCCAGCGCAAGAAGCGCGGTCCCACCGCCCCGGCGGCCAAGGCGCGCGGAAGGAGCAGCACCGCCCGTCAGACCCGGCGCGCGGGCACGAGGCGGGCGGCCGCGGGCAGGGGGCACGAGGGCGGGGCCTACAGCTGCGACCTCGGGACCCCTTCCCGCGTGCTGCCGAGCGGTGCTCGGCTGGTGGCCGAGGCGCGGGGGGACCGGCTGGAGCTGTCGTACGTCGACCCGGCCGCGGCGGCGCCCGGGCCGGCCGCGGGCGAGCGCGCGGCGGAGATGACGGCGCGGCTGGAGCGCGTCGGCGCGATCTGGCTCGCCACCGAGGAGGTCCTCGGCGAGGAGCGGCGCGCCGCGGCCATCACCCAGGAGTCGGGCCTGCCCGCCGGCGACGAGGCGCTGCTGCGCGCGGGCGGGTTCGAGCCCGCCCGGGTGGCGCCCGGAGCGCCCGACCCGGTCGCGCGGGCGGCGGCCGAGTTCGCCAAGCTCATCGTGGAGTCCTACACGGTCGATGAGGCCGCGGCGCGGCTCGGGGTGAACGACAGCCGGGTCCGGCAACGTCTCACGGGCGCGCCGCGCACCCTGTTCGGCTTCAAGGTGGGCGGGAGCTGGCGGGTCCCGCGGCTGCAGTTCGACGGGCGGAAGCTGCTCGCGGGCGTCGCGGAGGTGGTCGCCGGCCTGCCGCCCGATCTCGACCCGGTGTCGGCGCAGCGCTGGTTGACCTCCCCGAACGCGGACCTCGTGATCGACGGTGACCGGCCGGTGAGCCCCCTCGATTGGCTGCGCACGGGTCGCCCGGCCGCGCGCGCCGCCGCGCTCGCCGCGGAGCTGTGACGGGGCCGCCGTGACCAAGCTCCCCGAGGAGCCCGACCGCGCGCTGTTGCGCAAGCTCGGCCCGGACGGACGGGTCCTGCCGCGCGGCTCCCGGATCTGGCGGGTGTACTTCCAGGGCGGGCCCCATCCCACCGCCTGGAACGCGTTCCGGGCGTTCGGTCCCGCGGGCGCCCGGTTCGACCATCACGAGCCGCCGCCGCGGACCCAGGCACGGGCGATCCTGTACGGGGCGGCCGGCACGCGCGGCGGCATCACCTGTCTCGCGGAGGTATTCCAGAGCACGCGGACGATCAACCGGCGTCGGAACGAGCCCTGGCTGGTGGTCTTCCGGCTGAGCCGCGCGGTGCGGGTCCACGACCTGATGGGCGTCTGGCCCACGAGGGCCGGGGCGTCGATGAACATCAACTCCGGACCGCACGAGCGGGCGCGCAACTGGTCCCGCGCCATCTACGAGCTCTACCCTGGCATCGAGGGCGTCTGCTACGGCTCGGCCATGCACGCGAACGAGCCGGCGCTGGCGCTGTACGAGCGCGCGCTCACGGCCCTGCCGCCCCGGCCCGAGGGCCACTGGTCGCTCCTCGACCCCCGGCTCCGCGACCGCGTGCTGAACGCCGCGGCCCGGCTCGGGTACGTCGTCTGGCCCCCGTGACGGGGCGACGCGGGCTCCGCCGCGCTTGACTTGTGCCACCCCCGGGTGACGATCCCGGGATGCCCGCCGTGACCGCGACCCGCGCCCTGGCCGCCGGCGTGCGGGGCGCCTGGCGTCGCCCCGAGCTCGTCGGCGGCCTGTACCTGCTCAACCTGGCGTGGACCCTCGCCGTGACGTGGCCGTTCCTGCTGGCGCTCTCGCGGGCGACCGCGCTGCGGCCGTACGCCGCGCCGCTCGCCCGGGGACTGCAGGTGGACGTGCTCGCGGAGATCGTCGCGCGGCGGCCGCTCCTCGGGAC
The DNA here is from genome assembly GCA_036504295.1 of Polyangia bacterium. GTDB lineage: Bacteria > Myxococcota_A > Polyangia > JACRCY01 > JACRCY01 > DASXVK01. The sequence goes on from DASXVK010000301.1 coordinate 31,939, forward strand.
CGCGGCGCAGGCCGCGGTCGGCGTCGGCGTCGCCGGCTGGCTCGTGCTGAGCTGGTTCCTCACCGCGGGCGTGCTCGGCGTGCTGCGCGAGGCGCCGCGCGAGCTCACGCTGCGGCGGTTCCTGGCGCTCGCGGGCGCGCACGGCCTGGCCATGGCGCGGCTGCAGCTCTGGAGCGCGCTGCCGTACGCGGCGGCGATCGCGGCCTTGGCGGGGGGCGTCGCCATCGCGGGCTGGGCGGCGTTCCGCGCCGTCAACCCGTTCGTCACCGTGGCGGCCGGCGCGGCCGGGGCGCTGCCGGGGCTCGTCATGCTGGTGCTGACCACGACCGCCGTCGACGTCGCGCGGGCGCAGGCGGTGCTCGGCGCGGACCGGGCGATGGGGCGGCTCCTCCTGCGCGCGTACCGCCTGGTCGTGGCGCGGTGGCGCGCGACCATCGGCGTGCAGCTCGGGGCGGGGCTGCTGTGGCTCGCGGCGAGCGCGGCCTACCTCGCGCTGGCGTGGCCGTGGCCGTACGCGGCGACCGCGGCGTTCGTCCTGCTCACGCTCCTGCGCCAGGCGCTGGTGGTCGCGCGCACGGGCGTGCGGGTGGCGACGCTGGGGGCGAACCTGGAGGTGGTGGCAGAGGTGGCGGTGGAGCGGGCCTGATCGCCGGCTGGCGGCAGCGGGCGGGGGTCGTTACGCATACTGAAAGAAGCTTTATTTTGGGTGCGTCATGCGTATGCGACTGATTGCGCTCCTGGCCGCGTTCATCGGGGCGAGCTGCGCTCCCACGTACGAGATCCGCCCGGCCGCCGGCGGCTCCGTGGGGGCGGCGGGCGAACGCGGGCTCTCCATGTATGCAGATCCTCACGCCTGGAAGGGCGATCCCTACGACCTGCCGAACTACCTGACGCCGATCGCGGTGCAGCTCGTCAACTACACCGGCGGCGACATCCGGGTGACCTACTCGGACTTCTCTCTGGTCGATCAGAACGGGTTCCGGTACGCCGCGATCAATCCATATACCGGCACCCCGGCGGGGCCGCGGATCGGCAGCAACTGGCCCATCCGCCTCGACGACTACGATGACGACGGCTGGGACGACAACGAGGTCATGCTCGCGTCCTTCGGCAGCCAGGGGACGGGCGGGGGCCTGTCCTCCACCATGACCGGCGGCCTGACGAGCGGTCTCGAGTATGCGAGGTCCGCGGGTTGGCGCGATCCGGGCCTGCTCGTCGCCGCCGGGCGCCCCATCGGGCCGCAGCGAACGCCGGTGTTCGCCACGACGCGTCTCTACACCGTCGCGGCGCCCCGCGGCGCCGCCCCCGCGCCGCCCCCGGTCGTGCAGGTGCCCGGGCGGCGCTTCTATGTCTACCCCCGGAGCCGCGCGTGGTTCAACTACTACGCCCCGTGGCCCTACGACTTCTACTATCCGCCGGACTACGGGTCGTACGTGTACGGCTGGAGCTCCGGGTACTACCCTCAGAGCCCGTCCGAGGACGTGCAGCGCCTCGGCCTGCCCGAGGGCGTGCTGAAGCCGGGAGGGAGCGTCTCGGGCTTCCTGTACTTCCAGAACGCCGGCGCGCGCGCGAGCCAGCTCCGGCTGGTCTGGCACGCCGAGACGCCGCAGGGGCAGCGCGCCGCGACGCTGCGCGTCGATTTCGTCGTCCGGCCGCGCTAACCAGACGCGTCTCCCCCGACCAGGGGTCTCGGTAGTATCATGCCGGGACCATGGCCAAGGACCTCTACGTCGGCATCGATCTCGGCACCACCAACTCCACCGCCGCCGTCTTCGACGGCGACAAGACCGAGCTCGTGCGCAACTCGCAGGGCTCGCCGCTCACCCCGTCCGTCGTCCGCATCGACGCCAAGGGGAACGTGACGGTGGGGGTGCGCGCCCGCCGCTATCTCGACACCGACCCCGACAACACCCGCGCCGAGTTCAAGCGCCTGATGGGCACGGCGCAGGCGCTCCGGTTCGCCGCGGCCGGCGTCGAGCGCCGGCCGGAGGAGCTGGGTGCGGAGGTGCTGAAGTCGCTGCGCGCCGACGCCCGCGACCAGCTCGGCGTCGAGCCGGAGCAGGCCGTCATCTCGGTGCCGGCGCTGTTCGAGCTCCCCCAGAGCTCCGCCACCTCCGACGCGGCGCGCCTGGCTGGCTTCCGCCGGGTCGATCTCATCCAGGAGCCCGTCGCGTCGGCCCTCGCGGCCGGCTGGTCGGGGCCGGAGGAGCAGGGGAGCTGGCTCGTCTACGACCTGGGCGGCGGCACCTTCGACGTCTCGCTGCTCGAGACCCGCGACGGGCTGCTGCGCGTCATCGGCCACGACGGCGACAACTTCCTCGGCGGGCGCGACATCGACTGGGCCATCGTCGGCTGGGCGCAGGAGGCGCTCGCGGCGCAGGGCGTCCACGTCGACCGCGGCAACCCCGCCCACGCGCCGGTCGTGCGCAAGCTCAAGGCCGCCGCCGAGGAGGCGAAGATCGAGCTCTCCCGCGCCCGCGAGGCGCCGCTCGCGCCGGGCCTGTGCACCGTGGAGGGCCGCGCGGTCGAGGTCGACCTCAGCGTCGACCGCGCGACGCTCGAGAAGCTGGCGCTGCCGCTCGTCGACCGCTCGGTCGAGGTGTGCCTGCGGCTGCTCGGCGCCCACGGGCTCAAGCCGGAGCAGATCGGCCGCGTCGTCCTCGTCGGCGGACCGACCATGATGCCGGTGCTGCGCCAGCGCGTGCAGGAGCGCCTGGGCGCGACGTTCGCCGAGGGCCTCGATCCCATGGCGCTCGTCGCGCAGGGCGCGGCGATCTACGCGGCCACGGCGGGCCTCGCGGCGCGCGCGGCGGCGCCGTCGGCCTCGCCGCGCGTCCGGCGCGTCTGGCTGCAGTTCCCGGCCATGACCTCCGACCTCGCGCCCCACGTGGTCGGCCGGCTCGTCGCCGGCGGCGGCGGGCCCGAGGTGGCGACGGTGCAGCTCGCGCGCGACGACGGCGCGTGGCAGAGCGCGCCGACGCGCCTCTCCAAGGAGGGCGCCTTCGTCGCCAGCGTGGAGCTCAAGCCACACCGGCCGAACACCTTCGCGCTGCGCGCCGTGGGCGTCGACGGCAAGGACGTGCCGCTCGAGCCGGCGAGCCTCACCATCGTGCAGGGGCTCACGGTCAGCGACCCGCCGCTCTCGCGCACGGTCGGCGTGGCCCTCGCGAACGACACGGTCCAGGTGTACTTCGAGCGCGGCGCCCCGCTGCCCATGCGCCGCACCTTCACCCACAAGACCGTCGACAGCGTGGCCAAGGGCTCGAGCGACTGCCTCCTGCGCATCCCGGTGGTCCAGGGCGAGTTCGTCGTGGCGCACCTCTGCCGTCTCGTCGGCAGCATCGAGATCTCGGGCGCGGCGGTCACCGCGAGCCTGCCGGCGGGCTCGGCGGTCGAGGTCACGCTCGAGCTCGACCGCGGCGGCCGCCTCTCGGCGCGCGCCCTGGTCCCGACGTTGAACCAGGTCTTCGAGGAGGTGGCGCACCTCGTCGTGCCCGCCGCCAGCCTGGAGGTGCTGGAGGCGAGCCTGGCGGGCCTGCGCAGCCGGCTCACCGAGGCCCGCACGGCCGCTTTCCGCCGCGGCGATCGGGCCGGCGTCGAGCGCCTCGAAGGCGTGGAGACGACCCTCGGCCAGGCGCAGAAGGAGGTCGACGCCGCCCGCGGCGGCGACGAGGACGCGGGCCAGAAGGCGCGCCGCCTCCTCACCGAGATCGACGCCGCCATCCACGAGGCCGAGTCCCAGTCGAGCTGGGAGGAGCTCGACGACAAGGTGGCCCACCACGCGGCCTACACGGCGAGCTGGGTGAGCGAGTACGGCACGCCCGACGAGCAACAGCTCATGAAGGACGCGATGGGCGCCATCGAGCGCGCCCGCGGCGCCCGTGACGCGCGCGAGCTGCAGCGCCAGATCCGGCTGCTCGGCAACCTGCTCAACGCCGCCTACTACCGCCACCCCGAGGCCGTGGCCTGGGACTTCGAGTACGTCTCGTCGAAGGTGGCGGAGGCGACCGATCTGCCCAAGGCCGAGGACCTCGTGCGCCAGGGCCACGCGGCGGCCGCCCGCAACGACAAGCTCGGGCTCAAGGCCATCGTCGACCGCCTGTGGGCCCTCATGCCCCCGACCGTCGAGCAGCGCCGGCGGGGCTTCGACTCGGGGTTGCGGTAGGCATGCGGCTCGACGAGAGCCCGTTCTACTGCCTCGGCCTCACGCCCGCCTGCAGCCGCATCGAGGTGGAGCGCGAGGGGCAGAAGCTCATGGCCATGCTCGAGGTGGGCATGGAGGAGGCGCGTCGCTACCCGACGCCGCTCGGCGAGCGCGAGCGCACGGTCGAGCAGGTGCGCCAGGCCATGGCCGACCTGCGCGATCCCGCGCGGCGCCTGCCGCAGGAGCTGTGGGCGCTGATCCCGGCGCGGCCCGTGCCGTTCGGCTTCCGCGACGAGGAGGCGGCGCGGCAGCGGCGGCCGGCGGCCGGGCTGCGGGCGCTGCTCGGCTGGGGGCCGGCCGTCCCCGGCGCGCTCGTGCTCGTCGGCCCGGCACCCGCGGCGCCGACGGGCGGCGGGGCGAAGGGGGTCGGCGTCGCGGGCGGCGTCGGGCTCGGTGCGGGCCTCCTGCTGGCGGTCCTCGGACTCTCGGTGCCCATCGCGCTCGTCGCGGCCGGAGCGGTGGGCGGCGGGGTGTGGCTGGCCACGCGGCGCAAGCCCGCGTCGCCGGCCGCCGGGACGTGGCTGGGCCCCACGCCGAGCGCGGCCCGGGCGCTGCTCCAGCGCCAGGACCCGGCGCGGGAGGAGATCTTCGGCCTCGAGACGCAGATCAACGCGCAGCCGCGGCTCGACGCCGAGGGCATCCTCGCGGCGGGGCTGCTCGAGGCCGCGCGCGGCGACCTCGACGGGGCGCGCCTGCTCATCGGCAGCCTCGACGACGCCGACGAGGTGGCGACGCCGCCGGCGGCGCTGCGCGGCATGGCCGAGTACCTCATGGCCGACGCGCTCGAGCGCGGCGACCTGCGCGCCGCTGCCGAGCTCGCGCGCAAGCACGGCGAGCGCTCGCCGCTGCTGCGCTTCCTCGGCCGCGCCGCGGTGCGCCTGCACGGCGTGTTCTTCGGCTGCGCCGAGGACGAGCTGCGCGAGGCGTGGCGCCGCTGCCCCGGGGCGGATCAGCTCGCGCCGCTCTTCGAGCGCGCCCGCGTCGCCGCGAACGTGCGCTTCGACGACGACGAGGACCGGGCGCTCGAGGTCGTGCTGCCTGCCGATCCGCTCGGCGCCGCCCTCGTGCTCCACGGGGTCTGCCAGCGGGCGCCGCAGCCGCGCCTGCGCCGCGCCGACCTCGCCACGCTCGCCGCCGCGTGGGACCGCGTGTTCGGCGACGGCGAGTGGCGCCAGATCCTCGCCGCCCGCGCCGCCACCCTCGGCGGCGGCAACCCCGACGAGGCCGCCGCCCAGTTCCGGCGCGCGGTGACCCTCGAGATCGCGGCCATGGCCCGCGCCTCGGCGCTCCCGCTGCGCGAGGACAGGGGCGAGACCGCGAAGGCCGCCGCCTACGAGCTCCGGGCCACGCTCCTCAACGAGTTCGAGCCCGCGGCCGCGGCGCTGCGCGCCCGCATCGACGAGCAGCGCGCCTTGCCGCCCATCGACGAGTGGGGTGCGTGGATCGCGCTGCGCGCGCTCGCGCTCGAGGCCGTGCGGCTGACCGGCCAGGAGGGCCACCGGCAGGTCTTCGGCCCGCTCAACGGCGCCGGCTCGCACCTCTCGGCGTGGCTCTACAACGCCCGCCGCCAGACCTACCTCTCGAACCTGATCGACCGCGGCCTGCTCTCGCAGGCGTTCGACGTCGGCAGCGACGACACCGTCGAGCGGCTCGAGAAGAACGTGTCGCTGGGCGCCTAGCGACGCGGGGCGCGCCGGGTGGGCGTGATCCACACGCTGGTCGGCCACCCCGAATCCTGCTACAGGCAGTCCATGCCCGCTGCGTTCTATGCCACGACCGCGAAGGGGATGACCGGCCTCCTCGCCGAGGAGGTGCGGGCCCTCGGCGGCGCCGACGTCGTCGAGGACCGCGCCGGCGTCGCGTTCGGCGGGGGGCTCACGGCCGCCTACCGCGTGTGCCTCTGGTCGCGCGTCGCGAGCCGCGTCCTGGCGCCGGTCGCGCGCTTCGCCGCGCACACGCCCGAGGAGCTGTACGAGGGCGCGCACGCGGTGCGCTGGGGCGAGCACCTGGACCCGCGCCGCACCTTCGCCGTCGACTGCACGGCCGCGAGCGCCCCTGGCGGGACGGTGTGGCACACGCACTACGCGGCGCTCAAGGTGAAGGACGCGGTCGTCGACCGGCTGCGCACCGCGGCGGGGGCGCGCCCCTCGGTCGACACCGCGGCCCCGGACCTGCGGCTCAACCTCCACCTCGAGCAGGACGAGGCCCTGCTCGCCGTCGACCTCTCCGGCGACAGCCTGCACCGCCGCGGCTACCGCGGCGAGGCCGGGGCGGCGCCGCTGCGCGAGAACCTGGCGGCCGCGGTGCTGCTCCTGGCGCGGTGGCCGGCGGTGTGCGCCGCCGGCGGCGGGCTGGTCGATCCGATGTGCGGCGCGGCGACGCTCCCGATCGAGGCGGCGCTCATCGCCGCGGACGTCGCGCCGGGGCTGCTGCGGCGGCGCTTCGGTTTCATGGGCTGGCGCGGCCACGACGCGGGCGCGTGGGCGCCGCTCGTCGCGGAGGCGCGCGCGCGCGACCGCCGCCGCGCCGCGGAGCTGCCGCCGATGGTCGGCTACGACGCCGACCCCGCGGTGCTCCGGGTCGCGGCGCGCAACCTGGCGCGCGCCGGCGCCCTGCACCTCGTCACGCTCGAGCGCCGCGAGCTCGCCGGGTGCGAGCCGCCGGCCGGCGCCGCGCCCGGCGTGCTCGTCGTCAACCCGCCCTACGGCGAGCGGCTGGGCGAGGCGCACGCGCTGATGGCGCTCTACGCCCGTCTCGGCGACACGCTCAAGCAGCGCTTCCCCGGCTGGACCGGTTTCGTGCTCACGGGCAACCCCGACCTGGGCAAGCGCATCGGCCTCAAGGTCGCGCGTCGCCACGTGCTCTTCAACGGCGCCATCGAGTGCCGGCTCCTCGAGATCCCCGTCAGCGAGGCGCCGGCCGGACCGCGCGCGACGACCACGCCGGGGGGCGCCGAGGCGTTCGCGAACCGGCTGCGCAAGGACCTGAAGCAGCTGCGCGCCTGGGCCGCGCGCGAGGGCGTGACGTGCTACCGCGTCTACGACGCCGACCTGCCCGAGTACGCCGTCGCGGTGGATCTCTACGAGCGCTGGGTGCACGTCCAGGAGTACGAGCGCCCCGCCACCGTCGACGCTCGCCGCGCCGAGGCGCGCCTGCACGAGGCCCTCGCGATCATCCCCGCGGTGCTCGGCGTGCCGCCCGCGGACGTCTTCTTCAAGGTGCGGCGGCGGCAGCGCGGCGGCGCGCAGTACGAGAAGCTCGGCGCGCGCGAGGACTTCCACGAGGTCCGCGAGGGCGGCCACCGGTTCCTCGTGAACTTCACCGCCACCCTCGACACCGGCCTCTTCCTCGACCACCGGCTGACGCGCGGCCTCGTCGGCGAGCTGGCGGCGGGGCGGCGGTTCCTCAACCTCTTCGGCTACACCGGCGCCGCCACCGTGTACGCGGCCCGGGGCGGCGCGGTGGCGACGACGACCGTGGACCTCTCGAACACGTACCTCGACTGGGCGCGGCGCAACCTCGAGCTCAACGGCGTCAAGGGCGCGCGACACCGCCTGGTGCGCGCCGACGCGCGGGCCTTCCTCGAGCAGGAGCGCGGGCGGTACGGGCTCATCTTCCTCGATCCGCCGACCTTCTCGAAGTCCAAGGCCATGACCGGCACGCTGGACGTGCAGCGCGACCACGTCGAGCTGCTCCGCGCCGCGGCCGCCCTCCTCGAGGCCGACGGCGTGCTGCTCTTCTCGAACAACTTCCGCCGGTTCAAGCTCGACGCGGCGGCCCTGCCGGACCTCGACATCGAAGACGTCACGCGGGCGACGATCCCGCGGGACTTCGCGCGCAGCCCGCGGATCCACAACGCCTGGCGCATCTCACGGAGGAGATGATGGCAGACGTGTGGAACCCGGAGCAGTACGCGCGCTTCCAGCGGGAGCGGAGCCACGCCTTCTTCGACCTCGCGGGCCTCGTGCAGTGGCGTCCGGCGATGCGCGTCGTGGACCTCGGCTGCGGGACCGGCGAGCTGACGCGGGTGCTGCACGAGCGCCTCGCCGCGCGCGAGACCGTCGGCGTCGACAGCTCGCCGGCGATGCTCGAGCGCGCCGGCGCGCACGCCGGCGGCGACCTGCGCTTCGAGCGCGGCGACATCGCCACCTGGGAGGGCGCGGGCTACGACCTCGTCTTCTCGAACGCCGCGCTGCACTGGGTCGAGGGCCACGAGGCGCTGCTCGGGCGCCTGCGCGCCGCCGTCGCCCCGGGCGGGCAGCTCGCGGTGCAGGTGCCGGCGAACCACGAGCACCCGTCGCAGCTCGCGGCGCAGGACGTGGCGCGCGAGACGCCGTTCGCGGACGCGCTCGGCGGCTACGTGCGCGTCTCGCCGGTGCTCGGTCCGGCGGCCTACGCCGAAGCCCTCTTCGGGCTCGGCTTCCGCGAGCAGCACGTGCAGCTCCGCGTCTACGGCCACGTGCTCGCCTCGCGCGACGACGTCCTCGAGTGGCTCAAGGGCACGACCCTCACCGACTACCAGCGCCGCCTGCCGCCGGCGCTCTACCCGCAGTTCGTCGAGCGCTACCGCGCGCGCCTGAGCGAGCGGCTGCCCGACACGCGGCCGTACTTCTTCACGTTCCAGCGCCTCCTGCTGTGGGCGATGGGGTAGGAGCGGCATCTCACTCCACCGGATGTGGGCGCGACCCTGTCTGCTGGCGGTGCTGCTCATCGCCGCCGGGCGTCCGGCGGCGGCCCTGCCGCCCGCGTGCGACACCGAGCGCTGGACCCTGCTGCACCCGATGCCCGCGTGGTGCCTCGAGCCCATCGACACCGACCGGCCGCACCGCACCGACACGCCCCACACCGTCGCGCCTGGCCACCTGCAGGTCGAGACCGGCGTCGTCGCGTACGAGGCCCCGCGCGACGGCACGAGCCCGCGCGTGCACACGCTGCGCCTCCTCGAGACCCTGGTGAAGATTGGCCTGCACCGCCGGATCGACGCGCAGGTCGGCTACACGGCGGTGACGGTGCGCCACCAGGCGGCGGGCCCTGACGACGTGGCCGCGCCGGAGTCCCTGTACCTGCGGTTGAAGCTCAACCTGATCGGGCCCGGGGCGCCGTTCTCCGTCACCGTCGCGCCCGTGCTCAACGTGCCGCTCGACGGCCGCACCGTCGAGGGGGGCGGCACGCTGATGGTCGGGGCCGAGCTGCCCGGGCGCCTCGAGCTGGAGGTCAACGGCTCGGCGTTCCGGCAGCAGCGCGAGGCCGGACGGCGCTGGGTCTTCGTGCCGAGCGCGGCGGTCACGCGCGCGCTCGTCGGCCGCCTCGCGGCGTTCGTCGAGCTGTACGGCGAGGCCTACGACGGCGGCGGCGCGCGCACGGGCGCCACGTTCGACACCGGGCTGCTCTACTGGGTGAGCCGCGACACCATGCTCGACGCCGGCGTCTACGTCGGGCTGACGAAGAACGTCCCGCCGGCGACCGTCTTCCTGGGCCTCTCCACCCGGATCTGACGGGGCGCCGGGCGCCGCCCCGGTGTAGAATCGCGGCACCATGGAGATCGAGCGCAAGTTCCTCCTCCGCCGCGTCCCGGCCCGTGACCTCCTCGGCACCGGCGTCGCGATCGAGCAGGGCTACCTCCCGATGGGGCTCCGCCTCCGGCACAAGGGCGAGCGGCACTACCTCACCATCAAGGGCGAGGGCACCTTGAGCCGCGACGAGTGGGAGACCGAGATGCCCGCGTGGGCCTTCGCGCAGCTGTGGCCCGCGACCGAGAAGCGGCGCCTCGAGAAGACGCGCCACGAGGTGCCGCACGGCGAGCTCACCCTCGAGGTCGACGAGTACCACGGGCGCCTCGCCGGCCTGTGGACCCTCGAGTGCGAGTTCGACAGCGAGGCCGCGGCGCACGCCTTCACGCGGCCCGCGTGGGCGCACGACGCGGTCGACGTCACCGAGGACATGCGCTACCGCAACGTGACCCTCGCGATCTTCGGCCTGCCCGGGGGCGCGGCGGCCGACGGGGCATGACCGACGACCTGCTCGCGGCCGCCGTCGCCCTGGTGGCCGGAGGTCGGCCGTCCGGGCGCGGTGCGCGACCGGACCGCGGCCCTCCCAGATCGATGTGCCGCGGATCTTCCGCAAAGCGGAAGGCGTCCGCGTCATCGTCCGTCGATGACCCCGGAGACTACCGGTTCGCGGAAGTTGCGCGCCACATCGATCTGGCGGGCGCGCGACCCATGCTGGTGCACCTCGCCGCGAATGTTCTCGGCGCGCACGCCGCCGCCTTCCGCCGTGGCTGAGCCCGCCGCGCCGCTGCCGGTCCGCCTCATCGCCGTCGACATCGACGGCACGCTCCTCGACCCGCAGTTCCAGCTCCCGCCGGCGAACGCCGCCGCGCTGCGCCGCGCGCACGAGCGCGGCCTCGACGTCGCGCTCGTCACCGGCCGGCGGCACGGCTCCGCGCTCCCCATCGCGCTGGAGCTGGGCTTCCCGGTGTGCCTCATCAGCTCCGACGGCGCGGTCACGCGGACGAGCGACGGCGCGCTCTTCCACCGCCACCTCCTGCCGCGCGCCGCCGCCCGCGAGCTCCTGCACCGCCTGCGCGCCTGCCGCGCCCACACCGCGCTCATCTTCGACCGCGACGGGCCCGGCACCGTCGTGGTCGAGGCGCGCGCGCTGCTCACCGCCCGGCTCGCCCGCTGGATGGAGAAGAACGCGCCCGTGCTCGCGGACGTCGCCCCGCTCGAGGACGCGCTCGCCGAGGACCCGGTGCAGATCATGCTCGCGGGCACCATCGCCGAGATGCGCGCCCCGCGGGTCGTGCTCGCCGACGCCGACCTCGCCGGGCTCGTCACCGTGCTCCGCACCGAGTACGAGGCCCGCGACCTCTGCATCCTCGATCTCCTGGCGGAGGGCTGCTCCAAGGGCCACGGCGTCGCCCGCTTCGCCGCGAGCCGGGGCGTGCCGCTCGGCGCCGTGATGGCGATCGGCGACAACTTCAACGACCTCGAGATGCTCGAGCTCTGCGGCCACCCCGTGGTGATGGGCAACGCCTGCGCCGAGCTGCGCGGCGCCGGCTTCGCCGTGACGCTGCCGAACGATCAAGCGGGCGTGGCGGCCGCGGTCGAGCGGGCGCTCACAAGCCCCACGCCCAGCCGAGGGTGAGCCAGCTCTCGAACGTGGTGAAGCGCCGGCCGGGGTGCGAGCCGTACTGACTCGTCATGGGCACGCCGTACACGGCGCCGCCGAGGCCCAGCAGCAGGCGGACCATGAAGGCGCCGTGGTTCCGCCGCGAGCTGGCCTCCAGGCCGACGTCGCCCGTCACTGGTTACGGGTGTCGACCAGGCGCGGCGCCAGGCCGCCGCGCACGAGGAGCATGGGCTGAAGCCCCCTCGTTTCGCTGCTGTCGCGGATGAGCTGCCTCGTCACGCCGCCGCCCGCTTCGACCGTGAACAGACCGCGCTCGAGGGCGACCGTCACGCCGACGAGCTCCGTGATGATGGTCTCTCCGATGGTGTTGCCGGTCAGGGGCACGGTGAAGCGGAGCTTGAGCGCGGTGCCCGCCGGCGGGGGCGGCGTGGCGTCGGAGCGCGCCGGCGCGGGCGCGAGGGCGAGCGCGCACAGGAGCGCGGCGATGCCGAGGCGTCCCATGGGCGAGATCAGTACCACATCGTGCGCGCGGCCGCGGCTCGCGGCGGCGGTGGCGGCGGTGCTGGGGGCGTGAGGCGGGCCGGCGAGGTGTCGACCGCTTCTTGCAAATCGTAGGATCTCATCGTACGAATTGTACGATGTGGATCGAGCGCGAGATCGAGCCGCTGCTGCGCCGCCGGGCCGCGCAACGCCCCGTGGTGGTGCTGACCGGCGCCCGCCAGACCGGCAAGACGAGCCTGGTGCGGCGCCTGTTCCCCGACCGCGAGTTCGTGACCCTGGACCTGCCGAGCGAGGCCGAGCAGGCCGAGCGTGACCCCCGCGGGTTCCTCGCTCGCCATCCACCGCCCCTCACCGTCGACGAGGTGCAGTACGCCCCGGGGCTCTTCCGCCACCTCAAGGCGGAGGTGGATGCCCACCGGCAGCACCACGGCCGCTTCGTCCTGACCGGGTCCCAGAAGCTCGTGCTCATGCAAGCCGTGTCCGACTCGCTCGCGGGCCGAGCCGACGTGCTGGAGCTCGAGGGGCTGTCGTGGCACGAGATCCTGGCCGCACGATTGCCGTACACCGTCGAGGAGGTGCTCGTCCGGGGCGGCTTCCCCGAGCTGTACCAGAAGCCGGAGCTCGACGCCGACGGCTTCTATCGCTCCTACGTCGCGACCTATCTGGAGCGCGATCTGCGGCAGTTGCTCAACGTCTCGAGCCTGCGCGACTTCGAGCGCTTCGTGCGTGCGTGCGCGCTGCGGACGGCGCAGCTCCTCAACCGCGCCGAGCTCGCCCGCGACGTCGGCATCAGCGGCTCGACGGCGGCGCAGTGGTTGTCGGTGCTCGCCACCTCGGCCCAGGTCGCGCTGCTGGAGCCCTGGTTCGCGAACCGCACCAAGTCGCTCGTCAAGACCCCGAAGCTGTACGTGTGCGACACCGGCCTCTTGTCGTTCCTGGTCGGCCTCACGCGGCCCGGGGATCTGCCCGCGTCGCCGATGGGCGGCGCGCTGTGGGAGACGTTCGCGTTTTCGGAGCTGCGCCGCCGGCTCGCGAGCCGCCGCGGCGGCTGGGAGCTCAACTTCTGGCGCGACCGCAGCCGCGAGGCCGACTTCCTGTTCCACCGCGCCGGCCGCTTCGACCTGGCGGACGCCAAGTGGACCGAGCACCCGGACGCGCGCGACGCCGCCGCGCTGGCGCGCGTGGCCGCCGAGCTGCCGCGGGGCAGCGTGCGCCGCCTGGCCCTGCTGTGCCGCGCCGCCAACCGGTTCCCGGTGGCCGCGGGGATCGAGGCGCTGCCGTTGTCCGAGCTCGACGGTCTGCTCGAGTGAGGTGCGCTACTCCCGCGGCACCCCCAGCCCGAACGGCAGGTTGAACCGCCGCCGCTGCGGCGCGGGCGGCGCGGCGGCCGCGCGGGCGCGGCGCTCCTCGTGGTGGGCCTTCGCCTGGTGGACGAAGGCCTCGA
>DASXVK010000302.1:0-4208 GCA_036504295.1 Polyangia bacterium
ACCCGGCGGCGTGGGGATCGGTCGGCGACGGCGGCGGCGCGGTGCTCGCGACCCGGCCGGCCGGCGCCGGGGCGGGGGCGCCGATGGGCGCGCCGCAGCCGGCACAGAACACCGCCCCGAGGGGGACGAGCCGGCCGCATCGCGGGCACGTGTTCACGCGCCCATTGTCGCGAATGCTGCCCGAGGGTGCAAGTGCGCTTAGCACCTGGGGTGCGGCGGAGCCGGCCAACCCTGCATCCTATCCCGGAGGGGTCGCGGGCGGCGGCGGGTGGGCACATGCGCGTGGTTCATCTTCGGGCAGACAACAACATCTACGGGGCCGAGCGCGTCATCCTGACGCTCGCCAAGGAGCAGCGGCGGCAGGGCATCGACGCCCAGGTCGTGTGCCTCGAGCGCGCGGGCACCACCGCGTTCTTCGAGCGGCTGGAGGCCGAGGGCATCCCGGCGCATCGGGTCGAGTCGAGGGGCCGGATCGACGGCCGGGCGCTGCTCCACCTCAAGCGCACGCTCGACGAGCAGGTCCGCCCGGAGATCATCCACTCGCATGGCTACAAGACCGACGCGTTCGCGGCGGTGCTGCGGCCGATCCTGCGCCGGCGCGCCGGCCTGGTCGCGACGAACCACCTGTGGACCAACGAGACGGCGCGCCTGAAGGTCTACGAGACCATCGACGCGCTCGCCTTCCGCGCCTTCGACAAGATCGTCGCCGTCTCGGAGGCGATCGCCGAGGAGATGCGCGACCGCGGCGTGCCCGAGGACAAGGTCGAGGTGATCCAGAACGGGCTCGATTACGGCGAGCTGGACGCGCAGGCGCACCCCGGCCAGAAGCTGCGCGCGGAGCTGCGCGCCTTCGACCCGGACAGCCTCTTCATCGGCTTCGTCGGCCGCCTGAGCCCGCAGAAGGGTATCAACTACCTGCTCGACGCGGCCGCGCGGCTCCACGGCCGCAAGAACGTCTACTTCGTCATCATCGGCGAGGGCGAGCTGCGGCCCGCGATCGAGCGGCAGCTCAAGGGCGAGCAGCTCGACGACCGCGTCTTCCTGCTCGGCCGGCGCGACGACGTCCCCGACCTGCTCTCGGAGCTCGACATCGTGGTGCTGCCGTCGCTGCGCGAGGGCACGCCCATGGCGCTCCTCGAGGCGATGGGCGTCGGCCGCGCGGTCGTGGCGAGCGCCGTCGGCGGCGTCCGGGACGTGGTGGAGGACGGCCGCACCGGCCTCATCGTGGCGCCGACCGACGTGCCGGCCCTGGCCGCGGCCATCGAGCACCTGGTGGACCACGCCGGCGAGCGGCAGCAGATCGGCGCGGCGGCCGCCGCCTCGGTCCGGGAGAAGTTCTCGGGCGCGGCCATGACGCGACGCTATACCCGGATATATAAGCAGGTCGCCCCGGCCGATTGACACCTCCGGGGCCGATCTCTACATTTTGCCGCCGTGGACCCCAGCGCCGTCACCGATCTCGCCAGCTTCCTCTCCGGCGAAGCGCCGGAACCCCCTGCGTCGCTCGGTGAGGCGCTGCGCGCCCAGGCCGCGGCGGCCCGCGCCTTCGCGCGCGGCGACGCGCCGCCGCCCCGCGGGCTCGACGCGGAGGTCGCCCGGGCGGTGTGCCACCTGCTCGCCACGAGCGGCGACGGCGCCCGGCTCGCCCGCGCCGCCGCCGACGGCGACAAGCCGCTGGCGAAGGAGGCGCGCCGCGCTCTGCACGTCCTGCGCAGCCGCGGCGCCGCGGTGAGCGTACCGCGGCCGGCCGGGCGCGCCGAGCCGCTCGTCGCGCACGCCGACGCCGAGCCCGAGGTCGAGTCGATCGCCTCGATGATCGACGCCCGCGGCGAGCGCGGCGTGTGGCTGTGCCGGCGGGACCCGGCCAAGGGCGGCATCACCGTGTACCAGACGGTGCTGTCGGAGGACCGGGGCCTGGTCGAGCTCGTCACCGGGCGCGCGACGCGCAAGTCCTACCGCGAGCTCACCCGCGACCTCACGCGGAATCGGGACTTCACCGCCGCGCTCGTGCCGACGGCCTACGCGCGCTGGCTCATCGAGCAGGCCACCGCGCGGACGCAGGCGATCGGGCGCGCGCTGCCGCCGGGCTACGCCCAGGCGCGCGCCGACCTCGGCCCCGCCGCGCGCCCCGCGGTGCACCCGGCGCTCGTCGCCTGGCCCGACGCGCCGTCGCTCGATGACGCCGCCGCGGCCGCCCTGTTCGAGCTGCCCGAGCTCCGGGGCTGGATCCCCGACGAGGACGTGGTGCGCGCGGTGGCGCTCAAGCTCGCCGAGGTCGACGAGAGCCGCCTGCTGATCGACGACAAGCAGAAGGCCGCCGCCCGCCGCGACGTCCTCGAGCGCGAGATCCCCGCGTACTGGACCGCCGCCCGCCGCGAGGGCTTCCGTGAGCGGCTCCTGGAGACCGCCTACCTGCTGCACCGCGCCGGCCGTGACGCCGACGGGCTGCGCCTGCGCGCCGCCGCCGACACGCTGGCGCCGCGCGCCCCGGAGACGCCGCCGAACGCCTTCATGCGGCGCCTCTTCGAGCGCGTCCTGCCCGTCGAGCCCCCCGTGCTGGCGGCGGGGCCGGCCGGGCCGGCCCCCCTGACGCCGAGCGGGCTCATCGTCTCGCCCTACGAGCGGCCGCCCCAGCGCTGACGCGCGCGGGCGCCGGGCGGTGAACCGGCCGCCCGACCTGCTGCATCAAACGGCTTGCTTTTCTGACGCCCCATCTATTCCAGCTCTTCAGGAGGGAAATCCATGGCCCAGCGTACCGTCAAGTTCGGAGGCAGCCCGCGCCCCGTCGCCGGCGAGGAGCTCAAGGTCGGCCAGAAGGCCCCGGACTTCGCGCTCGTCGCGAACGACCTGAGCCCGGTCACCCTCAAGGACACGACCGGCCAGGTCCGCATCGTCGCGGCCGTACCCTCGCTCGACACCGGCGTGTGCGACCGCGAGACGCGGCGCTTCAACCAGGAGGCGGCGAAGCTCCCGGGCGTCGAGGTGTACACCGTCAGCGCCGATCTGCCGTTCGCGCAGAAGCGCTGGTGCGGCGCCGCGGGCATCGACCGGGTGCACACGCTCTCCGATCACCGCGCCGCGACCTTCGAGCGGTGGGGCGTGCTCTTCCCGGACCTGCGCCTCCTCGCCCGCGCCACCTTCGTCCTCGACCGCGACGACGTCGTCCGCTACGCCGAGTACCTGCCCGACGTGGGGCAGGAGCCGAGCTACGACGCGGCGCTCGCGGCGGCGAAGAAGCTGCTGTAGGTCCTACCGGCTCGCCTGCGACGCCGCCGGCTGCGCCGCCGCCGCCTGGCTCGCCGCCGCCGGCCGGCTCGCTGGCGCCCCCCGGCGCGCGACGGCCGCGGCGTCCGCGGGCCGCGCGTCGATGTAGGCGTCGAAGTGCCGGAGCGCGCGCGTGTACTCGCCCGCGACATAGTCGATGCGCCCGAGGTAGTAGCGCACCGCCGGCCGCCGCGCGACGAAGGCCGGGTCGGCGGCGAGCGCCTTCAGGTGCTCGAGCGCCTCGCTGTGGAACCCGGTCTTGTAGAGCAGGAAGGCGAAGAGCAGGCGCACGTCGTCGCCGCTCTGGATGACGTCGCGCTCCGGCCACTCGCGCAGGATCTTCAGCGCGGTCGCGTAGCTGCGCGTCTTCAGCTCGCGCTCGACCTTCAGGAACTGCTGCGTCCGCTCCTCGATGACGCGCGGGAGCAGCCCCGCCTTGAGCTGCGGCGGGTCGAGCCCCGGCGGGTCGGCGAGGGGCGCCTCGGGATCGTCGTCGCCGTGCGGGCGCGCGAGCGCGAGCAGCGTGCGCAGGCGCGCGGCCACGGCGCCGCCGCCGGCCGCCGCCGTCGCGGTGGCGTACTCCTCCGCCTCGCGCAGCTTGCCGTGGCCGAGCAGCGCGCGGGCGAGCCGCGCGTCGGCGTCGGCGTCGCGGCCGGCGGGTCCGAGCAGGTCCTCGAGGTGCCCGTAGGGCCAGGAGGCGCCGTACACCCGCAGCACCGACGAGTCGTAGCGGTGGTAGCCGAGGAGGTCGCGCGGGGCGCCGAACTCGATCAGCGCGTTGTCGTCGGTGTTCACGGGGACCCCGGCGGTGAAGGCGGCCACCTCGGCGGGCGTGAGGAGGAGAAACGCGAGGACGTCCTCGGGGGTGCGCACGTGCGCGCGCTCGAGCTCGCGCCGCACGCGCGGATCGGCGAAGCTGCGCGCGAGGTGGCCGGCGGAGAAGG
>DASXVK010000303.1:0-2990 GCA_036504295.1 Polyangia bacterium
GTCGGTGGGCGCGTCGAGCACGAGGCGACCGTTGTGGACATGAGCCTTGAGCGCCTGCATCGTCTCCGATCATAAGCCACTCCCGTCGTCCGCGCGACCGGGCCGCCCCGAGCAGATCGCGGTGCCGCGGCCGTGATACGATGCGCTCATGGGGCGGGTGGCGCTCGTGGCGCTCGTGGCGGCCGTCGCGGGGTGCGGCGGGGCGGGTGGCGGCGCCGGGCTGGACGCGGGCTGGACGCCGCCCGAGGTGGTCGAGGACCTGCCGTTCGTGCAGGAGATCGCCGAGGCCCGCGGCGCGCTCACGGACGTGCGCGCCGTCGCGCTCGACGCGAGCGGCGTCTGCCACGCCGCGACCGCGGACGGCGTCCAGCGCTGGAACGGGACGGCGTGGGAGGCGGTACCAGTGCCGCTCGCCGGCGGCGTCGTCGACCTCGCCTTCGCCGTGAGCGGCGAGCTGGCGGTGGTCGGCCCGGCGGGCGCCGCGCTCGGCGCGGTCATGATCACGCTGCCCGCGGGCGCCCCGCCCACCTTCGTGGGCCCGCGCGCGGCCGGGGGCGTGTGGGTGGCCGGGCCCGACTACGCCGGCGCCTGGGACGGGAGCTGGACCGCGCTGCCGCTGGCGGGCGCCCGCGCGGTCGTCGACGGCCCCGACGGCTGGTACGCGGCGACGGCCGCCGGCGTCGTCAGCGCCGCCGCGACCGTCACGATGGCTGACGGACTGCCGGCGGACGACGTCCGCACGCTCGCCGTCCTGCCCGACGGCACCGTGGCCGCCGGCACCGCCGCGGGCCTCGCCCGGCGCGACCCGGGGACCGGCGCCTGGCGCGCGGTCCGCGGCGCCGACGGCCTGCACTACGGCGACCTCACCCGGCTCGCCGTCGCGCCGGACGGCGCCCTCGTCGCGGCGACGCCCATGGGCGCCTCGGTCTACGCGCCAGGCGGCGGGCGGCGCTACTACTTCGGCCGCGCCTGGCTCCCGGCGGACGCCGTGCGGGGCGCCGTCCGCGCCGCCGACGGCACGCTCTGGGTCGCCACCGCCGCCGGCGTCGGCGTCGTGCGCGGGGTGACGACCACGCTCGCCGAGCGGGCGGCGCGCTACGACCGCCTGACGCAGGAGCGCCACGTGCGGCTCGGCTACACCAGCACCGAGTGCGGGCTCGCCGTGGCCGGCGACCTCACGACCGCCGCCACGCACGACGACGACAACGACGGCGAGTGGACCGGCATGTACCTCGCGTCGCAGGCGTTCCGCTTCGCGGTCACCGGCGCCGCTGACGCGCAGGAGAACGCGCGCGTCGCCGCCGCGGCCCTGCGCCGGCTCGAGCAGGTCACCGGCGCGCCGGGGTTCTTCGCGCGCTCGGTCGTGCCGGGCGCCGAGTGCCCGGGGAAGCAGGCGGGGGCGGGCGAGTGGCACCTCTCGGCCGACGGCGCCTGGTGCTGGAAGGGCGACACCTCGTCCGACGAGCTCGTCGGCCACGTCTTCGGCCTGTCCGTCTACCACGATCTCGCGGCGACCGCGGCGGAGCGCGCCGCCGTCGCCGCCGCGCTGGGCCGCATCGTCGGCCGGATCGTGGACTGCGGCTACGTGCTCTGCGACGTCGACGGCCAGCCGACCACGGACGGGCACTTCGACCCCGAGTGGATGGAGAGCTCGTTTCAGGCCCGCTACGGCGACGCCGGGCTCAACGCGGCCATGATCCTGGGCGCGCTGCGGGCGGCCGAGCACGTGACGGGCGAGGCGCGCTTCGGCGCCGCCGCCGCCGCGCTCGTGCGGGATCACGGCTACGCCGAGTACGTGCGCCGCATCGAGGAGATCAACCTCTCCATCCAGGTGAACCACGACAGCGAGGAGATGTCGTTCCTCGCGCTCTTCGCCCTGCTGCGCTATGAGCGCGACCCGGCGCTGCTCGCGATCTGGCGCGAGGGCCTCGAGCACCTGTGGCAGGTGCAGCGGCCCGAGCGCGATCCCGAGCTGAACGTGATGCACGCGGCCATGGCGCGGCCCGCGGCCTACGACCTCGCGGCGAGCGTCGAGACGCTCCGCGCGCTGCCCGAGAGCCTCGTGCTCTGGGGTCTCGACAGCAGCCACCGCTGGGACCGCGACGAGGACCCGCAGCGCGACCGCTTCGGCCAGCCGCAGAACCGCTTCGTCTTCCCCTACGGCGAGCGCCAGCCGATGCGCTGGTGCGAGAACCCGTACGCCTACCGCCAGCCCGGCGACGGCCACGCCGAGCTGTCCGGCACCTTCTGGCTGCTGCCGTACTGGATGGCGCGCTACTACGGCCTGATCCGGTGAGCGGCCCGCTGGCCGCCCGAGGTGGGGCCTACAGTACAAATCCACGGCACTTCGCGCGCTCGTGAAGAACGGCAGACGCACTCTCGACGCGCCCACGGCGCTGCCGGAAGGGACCGTGGTCGACCTCGTGATCGACGACGAGGGCGACGACCTCGACGAGGCCGAACGCGCCGCATTGCCCGAGCCGAGGTGCTCGCCGAGTTGCGCGCGCGCCGATGACCCATCGCCCGCGAAACCGTCGGAAGGCGACGATCTCGTGCCACATGCCCTGTCATCCCCCTCGCCATCATCGCCTCGCGACGGAATTGCGCCGCATGGGTCGGTCGCCCCCACCCACCCGCCCGCGTTGAGCCCCCCCGACCCGCGTGCTAGGCTTCCGCCCGTGAGCCTCCCCGGGGACTTCGTCGACGTCGGCGGGCTGCGGGTGTTCGTGCACCGTGAGGGGAGCGGGCCGCCGCTGCTCCTGATCCACGGCTTCTTGCTCGACCACTGGGGGTGGCGCGGGGTGATGCCGGCAATCGCCGAGCGCTTCACCGTGCTCGCCCCGGACCTGCCGGGCTTCGGCGAGTCCGACCGGCCGCGCGATTTCCCGTACGACTTCCGCGCGTACGCGGACGTCGTCGACGGGCTGTGCGAGGCGCTCGCGCTCAAGCGCGTCGCCCTCGTCGGCCACTCGATGGGCGGCGGCGTGGCG
>DASXVK010000304.1:0-41125 GCA_036504295.1 Polyangia bacterium
GGGCGGTCGCGTGGCGACCTGGGTCTATGGCGCCGAGAGCAACGAGTGGATCACGCGGTTCGTCGACCCCGTGCGCACCCGGCTGACCTCGCACCTGCCCGGGCCGCTGCTCTCGGTGCTCTCCCACCTGCCCACGAGCGCCATCATGCTCGCTGGCCGCACCGCGTACCGCCGGCTCGCCCTGCCCTACGCGGCCTACATCCGGTACATCGCCAGGTTCCCGTATCGCGAGATCCATTCGATCGTCTACGACCACCTCACGGCGCCGGTGGCCCACTACCTGCCGCGCGCCGAGGTCGAGCGCTGGTACTACGACGCGGGCCTCGCCGGGGTCGAACTGCGCTGGCACAACGGCAACTCCTGGGCCGCGACCGGCACCCGCGTCTATTGAAAAAGGGACCCTGGCAGGGTCCCTTTGACCCCCCGCGCAGAGTGCTGGCAGGCACAGCCCGCCAGCACTCACGCGAATGAGCGCGGGCGGCGGCGGTCACAACCCGTGCGCCCGCCGCCAGAGCTCGAA
Organism: Polyangia bacterium; assembly: GCA_036504295.1. Classification (GTDB taxonomy): domain Bacteria; phylum Myxococcota_A; class Polyangia; order JACRCY01; family JACRCY01; genus DASXVK01. The sequence continues at coordinate 521 of DASXVK010000304.1, forward strand.
GACCATGAGGGAGAAGAGCGCCTTGCGGTGGTCGCGCCGGCCGCCGCGGTGCTCGGCGAGGAGCGCGGCGACGGCGTCGGGGTCGAGGAGCCCACTCTGGCGCAGCGCCGCCGGCGCGAAGAGCTCGTCGGTGAGAGGGCGCAGCTCCCGGCGGAGCCAGCCCGCCACGGGCGCCGCGAATCCCTGCTTGCGGCGCGAGACGTTGCGCGGCGGGAGCAGTCCCCGGAACGCCTGCTTCAGGATGTACTTGGTCGTGAGCCCGCGGAGCTTGAGGTTCCAGGGCAGCCCGGCGGCCAGCGTCGCGACGGCGGTGTCCAGGAACGGTGACCGGACCTCCAGCGACGAGGCCATCGCGGCGCGGTCGACCTTGGTGAGGACCTCGCCCCCGAGGTAGAGGCGGATGTCCTGGTACATCACCCGGTCGAGGTGCGTGCGCGCCCGGCAGCCGTGGTAGAGCGCCCGCGCCTCGGCCAGGAGCTCGTCCGGGACCGGCGCCGGCCGCGCCGCCGGCCCGAGCAGCCGCGCGACGTCGGGCGGCGCCACGGACCCCAGCCACACGTAGTTGCGCACGTCGGCGGGGTACGGCAGGCCGAGGAGGGTGCGGCGGAGCTTGAAATCGAGGCTGAGGTAGCCCGAGGAGACCGGCAGCGCGTCGCCGGCGCGCGCCGCGGCCCGCAGCGCCGCGTTCGGCAGCCAGGCGACGAGGGGCGCCAGCCGGTGGGCCTGGTAGGTCGGGTAGCCGCCGAAGAGCTCGTCGCCGCCGTCCCCCGAGAGCGCCACCGTGACCTGGGTGCGCGCGTGCTGGCACAGGAAGTACGTCGGCAGGATCGAGGAGTCCGCGATGGGCTCGTCGAGGATCTCGCCCAGGCGGGGGACGATGTCGAGCATCGCCCGCGGCTGCAGCCGCAGCGTCCGGTGCTCGGTCCCGAGCAACCGGGCCACCCGCTCGGCGTGCGCCGTCTCGTCGTAGGACGGGTCGTCGAAGCCGATGGAGAACGTCTGGATCCGCGTCGCGCCGGCCGCCCGCATCATGCAGACCACGGCCGACGAATCGAGACCACCCGACAAGAAGGCCCCGAGCGGCACGTCCGCCACCAGCCGGCGGCGCGTCGCCTCCTGGAGGCGGGCGCGGATCTCCTCACCGAGCTCCTCCTCGGAGCGCGGCGGCGTGCCGGTACCCACGGCGAGGTCCCAGTAGCGGTCGGCCGCGACCGCGCCCGCGCGGGTGACCGAGAGCCGCTCGGCGGGCTGCACCTTGCGCGCGCCGTCCACCAGGGTCGCGGGCGCGGGCACGAAGTCGTAGACGAGGTAGCGCGCGAGCGCCGCGGTGTCGACCGCCCGCGGCGCCGCGGGGTGCCGGAGCAGCGCCGTCAAGGTCGAGGCGAAGATGAAGCGATCCCGCGTGCGGGCGTAGAACAGCGGCTTCTTGCCGAAGCGGTCGCGGGCGCACAGGAGCCGCTGGCGCCGGCCGTCCCACAGCCCGAACGCGAACATGCCATCGAGCCGCTCGACGCACTGGTCGCCCCACTGCTCGTAGGCGTGCACCACCGCCTCGGTGTCGCTCCGCGTGCGAAACACGTGCCCGGCGACCTCGAGCTCGCGCCGGAGATCCTGGAAATTGTAGATCTCGCCGTTGAGCACGATCTGGATGCTGCCGTCCTCGTTCCCGAGCGGCTGGTGGCCGCCGCCGAGATCGATGATCGACAGCCGCCGGTGGCCGAGCGCCACCGGTCCCGCGGCGTAGCCACCCTCGTCGTCAGGGCCGCGCCGTCGCAGCGCGTCGCACATCGACGCGACCGCGGGGCGCTCGAGCACGCCCTCGCCGCCGTCTAGGCGGAGGACTCCGCAGATTCCGCACACGGCTGTGCCTGCCCCTGGCCGCCCGCCACCACCTCGCGGACGACGTACGTTGGGCGTGCGCTCGCTTCGTGGTAGGTGCGCACGGTGAGCTCGGCCAGGAACCCCATGAGGATCGAGAGCACGCCCACCAGGATCAGCAGCGTCGTGAGCATGGGCAGCGGCGTCTGGATGAAGTCCTTGAGGTGCGCGAGCTTGTAGTACACGGCCAGACCGGCCGCGAGGAACGCGAGGACGAAGGAGATGAGGCCGAACCCGCCGAAGACGTAGATCGGCTTGGTGGAGAAGCTCGAGAGGAAGCGCACGACGAGCAGGTCGAGGATGACCTTGGGGACGCGCTCGAGGCCGTACTTGGCGCGGCCGAAGCGGCGCGGGTGGTGACGGACCGGGAGCTCGGTGATCTTCGCCCCGATCCACGAGGCATAGACCGGGATGAAGCGGTGCATCTCGCCGTAGAGCCGCATCGGCTCCACCACGTCGCGGCGGTAGGCCTTGAGCGTGCACCCGTAGTCGTGCAGGTGCACGCCGGAGACCTTGGAGATGACCCAGTTGGCGACCTTCGACGGGATCTTGCGCGTGATGGTCGCGTCGTGGCGGTCCTTGCGCCAGCCCGACACCACGTCGTAGCCCTCGTCGATCTTCTCCAGGAGCAGCGGGATATCGTCCGGGTCGTTCTGCAGGTCGGCGTCGAGCGCGACGATGACCTCGCCGTGCGAATGGCTGAACCCGGCGGCGAGCGCCGCGGTCTGCCCGAAGTTGCGCCGGAACCGCACGACCCTGAAGTCCTGGTCGCGCGCGGCGGCGGCGGCCTTGAGCACGCCGAACGTGCCGTCGCGGCTGCCGTCATCCACGAAGATGCGCTCGACGCGATGGCCGGCCGCGCGCAGCTTCGTCGTCGCCTGGTCGAGCGCCGCGAGGAGATGCGGCAACGCCTCTTCCTCGTCGAAGCACGGGACCACCAGACTGATGAGCATCCCGCGCATTCTACACTGGGGCGACCCCGGTGCAAGCGACGCGCCAGCGCCGGCGCGCGCGCACGGCCCGCTCGGGAGACGGCATCATACCCAGGTCCCACGGGCGCCGCCTCACGCCGCACCCGCACGCCCTGGCCCGGAGGGGGAGGAGGAGATCCGTATGCACCACCAGTCACTCGTTCGTCGGGCGGGCCTCATCGCCGCGGCCGCGACGACGCTCGTCGCCGTGGGCTGCGGCAGCGCCGCGACCGCCCCCGCGCGCCGGTCCGGCTCGGCCGCGAATCCGAGCCTGCGCGCGGGCGCCGTCGGCCCCGCGCTGCACGTCACGTCCGACGACGACTCCCAGGCGGCCCTCGCCCTCGCCACGATGATCCGACAGCACCCCGAGACGGGGTTCGCGATCATCAACCTCGAGGGCGACCGCGTCGGCGTGTCGCGCAAGGGCGCGAAGTTCCTGCTGCAGCCGCGGATGCGCGGCCCCGGCGAGATCAACCGCATCATCGTCATGCAGCTCTACGCCGTGAAGGACGAATTCCGCGGCCGCGAGCAGCAGCTCAAGGATGTCTGCTACCAGATCAACAGCACCTACGACTTCATCACCACGTACCTGCAGCCCGCGTTCGTCACCACGCTCTTCGTGGCGCAGTCGCAGCTCACCTTCGGCGACGACCTCAGCCTCGGCTTCCTCGGCAAGTACCTCGAGGAGCTGAAGCGGGCCACGCTCCAGGTGGCGGCTCGCACCCTCGTGGCCTACCTCAAGTAACTCTCCCGAGATCCTCTTCCTCCTCCGTGCGTCTGGGGGAGCCGGCGCCGCGCCGGCGCCTGGAGCATTGGAGGAGCAGTCATGAGAACCCGCGCGCGCGTCGCTACCACCCTGAACGGCATCCGCCTCGCCCTCATCCTCGTCGCCCTCGTCGCCGCCGTCGTCGCGAGCCGCGGCCGCGCCCGGGCCCAGGGGTCGGCCTTCGACCTCGACCCGGACACGCGCGTGCTCGCGCCGGTGCAGTACAAGCACGTCACCATCTTCCCGGTCGTGCACCGGCCGCAGGCGGCCGTGGACCGCACCGGTTACATGACGCTCGCCGAGGGCATGAAGCGCAAGACCGTCGCGGTCGCCGAGAACCGGCAGCGCGCGCAGGTCAACCAGGTCTCGGTCGCGAACAACTCCGACCAGCCGCTGCTGCTCCTCGGCGGCGAGATCATCCTCGGCGGCCAGCAGGACCGCATCATCGGCAAGGACACGCTCATCCCGCCGCACACCGAGGCCGCGGTCGAGGTGTACTGCGTCGAGCACGGGCGGTGGAGCGGCCGGCGCGAGTTCACGGCCGGCGGCGCCCTCGTCGCCAACAAGGTCCGGGGCCGGGCCAAGTTCCGCAGTGACCAGGGGCAGGTGTGGGCCCAGGTGGCGAAGGAGAACGCGGCCCACGGCGCGCAGAACCCGACCGACTCGTACCGCAAGGTCGCGACCGGCGCCGAGGGACAGCGGGCCACGAAGGCCTACCGCGAGCACTTCGCGGCCGCGCTCGCGCGGCTGCCCGAGGGCAAGAAGCTGGTCGGCATCATCGCCGCGATCAACGGGCGCGTGACCTCGGTCGACGTCTTCGCGAACCCGGCGCTCTTCGCGGCCTACCGCGAGCGCCTGCTCGACGCCGTCGCGCTCACCGCCGCCGACGTCCCGGTCGCGGCCGCGGCCCCGCCCGCGACCGCCGCCGACGTGCGCCGCTTCGTCGACGAGGCGGAGAGCGGCCAGGAGCGCGAGGTCACCAGCCAGCGCGGCAACCGCACGGTCGAGAAGAAGGCGAAGGGCGTGGCGAAGTCCGCCGTGATGCCGTCCGCGCCGAAGGCGAAGCCGGTGTACCGGTCGTACCAGACGATGGAGTAGCGGGCCTCAGTCGCCGGATTCGCCAGAGCGTCGTCGACCTTGACGTTGACCTCGACGTGGTCGTGGTCGTGGACCTTGACGTGGACCTGGACCTGAACGGGGTCGGCCCGCGTTGACGCGTGGCACGCCGTCGTCGACGGTGGCGACCCCGTTCACGTCCGCGTCGCCGTCAAAGTCCACGTCGAAGTCCACGTCGAAGTCCACGTCAAGGTCCACGGGTCCGTGCGCGCCCAACGGTTCAGCTTCCCTGCGGCCAGGTACTAATAGCAATCGTAGAGCGCCCGGAACGCGAAGACGTAGACGAGCTGCAGCAGGAGCGCGGCCGCGACGACCGGCTTGCGCCCCTCCTCTTCCCAGACGACGAGCCGGCCGGCCGCCGCGAGGCACAGGAACGGCACCCAGAACAGCCACAGCCGCATCACCTCGCTCTTCGCGTGGCCGATGAAGTCGGTGATCGCGATGAAGACCCCGAGGCCGAGGCAGAGCGCCCCCGCGGCCGAGCGCCACGCCCCGCGCCGCGCCGCCGCGACGACCGCCGCGAGGGCGGCGAACGCGAGCGGCAGGCCGAGCCACAGCGCGAACTGGATCATGTTGCCCCACAGCCACGGCGCGAGCGGGATGTCGCCCTTGAACGACGCGTGGAACGCCTGCGCGCCGGCGACGCGCGCGAGCGGCCGGTAGCCCAGGGCCACGACGAAGACGACGTGCACGGCCAGGAGCCCGGCCGCGAAGAGGCCGGCGTCCAGCGCGGCGCGCCGGAGCCGCGCCGGCAGCGGGGCCGCGGTGTCGGCGAGGGCCGCGCCGAGCACGAGCACCACCGCGAGCGGCACGAGCGGGAGCAGGCCGAAGGTAGTGAAGAGCCCGAGCGAGAGCACCGCCCCCCCCAGAGCGCCCAGCCACAGCCGGCGCCGCCGGGCGCCCTCGTGCGCGAGCCAGAGCGCGGTCGTGCCGAGCAGCGGGTAGAGCCCGCCGTCGAGGTGCATCACGACGATCAGCACCATCGGCGCGGTGAGGTACAGGAGCGCCGCGACCTCGGCCGCGCGCGCGCCCAGCAGGTTGCGGGCGAGCAGGAAGAGCGGCACCACCGTGAGGAACGTGAGCAGCGGCAGCAGGATGAAGAGGACCGAGCTCAGGCGCTGCCGCACCTGCGACAGGAGGTCGAGCCGGTCGGTCGTGCCGTAGAAGAGCCGCTGCAGCGCGGCGCCGACGCGGGTCTCGGCCACGACGACCACGGCGCGGTAGAAGACCAGCGAGCCCGGGGGCTTGCTGCGGGGAAACACCCACTTGCGCTCGGGGATGAGCTCCTCGTAGCGGCGGACGAGGTGCTCGGGCAGCGGCTGGAGCCCGACGCGCAGGAACTCGACGTGCCCGGTGTCGAAGAGCTTCTCGGTCATCGGCCGCGCGCCCCGCGCCTCGGCCAGGATCACCGCCCACTGCAAGCACGCGCCGAGCGGCACGAGCACGAGCAGCTTCTTCCACGCCGCCGCCCCCGGCGAGCGCACCCAGCGGAACACCCACGGCAGGGATGTGAAGACCAGCGCCACGAAGGCGACGCCGAACATGGGCCGGTACTGGAACCGGTAGCAGCCCCACGGCAGCAGGTTCAGCCGCGGCCCGAGCACGCTCAGGCCGAGGATGAGCACCGTGGTCGCGACCGCGACGCCGATGGGGAAGCGCAGCGACCGGGCCGGCCGCGCCGGCTGGTCGCCGGCCGCCGGAGGTGCGGGTCGCGGGTCCTCGGGCATGGGCCGGAACTATAGCGCAGGAAGCGGCGACGGCGGTACCTCGGGGCCGCGAACGGCTTGCCGGGGCTCGGTCCCGGCCCTAGAGTGAGAGAAGGGACTGGATGCGTAACGTCGACGACCTTTATGAGCTCGCCCGACAACTTCCGGCCGGCGAACGCTTGCGCCTCGTCGAGCGGATCGTGCACGACCTCTCCGCCGGGCCGGCGGCCGGGGAGCGATTCGACTGGAGCCAGCTCGCGGGGGTCGCACCCGGCCTGTCCGGCGGGGACGCCCAGGCGTGGGTCAGTCGGGCGCGTGAGGAGTCTGAACGCCGCCAACACGGCCCGCGCGGCCGCTGATCACTCGGGGTTCACGGCCAGGGGCCGCCGAGTGATCGAGCCGGAGCGCGCTCGATCACCGCGCTCGGCCCGCGAAGTGATCGACTGACCGGACGGTGCGGGCTTTGCCTCGGACCCCGTAGTAGACGGCAGTTCTGAGGCAGTCCTGATCTTTTCGAGGCAGCACGTCAGGTCGCTCGCTCCAAGGCTGTGACCAGGGGTGTAGGGGTGTTGTGTGGGGTTTAGCGGGCAGCAGCAGCGGCTTCTAGCCGACGGCTGAGGCACGGGGGGCACGTGCAGACATTCGTACGGTAGGCCGGAGTGATGTGGGCAAGACCGTGCATCACGCCAGCGGCTCCGTCGAACAGCGGCCACATCCGTGAGATCCACCGCGTGTCAGGTTGTGGTAGGCCGTAGTAGCGCCAGAGCGCCCAGGTGACGAAATCGGACGCTTGCACCAAGCGACTAGCACGAGAATCCGTGAAGAGCGGCACTTCGGCCAAGTGAGACAGTCGCCCAATGCGCCCCGCCACCTGCCGCCAGCGGTCAGCCCACCTCTGCACATCCGGCTCGACGGCACGGCGGTCATGCACGATCACGCCACGCTCGTGTGCACCACATCCGAGTGCGCAGCCACGGCGGTTCAGCATCTCGTCAAAACGGTGGAGGATCTCCTCGTACGCGCGCTGCTCGTGGTCAGGGTAGTGAGCCTTGTCCACCACCACGCCGAACGCGCTAACCGGGCGGCTCGGATCCACGCACTGGTAGCGCGCGAGAGCATCGTAGGTGCCATGCAGCACGCGAAGGCGAACCTGATGATGGATTGCCTGCCAGGGGCTGGGCGTACCATGCCGCGCGCGGGGAGAGTTGATGTCGGTGGCGTGCAGCTCCAGGTCCACGGCCCGGAAACCGGCGGGGAGAAGCCCAGCAAGCGCGTTCTCAAGCCGCTGCTTCAGATGCCAGGCGTCTTGCTCGTGGATCGCAAGACCCGCCAGGACGAAAGTCGGACTCGCACCGTGGGTACCGGACTCGTCAAGGTACAGTAGGTACATCCGGTGCTCGCCCCCACGGCAAAAAAAAAGGCAGCCGGGTTGTCACCCCGAGAAACCGCGCAAGGCAGTCTCGGAATGGCAAACGGAACCGCCGAAGCAGTCCTCCCAGCCGCTTGAGAAACCTAGCACTCGGGATCTCTCCTGTCAAGCGCGAGTTCAGTCCTTCCGAGTTCCGTTCTTCCGGGGGGATGCTCGATGGCCTACCTCACCAGCTTGAGCCCGTCCTGCTGGGGCACACCATCAGCGATGGTAGAGCACCTTTCGCCGGACCGACAAGTCACCGCGGTCGCGTGCGGGCCCGGACGCCGGTGCTGGCTGCGACACCGCAGCGGGCAAGAAGTACCATCGGTGAATCCCACGCCCGAGGGGCGAGCCCGGGCTGGCCTCGCGGCCCTGGAGGCATGGATCTGCGACCAGCCGCTCGGACCCGAATGTGAGCGGCAAGTTCGGCAGCCGGTCGGAGTACCTGGCGAATAGCGCGGCACGGAGCTGCGCTCGCCGCTCGGGGTACAGCGCATGCGCCTCACGCTCTGCCAACTCCGCCACCTCGTTGTCAAAGGCCTCGTTGCGCGCCGCCACGTCCCACCAGCCGTCCCTCTCGGGCAGGTTCCAGACGGAGGTGGCGGGCGTCTCCTCATCCACCTGCGAGACGCCGAAGAGGAGACCGCCATGCCGCCGCTCCCGCCAGAGCGAGAAGTACTGTTCCATGCTCACCGGGCGCATCTCGATGTTCAATCCGACCGCCCGAAGGTCCGCGGCCACGCGCTCCGCGGAACGCTGCTCCGTGAGCACAGCCCGGTGGTAGAGAGGTATCGCTGTCCCGGCTGCGCCCGCGGCAACGAGCACATCGCGCGCGGCCTTCAAGTCGTACCGGTGGATCACGGCGCCCGCGGGAGGCGCGCCAGCCGTTGGGGTGTGCGCCACGGTCCCGAGCCCGCCATGGACCTCTCGCGCGAGCGCGTCGCGGTCAATCGCCATGAGGATGGCGCGCCTCACGTCGCGCCGGCCGAGCAGCGGATGAGTGATGTCGGGCTGGAGATACGAGTACTGGGGCGTCGCCCGGATGGTGACGGCGTCAGGCCGCCGGGAGTTGAGATCGAGCGCCTCCTCGACGGAGAGGGCGTTGGGCGCCGTGATGTCTATCTCGCCCCTCTCGAACGCCGCCGTGAGAGCCGCGCCGGTCTCGTAGGCGACGACCTCGACCCGACGAATGGCCGCTGGCATGCCAGGGAAGTGCGGGTTGCGCTCGAGCCGCACGCGCTGGCCATCGACGAAATCAACCGCGCGGTACGGCCCGAGACCCGGCGTGGGCGCGCTTTGCCGCAGCTTCTCCATCGCACTGAGTCCGCCGCTCGCGAACGCCTGCTCGAGGGCGTGCCGGGGGTAGATGCCGGGCGGCTTGAAGCCCTCGGCGAGCCGGTCTTTCCAGGTCAGCACCACCTCACGCTCATTCTCGACCCGCACGCCCTGCAACTGCGGGTGAGGTTCGGCGCGGCACGCGAACTCGACGTCGTGCGCGGTGACCGGCTGGCCGTCGGACCAGCGTAGGTTCGCTTTGAGCCGCCACCGCACCGCCAGCGCGCCGTCGGCGAGGAAGCGCACTGCGTCGGAGGAGACGTTCGGCAGCGCCTCGAGGTAGTCGGGCACGTCGCCGCTCTTGTAGTAGGGCCGACCGCCGTAGGAGAGGATCGCGGCCCCCGCTGGCAGCATCTTCGTCGTGCCGATGCGCACCACATCGCGCGCGCTCCGCGGGGGCGGCGCCGCGCTGGTCTTCACGGAATTTGCAGACGGGCCCGCCTCGGCGGCGTGTGCGCGGCCGCCGCGAGGACCCCGACCAGGGTCAAGGCAGGCAAGACCGCGCGCGCCCACCGGTCCAGCTTGAGCGCGATCGCCTCGCGCCCGGCTCGATGCAGGCGGTGGGCGGCGATCGTCACCGAGAGGGCGAGCATCGTGAGCCCGTACGCCTGGGGTCGGGCTAGAACTTGAAGCTCATGCCGGCCCGCGCGTAGAAGAGCGGGTCCCGGGTGAGCATGATGGTGTTGAAGAGGTCCGTGAAGCTGCCGCGCTGGCTGCCCATCGGCGCGCCCTCGATGATGATGTAGATGTTCGACTGCGCCGAGGCCGCGATCTCGAGGGCGGCCTGGAGCAGGAAGCGCGTGCCGCTGATGCGGTTGTCGCGGGGGTCCCACGAGGCGGCCAGACCCTGCTTCGCGGTGTAGCGGGCGAGGTCGTCGATGACCTTCTGCGGGACCGCGGTCGCGCCGGGGACGCCCTGAGCGGCGTCGTAGACGCGGCACACGTCGCGCGAGGCGTTGAGGTCCTCGGGCAGGGAGTCGGCGCGGCCCGCGCACAGGCGGTCGCTGTAGACGTCGAAATAGCCGCGCCCGGTGAAGGTCGCCAGCTCCTTGAAGTGGAGGCTGAAGCCGGCGCCGAACTGCATCGTGAACGAGTTGCGGCCGTCGGGGCCGCCGCCGCCGCCGATGGCGAAGTCGCCGCCGAGCGTGACGGGACCGGCCTCGAGGAACGAGACGCGGGCGTGGCCGAGGAACTGGTTGTCCTGGCCGAAGGTGCGGAACTCGAAGCCGCCGTCCATCGCGATGGGGCCGGCGCGGAAGGCGCCGACGGTCATGCGGCCCGAGAAGAGGTAGGGGAAGCCGAAGCCGATGTCGGCCGTGAAGGCGCCGGGTGGTAGCGCGCGCGTGCCGAAGGACGACAGCCCGAGGCGCATCTTGGCGACCTCGGCCGGGGTCGGGCCGGTCGGCTTGGGCTTGAGCTCGATCTCGAAGTTCGCCGGCTTGCCGCCCTCGATCTTGATGGGCTGCCGGTACTCGATGTAGTTGGCGTGGCGGATCTCGAGGATGTGGTCGCCGGTGGGCACCTCGGTCGGCGACATCGGCGTGCGGCCGACGAGCTGGCCGTCGATGAGCACGGACGCGCCGGGCGGCGCGAGCACCATCAGGCGCCCGACCGCACGCATCTCGGCGATGACCTCGACGACCTGGTTGTGGGCGAGGTTGACCTCGCGGCGGAACTCGGGGAAGCCGGCCTTCTGCACGACGATGATGTAGCGCCCCGGGGGCACCTCGCGGGTGACCGGCGCCTGACCGAAGCTGGCGCCGTCGATGAAGACCTCGGCCATGGGGATCATGCTCTTGACCACCAGCCGGCCCACGGGCTTGACCTCGGGGATGATCTCGAGGTCCGCCTTGACGTAGGTGGTCTCGCCGGCCTTGACGGTGACCTCGCGCTCGAACGGCTTGCGGCCCGCGGCGCGGATCTCGATCACGTGGGTGCCGGGCTTGAGCTCGCCGATCTCGCCGGGCGAGGTGCCCTTGAGCTCGCCGTCGACGTAGATCTCGGCGCCCTTGAGGCCGGGGGTGTGGACGCGGATCGAGCCCTTGACCGGGATCTGCGCCGAGAGGGTCGCCGTGATCTTCGTCTGCTGGCCGGCGGTGACGATGACGGCCTGCTTGAACGGCTGGAGCGTGCCCGAGCGGACCTCGACCGTGTGGGGGCCCGCGGGGAGCTGCACGATGCAGGGGGCGTCGTCCCGCTTCTGCCCGTCGATCCAGACCTCGGCGGGCGCGAGATCGGCGGTGATGACGAGCGTGCCGAGCTGCGGCGCGTTGCGCACGAGGATGACCATGATCGTGCGGCGCTCGGCCTCGTTGACGTCCACCCACTCGCTGTAGGTGTTGAAGCCCTCCTTCGTGACCACGATCTGGTGCCGGCCGGCCGCGACCTCGACGGAGTTCGGCACGGTGCCCACCTGGACGTTGTCGACCGTGAGCTTGCCGCCCGCGGCCGAGTCGTCCTGCGTGGACGCGCGTACGTCCAGGGTCGCGGGCCGCGGCGCCCGCTCGAGCACGAAGAGGAACGGGTCGTTCCGGCGCCCGACCGTGACCTCGCGCGAGAACGGCTTGTACCCCGGCAGCTCCAGGATCACCTTGTAGGTGCCCTTGGGGAGCTTGGTGTCGTGCGGCGTGTAGCCGAGGATCCCGTGCTCCTTGGAGTCGAGATAGATCACGGCTTGCTGCGGCGAGGAGTCAATCTTCACCCGGTACTTCGCGCCCTTACGCTCCCACGGCTTCTGCGCGAGGGCCGTGCCGCTGAGCGCGGGGAAGGCGAAGCTGAGGGCGAGCGCCGCCGCGAGGGCGTGCGCGAACAGCAAGCGAGGGCGTGGCATCAAAGGCGACCTCCTTGTCGCTCTCCCGACGGAGAGGGTCAAAGGTACTCCCGCGAGGGGGCGCAAGTCAAACGACCGAAACTGCGACTATTCCACGATGAGCGCGCCGCCGAGCCAGTGCGCGACGGGCACGGGCTTGAGGCCGTGGTCGAGGACGCGCGAGCGGCGCGGGTCGAACACGATGCGGGTGTGGCCGGGCTTGCTGACCGTGAGCTCGAGGATCGCGATGGGGCGGTCCGGCGTGAGGTCGGCGGAGGCGTCGAAGACCACGCTGCGCGAGACGCCGAAGACGCCGCCCTTCTCGGTCGCGGCGGCCGCGCCCTGGAGGATCACGCCCTCGCCGTGGAGCGCCGAGCCGGCGGCGCCGCCGGTCAGCGTGGCCAGGCTCGGGTCGAAGGCGAGCCGGCCGGCGACGCCGTAGGCCGGCATGCCCGCGCCGTAGACGTGGAGCGTGAAGCGGTTCTCGTGCGGCCGCGCCTCGGCGAGGCTGAGCCAGACGCGCCCGGGGGCGCCCTGGTTCTCGGGCACGAAGACGATGGAGCTCGCGACGAAGCCGGCGTCGGGCCGCGGGCCCGCGTCGGGGGCGACGCAGGCCGCGCCCTGGCAGGGCTCGGCGTTGCAGCCCGCGCCCATGACCCCGAGGAGGAGGAAGGCGAGGAGCATGACGAGGGTGGCAGGCCGGAGGGTGCTCATTCGATCGTCCCCTTCTTGCCAAAGTTCGCGAGCACCGCCGCGAGATCGTCCTGATCGATGACGCCGTCGCCGTCGAGATCGGCCTCGACGGTGTAGTTGGGCGGGTAGTGGCCCGAGGTCATGTCGGCGCCCTGCCCCCACGCCACCGCGATGAGGTCGAGGCCGTCCACCTCGTTCGACGAGTCCACGTCGCCGACGAGAGTGTGGGTCTTGGTGCCCCAGATCCACGAGGCCCCGTCGAGCTTGACCGCGAGCGGCTCGTCCGCGACGGCGAAGGTCTGATCGGCGACCCGGCCGCCGTCGAACGCGAGGCGGAAGGTCTGCGGCTCCGCGGCGTCGCCGACCCAGACGTCGACCGCCACCGGGACGTCGTAGACCACGTCACCCTCCTGCACCTGCTCGGCGCGCACGCGCACGGTGTAGCCTGCCTCGGCCGGCGCGAACTCGGCCGCCCAGCGGTACTGCGGGTAGCCGGTGCCGTAGATCCACTGGTCGAAGAACCCGCTGAGGTCGGCGCCGCTCGCCTCCTGCATCGCGACCCGCAGGTCCTCGATGGCGGTCATCTTGTGCGTGGCCTCCCAGTTGTGCCCGGCGGCGTAGGCCCCCAGGCCCTGGAAGAAGACCTCGTCGCCGAGGAGCCACTGGAGCGTGCGCAGGACGTGGGAGCCTTTGAAGTAGGTGACGAACTGATACACCATCGCGTCGTTGGTCGCGCCGCTGTTGCTGAGCGGCACGTCCTGGTCCGGCGTCACGTAATAGCCGAACATACGCACGTACTGGTCGTAGAGCGCGTCGACGCTGGCCGCCGGCCAGTGGCGGTAGCTGTGCAGGCGCGACGAGTACTCGGCGAAGCCCTCGTTGAGGAAGGGGGCGTTGCTGTCGCCGAGGCGGCACATGCCGCCCCACCACGAGTGCGCCATCTCGTGCGAGACGTAGGGCGCCAGCCGGAGGCTCGTGGGCGCGCGGTTGAAGAGGCTCGACCAGAGGAACGCGAGCGACTGCGGGCCGATGCCGCCGCCGAGCCCGGGCACGGTCTGGACGATGTCGTGCTTGTGGTACTCGTACGGGAGGAAGGCCGTGCTGTAGTAGTCGAGGACGTCGGCGCCGAAGCTCGCCCAGGCCGGGCCGTACTCGCGCGTCCCGTCCCACAGGTAGACGGTCACCGGCTTCTGCTGCGTGCCCTTCGCCGTGAACGTGTCGTAGCGCGCGGTGGAGAAGCCGAAGAGCGACTCGTCGAACTGCGCGACGAAGTGGTGCACCAGGTGGTCGCCGCGGTCCTCGACGCTGGCGAGGTCGGTGGTGGCGGCGGCGACGAAGCCCGGCGGGGTCGTCAGGTCGAAATCGACGCCGGTGGGCTGGTAGAGGTCCTGGTACTCGTAGGGCGTCTTGCCCGGCAGCCAGTCGCACGAGGCGAAGTAGACGACGTCCGCGGTGACGGCGCAGAGCTGCATGCCGCTGGCGTCGTTGCACACGGGCGCGCCGTGGTTGCGGAAGCGCAGCGTCACCTCCTGACCGGCCTGCAGCCCCGCCGGCAGCGACACGAGGGCGAAGCCGCGGCCCCACTGCTCCGAGTAGGTGAACGCGAGCGAGGCGCCGGCCGCGTCCTCGATGGTGAGCTCGGCGAGCCGCGTCACCATGAAGTCCGCGGCGCCGAGGCCGCTCTGGTAGACGTGCAGCGTGAGGTCGGTGACGGTGTCGATGGTGCCGGCGGCGCCGTCGAAGCTCAGCGCGAGCTTCATGCCGGTGATCTCGAAGTCCGCGGCCGTGCGCCGGCCGCGCAGCTCGGCGCGGCGCGCCTCGGCCGCGTGGCGGCGCAGCGCCTGCGCGGCCGCGGGGCCGTGCAGGGCGAGACCGGCGAGCGCCTGCTCGCGGGCCTCCGCGGACCGCGCGGGGTCGAAGGGTGGCGCGGCGGAGGCGAGGCGCCCGGCGGCGAGGAGCAGCCCCAGGACGAGCCAGCGGGGAGTACGTGCGGCCATGCGGTCTCCTTCCGGAAGCACCGCGCACAGTAGCACGTTCACTGGAGGGCTCGCGCCCTCCCCGCGCGGCTCGGGTGCCTACCCGGAAGGGGGCCCCGCCGCGCGGTCCGGCCCACCGACGACGGCGCCGGCGCGCGGGCGCCTGCCGGGCCGGGGCGCGGCACCGGCGTGGCGCCCGGCACGCGTCCGCCACGCGGGCGGGCCGCGCCGCCCGTGCGGTCGGCACACAACACGCCCCGGGGCTCGTTCCGGGTCCGCCACGCGGGCCGGCCGCGCCGCGCTGCGGTCGGCACGCAACACGCCCCGGGGCTCGTTCCGGGTCCGGTCCGCCACGCGGGCAGGCCGCCGCCCGTGCGGTCGAGACGCAATGTGACGCTGGGTGCAGCGCCTTGGTACCGCGTGTGAGAGTATGTCGAGCAGCAGGCGCGCTTCCTCGGCAGTGCCTACCAGGACGCGCGGCCGGCGGCGCAGCCGGCCGCCGCTATGGTGCTGGGCGTCGCGAGTGCGCGCTGGGAATGCACGTGCGCGTCACGCGCCGCCGCCCGCGCGCCCAGCCCGTTGGCTCAGCGGAGCGCGATCGCACTCAGTACAGCAGGACCTCGACCTCGGTGCCCGCGGCGAGCGTCGCCGCGTCCTCGGGCACCTCCACGAGGCCGTCGGCGCGCACCACCGTGCCGAACGCCGCGGAGCCGCCCGCGAGCGGCTCGGCCAGGGGCAGCTCGTCCTGCACCGGCGGGTGCAGCCGGACCCGCACGTACTCCGTGCGGCCGGCGGCCGAGCGCACCGCGGCCGCGAGCCGGGCCTGGCGGCGCGCCGGCCAGGGATCGCGCGGCGTCTCGCCCCCGAGCCGCGCGAGGAAGGGCCGGATGAAGACGTCGAAGATCACCATCGACGACACCGGGTGGCCGGGCATGCCGATGACGGCCCGGTCGCCGATACGGGCGCAGAGCGTCGGCTTGCCCGGGCGCACGTTGATGCCGTGGAAGAGCACGCCGGGCCCGCCGAGGCCCGCGATGACGGTCGCGGCGAAGTCGTGGCTGCCGACGGAGCTGCCGCCCGACATGAGCACCACGTCGCAGCGGCCGAGGAGGTCGCGGAGCGCCGCGCCGAGCGCGCCCGGGTCGTCGGCGACGATGCCGCCCGCCTCGGGCAGCGCGCCGGCGCGGCGCACCTGCGCCGCGAGCACGGTCTGGTTGACGTCGCGGATCTGCCCGGGGCCGGGCGTCCGGTCCGGCGGCACCAGCTCGTCGCCGCTCGCGAGCAGGCCCACGCGCGGCTGCCGCCGCACCTCGGGCGCGAGCACGCCGAAGCTCGCGAGCAGCCCCAGGTCCTGCGGCCGCAGCCGCCGGCCGCCCGGGATGAGCAGCTCGCCGCGCGTGAGGTCCTCGCCGGGGCGAATGACGTTGTGCCACGGGGACGACGGCGCGAGCACCGCCACGACGCCCGCGCCGGCCGGCCGGGTCTCCTCGATCATGACGACGGCGTCGGCGCCCTGGGGCAGTACGCCACCGGTGGTGATGGCCGCCGCGTCGCCCGCCGCGAGCGTGACCGCGAGCGCCCCGCCCATCGGCACGGCGCCGCGCACGGTCAGGCGCGCCGGCCGGTCCGGCGCGGCGGCGGCGAGGTCCGCGGCCCGCACCGCGTAGCCGTCCATGGTCGCGCGCGCGAAGGGCGGCGTGTCCGCGGGCGCCGCGAACGGCGCGGCCAGCACGCGGTCGAGGGCGTCCGCGAGCGCGACCCGCTCGGTGCCGACCGGCGGGAACGCCCCGAGCAGCGCGTGCGCCTCGGCGGGCGAGCGAAGCGACAGGATCTCGGCCATGCCGCTCGTATAGCGAACGGCCCCGGCGCGGACAAGGAGGCAACCGCGGGACCGGCGGGCCGATACCGGGGCCGGCTCACGAAGGAGGCCGCCGATGTCCGACTCGATGCTCGACCCGCTGCACCAGCACCATCCGGTCCCGCAGCTCCCGCCCCCTGGACCCCCGCGCACCCCGAGCGCTGCCACGGCGACCGTCCCCTGCAAGGACGTCTGCGAACGCCTCCCCGCTCACCTGCGGCCGGGCTGCAAGCTGAACGACTGGCTGGGCTTCAACCCGCGCCCGCAGTGCGCGCGCCCGGCCCGGCCGGCGCTCGACGACGCGGCGCGCGCGGCCCGGGCCGCGATGCCGGGACGCGCCCACGAGAGCGCCCTCATCAAGAAGCTGGACCACAAGGCGCACGATCTCGAGCTTGCTCACCTCGCCCTCGAGGCGCTCGAGTCGGGCCACCTGTTGGGGCTCAAGGTGCCGAACCCGGGAGTCGCGACGGCGGGCGTCGGCGTGGCCGCCGGGCTGGGGCTGTTCGTGAAGGTGAACATCGAGCAGGCGCGCGCGAATCGCGACGGCATCCTCGCGGCTCGCGCGCACGCGGTGGCGCGCGGCTTCGCGTTCGTGCTCGCGGCGACGATCGATCAAGGCAAGCTCACCGAGCTACAGCGACGGCCGGAGCTGTGGCCGGTGCCGTCGACGATCCCGAATCGGTGTGACGAGGATTACCGCGCCGGCGTCCGGGCCGCCCTCTCGTTCCTCTCCCGGCTCACGCCCGGCCAGCTCGGGCAGATCAGGCGCGACCTGGAGCAGGCGACCGCGACCGTTACCCGTCAGCCCGGCGACACTGACGCGCGGTGCCTCGAGAAGCGCGCCGCCGTCCTCCTCGGCGGCTACGACACGCGCCCGGACCTGAGGTTCTAGCCATGTACCGCTGCGGGAATTGTGACGCCGAGGCTCCTGACGCGCGCGGGTGCCCCCGCTGCGACGGCCCCGTGTTCTGGGTGGACCCTGCGGGCAACTGCGCGGAGCTGCGGAGCTACCGCATGCTGCGCCAGTGCACGCGGTCGAACGGGGAGACGGCCAAGACCCTGCTCTGGGTGGTGCTGGTGGCGCAGCTCGTGATGCTCAGCGTCGTGTTCGCCCTCTCGCCGTTCGTCAGCGACCCCTGGCAAGTCGGCGGGTCCGCGGTGGACTTCTGCCGACTCGCCGGGTTCCTCGGCGTCGGGCTCCTCCTCATCGGCGCGGCCCTGTTCGCGATGCTCCGGTGGCTGCTCGCCAGCTGGGCGGCGCGGCGGGCCCCCCGCGCCCGCATCACACCGGCGTGACCGACCGCTTCTTCGGCAGCGCCGCGACCCGCTTCCCCTCGGACGCGGCGAAGCGCCGGTTCAGCTCGTGGCGGAGCTGGTCGCCGGGGACCACGGCGTCGATGTGCAGGCGGGAGGCGAGGCGGAGGACATCGATCTCGCGCACGTACTCCTCGCGCAGCTCGGCGATGAAGCCGGGGCGCTCGGCCTCGGGCTTGGCCGCGATCTGGTTCGCGTAGACCGCGTTGACCGCGGCCTCGGGCCCCATGACCGCGATCATCGCCTGCGGCAGCGCGAGGCAGGCGTCGGGCTCGAAGCCCGGGCCGCACATCGCGTACAGGCCCGCGCCGTAGGCCTTGCGCAGGATGACGCTGATCTTCGGCACCGTGGCCTCGCTCACGGCGCTGATCATCTTGGCGCCGTGGCGGATGATGCCGCGCCGCTCGACCTGCGTGCCGATCATGAAGCCCGGCACGTCGGCGAGGAAGAGGAGCGGTACGTTGAAGGCGTCGCACAGCCAGATGAAGCGCGCGCCCTTGTCCGCCGAGTCGCCGAAGAGCACGCCGCCCTTGTGCTTGGGCTGGCTCGCGACGATGCCGACCGGGCGGCCCTCGAGGCGAGCGAAGCCCGTGATCAGCTCGCGGGCGAAGCCGCGCTTGATCTCGAGGAAGCTGTCCTCGTCGATGATGGTGTCGATGACCTCGTACATGTCGAACGACTTGGACTGCTTGGTCGGCAGCACCTCGTCGATCGAGCGGCCGCCGACGCGCGTGGCGCGGGGCAGCGTCACCGGCGGCAGCTCGCCGGCGTGGGACGGCAGGTACGACAGGTAGCGCCGCACGAACGCCAGCCCCTCCTCCTCGGACTGCACGAGCACGTCGCCGCAGCCCGACTGCTCGCAGTGCATGCGCGCGCCGCCCATCTCCTCGAGCGTGGCCTTCTCGCCGATGACGGCCTCGGCCATGCGCGGGGAGCCCAGGTACATCGAGGCGTTGCCCTCGACCATGGCGACCACGTCGCAGAACGCGGGGATGTAGGCGCCGCCGGCGGCCGACGGCCCGAGCAGCAGGCACACCTGCGGCACGAAGCCGGAGAGGCGCACCTGGTTGTGGAAGATGAAGCCGGCGTGGCGCCGGCCGGGGAACATCTCGATCTGCTCGGTGATGCGCGCGCCGGCGCTGTCGACCAGGTAGACGAGCGGCATGCGCAGCCGCGCCGCGGTCTCCTGGATGCGGATGATCTTCTCGACCGTCGCCGTGCCCCACGAGCCCGCCTTCACGGTCGAGTCGTTGGCCGCGATGGCGACCGGCCGGCCCCCGATGCGGCCGACGCCGGTGACGATGCCGTCCGCCGGGAAGCCCTGCTCCTCCGCGCGGGCGAGCAGCCCGTCCTCGGCGAAGTCCTCGCCGCCGTCGTCGAGTAGCAGGCGGAGCCGGTCACGGACGAAGAGCTTGCCCGCCTGGGCGTTCTGCCGGTGGTACTTCTCCGGCCCGCCTTTCTTGATCTCCGTGACGATGGCGCGAATCTTGTCCGATTCCAGCATCTTGCGACCTTGGTGCGGCCGTAGGGCCGCGCCCTCATTCTATCGGACGGGCGCCGTCTGGCAACCCGGGGCGAACAACCGGCCCAGCAGCGCCTCGTCGATCGCCTCCAGCGTCTCCACCACCGCGTGCGCCGCGGACTGGTCCTGTGCGGCGAAGTTGCCGATCCGGACCGCGACCACGGTCATGCCCGCCGCCCGCCCCGCCGCGACGCCCGGGGCCGAGTCCTCGATGACCAGGCACTCGGCCGGCTGGGCGCCCAGGCGCTCCGCCGCGAGCAAGAGGCCGCGCGGGTCCGGCTTCCCCGGGCTGTAGTCCTCGGCGGCGAGGATCAGGGGGAAGAGGTCGGCGAGGCCGGCCGCGGCCAGTGCGGCGCGCGCCTCGCGCCGGCTCGAGCCCGTCACGATGGCCAGCGCGTAGTGGGCCGCGAGCCGCTGCGCGACCGCCCGCGCGCCCGGCAGCACGGTTACCCCGCGCTCGGCCATGACGATCTCGCGCTCCGCCGCCGAGGCGGCGATGAGGTCCGGCAGCAGCGGCAGAGCGGGCCCATGACCGCGCCGCAGGACCTCGTGGATCTGCAGCCAGGAGTGGCCGATGACGAAGTCCAGCTCGGCCGCGGTCATCGTGAGCCCCAGGCGCGTCATGACGCGCCGGAGCGCCTCGGCGCTCTCGCGCTCGGTGTCGACGAGGGTGCCGTCGAGATCGAAGAGGACCGCCCGCAGCACGTCGGGCAACCTAGCAGAGCGCATCGACAGCCTCAAATGGTGGACGCCCGCGGACGCGGGCGGAAGTTGGATGCCGGCTGGCCGGCCCGGCTCACGCCGCCGCGGGCCGCCGCACGCGGAGCGTCACGATGGTGCCGTGAGGCGCCGCGCGCGTGATCGCGACCGTGCCGCCGAGGCGGCGGGCGCGCTCGCGGATGCCGACCAGGCCGAGCGAGCGCGGGTCCTCGATCTCGGCCGGGGTGATGCCCCGGCCGTCGTCGCGCACCTGCAGCACGAGGAAGCCGTCGCTCTCGTCGAGGCTCACGCTGACGCGGGTCGCGTCCGCGTGCCGCACGACGTTCGTGAGGGCCTCCTGGAAGACGCGGAACACGGTCGTCGCCAGGCCGCGGTCGAGCTGCGCATCCTCCGCGAGCGTGGAATGAACGGCGCAGGCGAGGTGCGTGCGCTGCTCGACCTCCTGGGCCTTCCACGCCAGGGCCGCGCCGAGGCCGACGTTGTCGAGGATGGCGGGCCGCAGCTCCGCGGAGATGCGCCGGACCTCCTGGATCGTCTCGTCGGCCGTCTGGACGAGCCCGGCCACCTTCTCGAGCAGCGCCTCGCGCGACAGCCCGTCCGCCGACGAGGCGCGGCGTGCGATCCACGCGAGGTCCATCTTGAGCACCGTCAGCGCCTGGCCGAGCTGGTCGTGGATCTCGCGGGCGATCCCGGTCCGCTCCTCCTCGCGCGCGGCGTCGATGTGAGCCGGGAGCTCCCGAAGTTGCTCGTCGAGCTCGTGCCGCTGCACCGCGATCGAGGCCAGGTGCGCGCAGCGGGCGACCAGCTCGAGATCGGCGGGCGCCGGCGCGCGCGGCGCGGGGTGCTCGAGCGTGAAGCTGCCGAGCACGCGGCCGCTGCTGGCGGTGATCGGCGCCGACCAGCACGCCCGCCTGGCGCCCTCCGGCTCGGCGGCCGCGAGCGGCTCCGTGCCGTCGATGGACCGGACCCGCACCGACGCCTTCGCGGGCGCCAGCTCGTGCTCGACCGCCCGCGTGTACGCGCCGAGCGTCTCGTCCAGGGGGCAGCCCGCGGCGGCCATCTCGAGCAACCGCCGCTCGGCGGCCCCGAGCGCGCGCACCCGCGCCAGGTCCGTGACGTCCTGGACCGTGCCGACGAGGCGCGTGCACCGCCCGCGCGCGTCGAGCACGGGCGTGACCGAGACCTCGCCGTACTTCGTGCCGGTCGGATACTCCGTGATCTCTTCCCAGCGCACCGTCCGTCGCTCCGTGATGGCCTCGCGGTAGTGCGCGAGCACGAGCGAGAGCGACGGCTCGGGGATCACCTGGGTGACGAGCTTGCCGACGACCTGCTCCGCCGCGAGCCCGGTCGCCCGGGTGAAGGCCGGATTGATCTCCACGAACCGGAAATCTTCGCCCTCGACGCTCAGGTGGAGGACCACGTCCGACACGCTCTGGTGGACGAGCGCTCGCACGCGCTCGCCCGCGTCGTCGCCGCCCGCGCTCTCGCGCCGCTCCGCCGCCTCGCGCGCGGCGCGCAGGATGGCCTGGCGCAGGGGCGCCGCGCCGTGGGCGGCCAGGCACACCTTCGCGCCGAAGCGGTGCGCCAGGAGCGCGACCTCCTCGGTGAGCTCGGGCGCCAGCAGGACGACGGGGATGCGGCCCGGGCCCGCGTCGGCCGTCTCGAGGGCGTCCGCGAGCGCACCGCGGTCGCCCGCGTACCCGGCCAGGAGGAGGTCCCAGTCCGCGCCGCCGTGCAGCTCGGCCGCGGCACCGGCGGCGGGCGTGCGCTTGACGTGCACGGCCGCGAAGCCGCAGGCCGCGACGCGCGCTTCCAGATCCACCGCGTCGGCGTTCGAGGCGCCGGCGATCAGGATTCGAAGTGGGGCGCCCACGGCCGCTGATGATAGCAGAGGCGGCCGGCGGTCAGCGGGTTTCCTGCCCGCCCGGGCGCCTCAACGCGCGCGACAGCACCCCCGCACCGCACGGAGCAGGGCGTCGAAGGGCGGGGGTTTCGGGAAGTAGCCGATCGCACCGGCCGGCGGATCCGCGGCGCCGGAGACGACCAGGACCGGGGGCACGCCGCGGCGGCCCCGGAGTCGCGCCATGAGCTCCCAGCCGTTCATGACGGGCATCTGCAGGTCGAGCACGATGCAGCATGGCGGCGGATCGAAGCCGTCGAGCAGCTCCAAGGCCTCGTGGCCGTTCGTCGCCGTGCGCAGCCGGAAGCCGTGAAGGGCGAAGACGTCGCGCATGCAGTCTGCGGTGTCCGGATCGTCCTCGACCAGCAGGATCTCCGGGCGGGGATCGTCCCCGACGAGACAGCTCACCCGCAGCACGGGACGCCCTCGGTCGAGCTGCCCGCGAGCGCGGCCGCGGCTGGCTTCGCGCGCGGGAACGAGACGGTGACGACGGTGCCGCCGCCGGGGCGCGGCGCCATCTGCAGGCTGGCGCGGTGCCGTTCGGCCACGCAGTGCACGATCCCCAGCCCGAGGCCGCCGCCGGTGCGGCCCGCCTTGCTCGACGGCGCCGGCGCGGCGCCGATGTCGCCCACGGCGGCGGGGATCCCGGAGCCCGAGTCGGCCACCTCGAGCGAGACCGTCGCGTCGCTCGCGCGGACGGTCAGCCCCAGCGCGCCGCCCCGGGGCATCGCGTCGCACGCGTTCAGGACCAGGTTGAGGATGAGCTGCTCGAGCTCGGCGGCGACGCCCGTGATCGGCGGCGGGTCCGCGGTCAGGTTCATCACGACCGAGATCCCGTCGGGGATGACGCGGCCGAAGAGATCCAGCACGCGGCGCACGCGGACCGCGAGATCCACGAGCGCCGGGGCCGGCGTGCCGCCGCGGGCGTACTCGAGCAGGCACCCGGTGAGGCTCAGGGCGCGCTGCGTGGCCTCGCGCGCGGCGGCGATGCGGTCCTCGCGCTCGCCCTTGCGGGTGTCGCGGGCGAGCATCGCCAGTGACAGGTCGACCATGCCGAGGTAGTTGGCCAGGTCGTGCGCGACCCCGGCTGTGACTCGGCCCAGGATGCTGAGGCGGTCGTTCATGATGTCTTATTTGACCACGCGGGGCAGATCCTCACCGTCAGAGTGGCCAGGATCCGGGGGTCGGACCGCGGCCGGATTCGCGGTCGGGCGTGGTCCTACACGAGTGAATTCTCGATCGCGTACCGCGTGAGCTCGGCGTTGTTGGCCATGCCCATCTTCTCGAGCAGGCGGGCGCGGTAGGTGCTCACCGTCTTGACGCTGAGGTGCATGGCAGCAGCGATCTCGCTCGCGGTCTGGCCCGAGGCGATCCCGCGCATCACCTCGAACTCGCGCGGGGACAGCCGCTCGTGCGGCGCGGCTGCGGAGCGTCCGCCGACGTCGGCCGCGAGCTGCTCGGCCAGCGACTCGGAGACGTAGCGGCCGCCGCGGGCGACCTTGGCCACGGCGGTCACGAGCAGCTCGGGCGCCGCCGACTTGGTGAGGTACCCCGAGGCCCCGGCGCGCAGCGCGCGCACGGCGAACTGCTCCTCACCATGCAGGCTCACGATGAGCACGGCCAGCTTCGGGTAGCGGTGCTTGATCTCGGCCAGGAGGTCGATGCCGCTGCGCCCGGGCATGCTCAGGTCGAGCACGACCACGTCATACGGAGCTTCGAGCAGGGCGAGCGCCTCGTCCCCGCCGCCGGCCTCGTGGACGACGACCCCGGGCAGCTGGTCCTCGAGGATCGCCTTCATCCCCTTGCGCACGACCGGGTGGTCGTCCACCAGCAGGACCTTGTACATGTCATTGATGTTAACGCAGCCCGGCGACCCGTGGGGGGGCTTTGTGTAGGACTGGCACTGACGTCGAATTGGGACCGCGGCGGACAGCCGTCGCACCTATTCTCTGCCACGATCTCCCTGTGCGAGTGCTTGTCGTCGAAGATTCGGCTCCGGTCCGCGCGCGGGTCGTGCTCCTGCTGCGCGAAGCCGGCCTCGACGTCGTCGGCGAGGCGGACTGCGCCGCCGCCGCCCTCGCGCTGACGCGCACCCTCAACCCGGACGCCATCGTGCTCGACCTGCAGCTCCCCGACCGCAGCGGCCTGGAGATCCTGCCGGCGCTCAAGGCCCACGCGCCGTCGCCGGTAGTGGCGGTGCTCACGAACGCCGCGCAGCCCGCCTACCGCACCCGCTGCCTCGCCCTCGGCGCGGATCACTTCTTCGACAAGTCGATCGACTTCGACGCGGTCGCGAGCGCGCTGATAGCCAGCGCGGCGTGACGGCGGCTCAGGGCGCCTTCCACTCGATCCGCAGCTCGCGATGCGTCAGGGCGCAGTCCCGCAGGTACAGGTTGATGAGCTGCTGGTAGGGCACCCCGGTCTTCTCGGCGAGCGCCTTGAAGTAGGCGATGGTGTCGCGGTCGAGCCGGATGGTGATGGACTGCTTCAGCCGCCGCGCATAGGGGTTGCGGCGCGCCTTCATGGTCGAGAAATCGTACTCCTTCCGCATGCTAGCTCCCGTAGCTCCGGCGCTCACGCGCCGTCGCTCTGCGCGCCGAGATGATCCGGATGACGTCGCCGCCCTCCCGGCTGCAGTGACACACGACGAGGACCCGGAGCAGCGCGCTCGTGCCGAGCAGGATGAAGCGGTCCTCGTCCCTCGAGTGGTCGGGGTCGGAGTATAGCTTCGCGTTCTCGTCCCAGAACACCGACCGCGCCTCGTCGAACGACACGCCGTGCTCGCGCTGGTTCGCGCGGTCCTTCCGCACGTCCCAGGCGAATCGCAGCTCGGCCATACATACATTGTATGGCGCGACTCGTCCCAGGTCAACGCGTCGGTGTCCGGCCTATCGCGGCTGCGGCCCGAACGGCCGGATCGGGGGGCGGTAGTCCGCGGGGAGCGTCGGGATCGAGGTCGCCACCGCGCCGTCCTCGGCTTCGACCTCGGCGAGGAAGAGGTCCACCTTCGGCGGCAGGCCGCGTCCCAGGTGGTACCGCCCGTCGGCGCCGCGCGTCAGCGTGACGTGGCCGAAGGTGTAGCCCTGGTTGTCGCTGTACGCGAGGCGGACCGCCTTGGGCGCGGGCCCCGGCGCCGGGCGGACGATGATGTCGCGCGCGCGGCGCTCGACGGTCGGCAAACCTGGCGGCGGGCCGAACGGACGCGCCGGATGCGCCGCGTGCTGCGCGACGAGGGAGCGGAGGAGCAGCGCCCAGCGCGGGATGAAGTTGTCCTGGTTGTTGTAGCTGCCCTGAGGGCCGCAGTACGGCGGCTTCGCGAGCGGCGGACACCGCTGCGGGCACGTGGGCGCCGGCGGGCAGTCCTTCGGCCGCGGGCGCGCCCCGGGCATGCACCGCGCCGGGCAGCCGGCGCCGAAGTACCAGGAGTGATCGTAGTCGGCGATGACCTCGAGGCTCTTGGCCGGCGCGCGGATCGCCTCGTACGTGGCGATGGCCCGGTCGAGCGGGAAGAACTCGTCCTGCGCCCCGATGACCATGAACACGGCCCCGTGCTGTCGGGGCGCGAACGCGAGCGGGTCGAGCGCGCGGAAGAGCGCCTGCGGCCCGGGGTCTTCGGGCTTCAAGCCGCCGGCCGAGAGCACGAGGCGCCGCCACCAGCTCCCCTGGCGCACCGACTCCTCGAGCCCGCCCGCGGCGCTCACCACCATCACGCCCTGCACGCGATCATCGACGCCGCCGGCGATGAGACTGGACACGCCGCCCATGCTGACCCCGGTCAGCACGATCCCGCGCGGGTCCGTCTGCGGGAGCGTCTGCACGAGCGTGATCGCGCGCAGGATCGTGTAGACGTACTGGTAGAGCCAACTCTGCCGGATGTCGGGCACCGTGGCGAAGAGCGGCCGCGGCTCGTCGGGCGTGACGCCGACCCCCTCGGACCCGCCCAGGCCGGGCGCCGAGATCGAGAGCGCCACCACGTCGATGTTGCGGCACACCTCGACCGCCTCCTGCGCGGTGCCGTGCCAGCCCAGGCCGTGCGCGAGGATCACGGCGGGCTTCGTGTGCGGCGCGTACGCGCCGGGCGGGATCGCGAGATACGCCTGAATCCGGATCGGGCGCGCCCGGCCCCGGGCGTCCCACGCCGAGGAGGTGAAGCGGATCTCGCGCACCGCCACGCCGTCGACCACGCGGGGGGTGCCGGGCATCTCGGTGAGCCCGATGTCGCGCGCGTCGCGGGCGGCCGTGAGGTCGAACCGCGCGGGGCGATACGGGCCCTCGACGGCGGGCGGGGGCTCGGGTGCTGGCGCGGCGTCACGGGCCGGGGTGGCCGCGTCCCGCGCAACCGCAGACTCGCCCTGGGCCGCGGGGCGGCAGCCAGCGGCCGCGAGGAGGAGAACCAGGGCGAAGCGTCTTCGCATCCACATTGCGTGGCCCGCGCGTCGGCCACTCTAGACGATCTGCACCTCCGCCGCACCCGGGCACGCCTCAGAAGGCGAGCCCGACGTCGATTCCCATGTCCAGGCTCCAGGACGGACGCGGATAGTAATCGGTGGACTGGTGCACGGGGATGCCGACGCCCGCGAGGATGCGGACGGTCGGGCTGGCTTGGGGCCTCTGCCAGCAGGTGACCTCGAAGCCCACGCTGCCGGTCACCGTAGCCATGTCGACCTGGACCGAGCGGTCAGTGTCGAATTGGGCCAGGTTGAACCACCGCATCCCGAGCAGCGCCGCTGCCTGCGCTGCGCAGCCCCGGCTGCCGCCTCGCTGTGTGTGCCCCAAGGTCGGCACCCATCCGCCACGCAGGAACGCGTCGAACCCCCGGCCAGCCCCGACGGTCACGTTGGCGTTGCCGCCCAACTCGAGCGCGAGCCGCACCGGCCCGGCCCACTCGAGGACCGCCGAGAGGCCGCCCAGGCCAAGGAGAGTGTCTGAGCTCCCGTTGCCGGACATCCTAAACTCTGACCAGTGGAAGGTCGTGAGCTCCGTAACGGGCAGATGCAGTCGTATCTTGGCCACGACCGGCTCGGCCTGAACCGCCGAGACCCAGGCGAGAAGACCGATGATGACGAATGCACGGCGCACGCTAGGGAGCGAATGCAGGCTTCGTGCCGAGCGGCGCGCTCCGCGTCAGTCGGCACGCAGGCGGTCTGGGCCGACCGTTCGCGCTGCCGCCGACCCGACGAGCCTCCCGGTGCGGTGCCAGCTCCGGGCGTGATCAGGCCCGATCCGCGGCTCCCGTGGTGTTGGGCGTCGAGATCCTGACACTGCCCGTAGCCGAACGTCGAGCTCTCACCACCTGGGTGCCGGAGGCGGGACTCGAACCCGCACGCCCTGTGAAGGACAGGGGCTTTTAAGGCCCCAGCGTCTGCCGTTCCGCCACTCCGGCCTGGAGTGAGGATGGCGCGCGGGCCGCGGGCGCGTCAAGCGCGCTGCGGGGCGTCACTCGCCGCGGATCATCGACAGCAGCATCTTGAAGCGCTGCTTCGCGTTGACCGCGTGGGGGACGTTCGCGGGCATGAGGGCGGCCTCGCCGGCGCGGACCGTGATCGGCGTGCCGCCGATGACGAGCTCGGCCTCGCCGTCGAGCACCTGGACCCAGGCGTCGAAGGGCGCGGTGTGCTCGGAGAGCGCCTGGCCCGCGTCGAAGGCGAAGAGCGTCAGGGAGCCCGTCTTCTTCTGGACGATGGCGCGGCTCACGATGGAGCCGGCGCCGTAGTCGACCTGGGCGGCCAGGACGAGCGGCTGGGCGGGGGGCAGTGCGGCGGTGTTCGTGGCCATCGGTGTCTCCTTGCGTTCGTTCAGTCCCAGTCCAGCAGGCGGCGCTGGCCCTCGAGGGCGCGGATCCCGGTCACGTCCTGCGTGACCTCGAGGGTGCCGCGGTACTGCTGGTCGGCGTTGCGCATCGCGAAGTAGCGGATGTGCAGGAAGCGGCCGGCCATCGTGATCCAGAACTCGGCCGCGTCCCGGCGGCCGGCGCGGAACTCCTCGAGGATGCGGTTCACCATGTGCAGGCTCTTGGGCGGGTGGCAGTTCTGCACCTTGCGGCCGATCACCTGCGGGGTGCGCGGGAAGATGCGCTTCTCGCCGCCCGAGTAGTAGCGGACCTCGTCGTTCTCGTCCACGAACGAGACCTCGAGCGGGAGGTGGCCGAGGAGGAGGTTGACCTGCTCGAGGCTGAGCAGCCCGGTGTCGAGCGGCAGCCGCGAGAGCGCCCGCGGCTCCGCCGCCGGGGCCGCCGCCGCCGGACGCCACTCGTCGCCCGGCTCGACCAGCGCGTAGCCGATCTCGGCCTCGGCGCCGCGGACCGCCACCCAGTCGGCCTCGGTGAGGAGCTCGAGGCACATCGGGAGCAGGACGTTCTCCTCCTTGAAGACCATGTCGCCGGCCTCGCGGAGCAGCGCCGGGAGCGCGGCGGCGAGGGCCGCGACGTCGCCGAGGGCGGCGGCGGCGCGGGCGGCCTTGAGCTGCGCGCGGATGTCGTCGTGCACCGCCCACATGACCTGCGACGGGCCGCTCACGCCGTTCTTCTCGAGCAGCGGGAAGAGGAGGTGCTCCTTGCGCACGTAGTGCTTCTCGACGGTGGCGAGCTGGGCGAGACCGGCGAGGACGCGCTCCTCGTGGCGTGGCCAGGCCGCCGGGTCGGGGGGCGTGCCGAGCGCACTGAGCTCGTTGCCGAGCATCCCGAGGACCTGCTCGAGGACGCGGTTCTCGGCCATGAACGTGTGCACCGGGTGGCCCGCCGGCGCCACCGGCGTCGCCTGCTGCGCGAACGCGCCGCGGAAGACCTCGACGTGCAGGTCGCACAGGCGGCGCACCTCGGCCGCCGGCGTGCCCTCGGCGATGATCTCGTTCTCCATGCGGCCGATCTCGGTCGGGCCGACGTCGGCGAGCAGCAGGTCGAAGCGCGACTTCAGGTCCTGCGCCGTCTGCCCGGCGTGGAGGTCGCGGATGATGCCCTTGAGCACCTCGCGGCGCGCGGTCCACTCCGCGGGCGTCGGCGGGGCCGCCGCGCCGGTCTCCGGCGCGGTGCCGGTCTCGCGCGCGATGGCCGCCGCGATGTCGCCGAGGAGCTTGCCGGCGTCGAGCTTGCCCATGCGGGCGGCCATCTGCACGCTCGCGACGCGGCCGAGGGTGGCGCGGGCGACGGGGCTGCGGAGCTTGCCGAACTCCGGCGCGTACCCCGCGAGGAAGTCCACGAGGAACGGGTAGGTGGTCACGAGGTCGTGGATCTTGGTGCTCAGGGTCAGGCGCATGAAGGTCTCCTCGATCACGCGTGCGTCGCCGGGACGCAGCAGGGGCAGGCGCCGGCCGCGGCCTCGTCGTGGCTCGCGGGCGCGGCGCGCCGGCCGTACACCCACGCCGCCTCGAGCTCGTCGGCGAGCGCGACCAGGCGGCGCTCGGCGGCCGCGTGGGCCTCGGCGTGGCCGGTGAACGCCGTGGCGAGATAGGCGAAGGCCTCGGGGCCGAGGTGCTGCTCGGCCATCGGGTAGAGGATCCGGTCCTCCTTCGCGATGTGGGCCCGCAGCAGGCTGGCGTAGCCGGTCGCGGCGTCGGCCACGTGCTGCCGCTCGTCGGCGGTCCAGGCGCCGGCGGCGTTCGCCGCCTGGTTCATGAGGCCGATGAGCTGCCGGCCGTGGCCGTGCTCGAGCAGCATCATGCCGATCGGCCCGTGGTGGCGGTCGAACCCGGCCTCGACCATCGCGGCGAAGAGGAGGTCCTCCTCCTTGCCGTGGTGCAAGCTGTCGGCGTACTCCCGCAGGAAGCCGACGAAGCGCGCCAGATCGACGCGCCCCGTCTCGCCGCCGCCGCGCAGGAAGGAGGCGTAGACCTCCAGCGCCGCCAGGACGCGCTCGATGTGCCGGTGCTCCGTGGTCAGGGTCTCGATGGGGTCCATGCTCATTCCTCCGCGTCGTTGCGTCCTTCCTGACCGCCCTATAGCAAGCCTCTTGCCAAGCCAGAAAACTCAGTAATTTACGTGCATTTGTCTCGAAGGCAGCATGGCCGCAACGAAATCCGGTTGCGCCGGCACCCGGTATTGGGTACGACACCGAAATATGGGTGAATGCATCCGAGCCGAGCACGGGCCCGCCGTCGAGACCGCCATCGTCAACGAGGCGATCACGGCCGTGCTGTCGACGGTGGACCTGCCGACGGTGCTCGAGCGCACCGCGCGCCTGCTGCGCCGCCACTTCGGTGAGACGCGCGTGACGATCAACCGGCTGCGCGACGACCAGCCCGGCCAGGCCGAGGTCATCCTCGTCGACGACCCGCGGCGCCCCACGCCCGAGCTCGGCTCGCGCTTCGCGCTCGACGGCTCGGCCGCCGGCGCGGCGCTCGCGACCGGGCAGCGCGTGGTCATCGATCCCATCGACGCCCGCGCGCCGCGCTACCGCGAGGAGCGATTGCTCGGCGGGTACGGCTACGGCTCGCTGGTCGCGTTCCCCCTCGTGTTCGAGGGCCAGGCCCTGGGCACGCTCGACATCGCGCACCCGCCCGAGGCCGGCCTGCTCGCCTGCTGCCTGCGCACCGCGGAGCAGGTGTCGCGGCTCGTCGCGATCGCGCTGCACAACAGCCTCATGATGGAGGAGGTGCGCCGCCTCAACCGGCTGCTCGACAAGGAGAACGAGCGGCTGCGCGAGGAGCTGCGCGAGATCCGCCGCGACGCCCGCTACGTCGCCGAGAGCCCGCGGATGAAGGAGGTGCTCGAGCGCGTGCGGCTCTGCGCGGCCGCCGAGACCACGGTGCTCATCCGCGGCGAGACCGGCACCGGCAAGGAGGGGCTCGCGCGCATGGTCCACGACTTCAGCCCGCGCTTCGGCGGGCCCTTCGTGGTGGTGAACATGGGCGCCATCCCCGAGACGCTGATCGAGAGCGAGCTCTTCGGCCACGAGAAGGGCGCCTTCACCGGCGCGACGCGGCGCAAGCCGGGCCGCTTCGAGCAGGCCGCGGGCGGCACCATCTTCCTCGACGAGGTCGGCGACGCCCCCCTGCCCGTCCAGGTCCGCCTCCTGCGCGTGCTGCAGGAGCGCGAGATCCAGCGCGTGGGCGGGACCGAGAGCGTGCCCGTCGACGTGCGCGTCGTCGCCGCGACGAACCGACCGCTGGAGGCCATGGTCGAGAGCGGCGCCTTCCGCTCGGATCTCTACTACCGCCTGAGCGCCTTCCCGCTCACGCTGCCGCCGCTGCGCGAGCGCGTCGAGGACATCCGGCCGCTGGTGGCCTACTTCCTCGGCCGGCAGGCGGCGCTCATGCACCGGCGCCCGCCGGTGGTGCCCGAGGCCGTGCTGGACGCGCTCGAGGCCGCGCCGTGGCCCGGCAACATCCGCGAGCTCGAGAACCTGCTCCAGCGGGCCCTCATCCTGAGCCCCGGAGCGGAGCTGCGGCTCCCCGAGTTGCCCGCGGCGCCCAGCGCGCCGCGCCTCGCCCGGGACGGCGTCGCGGCCACCCCCGGACCGTGGGAGGCCGAGGTCCGCGCGCTGCTCGAGCGGGCCCTGACCGCGTGCGGCGGCAAGGTGTACGGCAGCGACGGCGCCGCGGCGCTGCTCGGCCTCAAGCCGACGACCTTGCAGGGCAAGATGCGCAAGTACGGGGTCGCGCCGCGGCCGCGGCCGGAGTCCTAGCAGGCTGCGGGAAAATGCCACACGGAGACGCGGAGGCACGGAGGATGATTCTGAATACTCAAGACCTTACTCCGTGTCACCGTGCCTCCGTGTTGCGTTTCCCCGCACGCGCCTACGCGGGGACGAAGTAGACGTCGGTCGGCTTGAACTTCGACAGCCGGCGGAACTTCGCCTTCACGTCCATGCCGACCCAGTCGAGGGTGGCCTCGGCGGGGTCGAGGCCGACGAGGCGCGTGAGGAAGAGCGTGTCGACGCCCGCGAACTCGATCAGGGCGAGGACGAAGGGCGTCTCCTTCAGGAACTCCTCGGAGCCGAAGTGGCACACCGTGAAGGTGTGGACCTTGCCCTGCAGCGGCAGCTCGACCCAGTCGCACTCGGCGCCGTCCTGCATGCAGTGCGCCTTCGGGGTGGCGTAGGTGTAGCCGCAATCCGGGCACCGGGTGCCGAGCAGCTTCTTGTTCGCGAGGCCCGCGAAGAAGGGCGAGTCCTGGCCGTACGAGTGGATGTAGTCGATGTGATAGGGATACTTGATGACGATCGGCGCCATCCCCTTGAGGGCCTCG
Organism: Polyangia bacterium; assembly: GCA_036504295.1. Classification (GTDB taxonomy): domain Bacteria; phylum Myxococcota_A; class Polyangia; order JACRCY01; family JACRCY01; genus DASXVK01. The sequence goes on from DASXVK010000304.1 coordinate 32,676, forward strand.
AGGTCCCGCGGGAACGGCACGTTGTACATGACCGTCCCCTCGAGGGTCTCCTCCTGCTTCGCGTCTTCGAGCGCGGCGGGCCGGACCTTCGCCTTCGCGACCGACTTCTTGTACGCCTTCGTCTTGGCCATGGTGCCGACCTCCGCTACGCCGCCCGCTCGAGGATCGATACCGTGACGTACGTCCCGGTCCCGGCGTGGCTGTGGATCGCGCCCCGCTTCGCTTTCTTCACCTGCAGCTTGGCGTCGCCGAAGTGCTCCTTGATGGTGCCCTGGAGCTGCCAGAGGCCGAAGACGCCCTGCATGAGGCCGGTGGCGCCCACCGGGTGGCCGCAGGCGATGAGGCCGCCGGACGGGTTCACCGGGCACGTGCCGACCTTGCCCTTGAGCTTGAGGCCGTAGTCGATGCCCGGCATGAAGGTGGCGCCGCTCGCGGCGAAGGGGCCGCCTTCGCCGTAGCGGCAGAGGCCCATGTCCTCGTAGGTCTGGATCTCCGACGACGTGTACGCGTCGTGGAGCTCGACGAAGTCGAGCTGCTTGACGGGATCGGTGACGCCGGCGTTCTTGTACGCCTGGATCGACGCCGCCCGGCCCGCGCGGAACGAGTGGACGCCGGGGTACTCGAGCTTCTTGTAGGGCTTCTCCCAGGGGAAGAGCGGCACCTGGCCGTGCGGGCGGTCGGCCATGCGCATGGCGTCGGTGCCGCGGCCGATGCCGGCGACCTTGACCAGGGTGTCCAGGTGCTGCGCGCCGGCCTGCGCCAGCTTCTCGAGGCCCTCCTCGGAGGCCAGGATGCACACGGCGGCGCCGTCGCTCATCACGCAGATGTCGCGGCGGGTGAGCGGCCAGGCGACCATGGGCGAGCTGCGCACGTCCTCGATGGTGAGGCGGTCGCGCTTCTGGGCGTAGGGGTTGTAGTAGGCGTTGATGTGGTTCTTGACCGAGATGCGCGCCATCTGCTCGACGGTGGTGCCGTACTCCTTCATGTGGCGCACGACCATCATCGCGTAGTAGCCGCTGTAGAAGCCGCCCACGGGGTAGTCGAAGGAGACGTCGGACGCGAGGGCGATGAACTCGTTGCCCTTCCACGTCTGCACGTGGCTCATCGTCTCGAAGCCGTAGACGACGCAGACGTCCATGTAGCCCGAGGCGACCTGTTTCCAGCCCTCCTGGAACGACAGGCCGCCGGTCGCGCCGCCGCCCTCGACCCGGTGGGAGGGCTTGGGGCACAGGCCGAGGTAGTCCTGGACCATGATGCCGCTCATGAGCTGGCGCTGGAAGTGGTCGGAGAAGTACGAGGCGACCGAGCCATCGACGATCTCGGTGAAGCGCGGCTGCGAGAGGCCGAGGTCCGCGAGCGCGTAGTCGTACGCCTCCTTGACCATCGGCTGGAACGTCTTGTCCGGCCGCGCCTTCGCGAACTTGCTGACACCCCCAGAGACGAAGTACACCGGCCGCATCGAAACCTCCGCTGGCAGAGCTGAGATGCGCAACTCTGCCGCGGAGCCGCACCGCGGGGGGGTCAGGGCATGGCGGCGAGGCTGCGACCGCTGCGGGTGATGCCGTCCTTCCACTCGAGCGCGGTGGCGAGATCCTGCGCCTCGAGCAGCCGCGCGCGCGCCAGCTCCGCGGCGCCCGCGGCCAGGTCGCCCGAGGCGAGCGTGAAGAGCAGCTCCGCGGTCGAGCGCCGGTCGCCGAGGCTGCGCATGAACTCGACCGCGCCGATGCGGTGGACCGCGGCCTCGCGCGGGCGTCCCGCCGCCGCCAGCACGTCGCCGAGCAGCGCGTGGGTGCGGGCCGCGCCCACGGGCGAGTCCACCCGCTGGGCGTGCGCCAGGGCGTGCTCGGCGTGGTGCAGCGCCTCCGCCACCTGCCCGCGGCCGAGGAGCAGCTCGGCCAGCCGCGCCAGCATGCGCCAGGTCGTCGGCGGCCCGTCGAGGCTGGCCGCGCCCTCGCCGCCGGTGACGAGCAGCACGCCCTCGCTCAGCTCGGCGATGGCGCCGTGGACGTCCCCCTCGCGTTGCAGGAACGTGCAGAGATCGAGGTAGATGTCGGCCATGAGGCCGCGCTCCCCGGAGCGGAGCGCGTGGGAGAGCGCGGTCTGCATCAGATCGCGGGCGCGCTGGCCGTCCTTGCCGCCCGCCGCGGCCACGTGCGCGAGCGCCCGCCAGGCCGCCGCCGCCTGCGCCGGCCGGCCGCCGCAGCTCTCGAGCGTCTCGCGCAGCACGCCCTCGGCGCCGCCCAGGTCGCCGGCGTAGCGCATCGCCTCGCCGAGCAGCACGCCGACGCGCGCCATGACCGGCTCGGCCTCGTCCTCGCCGCCGAGCAGGTCCCAGCGCGCCAGCTCCCAGGCCCGGCCGTAGTGCACCACCGCGCCGGCGTCGTCGAAGGCCCGCTGCGAGTCGATGCCGGCGCGCTCGAGGCTGGCGAGCACGCGCGCGCCGCCGCCCGCGCAGTAGCCGTGGTACCCGACGAGCGCCGGGGCGGCGCCGTCGGTGGTCAGCAGCGTGTGCAGCCGCAGGTGGAACTGCCGGCGGGCGTCGACCGGGATGCTGCCGTACGCGAGCTCCTGGAACAGCGGGTGGGCGAACGCGACGGTCCCGCTGTCACGCGTGACCAGGCCGCGCGCGGTCAGCGTCGTGAGCGCCGCGCCCAGGTCCGCCTCGCCGCGCAGCATCTTGGTGATGCTGCGCTCGGGCGCGACCAGCCCGACCACCGCGGCGGCCTGCAACGCCCAGCGCGCCTGCGGCGGCAGCGACTCGATGCGGGCCGCGATGACGTCGGCCAGAGAGCCGCCCGCGGCGGCGCCGCCCTCGAGCTCCTGACGGAGGGACTGCTCGAGGTGGAGCGGCACGCCTTCGGTCTCGGCGAAGAGGCTCCCGGCCACGCCGGCGGCGCGCTCCGCCCCGAGCACCGCCGGGGCGATGACCGCGGTCGCCTCGGGCGGCAGGCCGCGGAGCGAGAGCACCTCGGCGCCCTCGATCCAGTCGAGCTCGCCGCCGGGCGCCGACGTGAGCAAGACATGGACCGGCACGTCGCCGGGGAACTCGACCAGCCGCTGCAGCAGGTCGAGCGACGGCCGGTCGTAGCGGTCGACGTCCTCGAAGATGAGGAGCGTCAGGGGCCACGAGCGCACGCCGCGCAGCACCCGCAGCGCGGCCGCCGCGCACTCGCGCCGCCGCACCGCCAGCTCGAGGCCGGTGACGGGCGCGCCCAGGCCGAAGAGGTCGACGAGCCCCGGTACGTTGCCGAGGGCGATGCCGGCGTTGCCGAGGCCGCGGCCGAGCGCCTGCCGGCTGAGGTCCGGCGGCAGCTCGAGGAGCGCCGCGACCGCCGCCCGCACCGGATACCACGTCGCGGCGACCCCGGACGGGTCGGCGCCGAAGCGCAGCACGCGGTAGCCGAGCGCGCTCGCGCGGGTCGCGGCCTCGCTGGCGAGACGCGACTTGCCGAGGCCGGGCGACCCGAGCACGACCATGGCCTCGGCGCGCTCGCGCATGCTCAGCATCCGCTCGAGCGCCTGCAGTTCGGCGGCGCGCCCGACGAAGGGGAGCGGGAAATGGCCCGGGCACTCGGTGGTGTGCGCCCGGTGCAGCGGCACCGCCGCCACGGTCTGGCCGCGCGGATCGACGCGCGGGGCGCTCGGGACCGGCGTGCCGAGCCGGGCGCCGCAGCCGGGGCAGAACTGCGCGTTGGCCGGGACCGGGGTGGCGCAGGTGCGGCAGGTCGTGCCCGAGACGGGCGTCGCGCCGAAGAGCTCGTCGAGGGCGTGGCGGAACTCCGCGGCCGACGCGAAGCGCTCGGCCGGGGCCTTCGCCAGGGCCTTGAGGACGATGGCCTCGACCTCGGCGGAGATCGCGACGTCCGGCCGGCGCTGGCGCGGCGCCACGACCGGCTGGGTCAGGTGCGCCCGCAGCAGCTCCGCGGTGCCGCCCGAGAAGGGCCGCTCGCCGGTGAGCAGCTCGTAGGCGAGCACGCCGGCCGCGTACACGTCGGTGCGCGCGTCGACCGCCTCGCCCCGGATCTGCTCCGGGGCCATGTAGTCGGGCGTGCCGCAGACGGCCCCGTCCTCGGGCTCATCCCCGCGGAGGCGGGCGATGCCGAAATCCGCGATCTTGACGAGATCGCCGCCGGTGCGGAGGCGCTCGACCAGGATGTTGTCGGGCTTGATGTCCTGGTGGACGACCTCCTGCGAGTGGGCCTCGTGCAGCCCGGCGAGCATCTGGCACAGGATGTCGAGGAGCCGTGGCTGGGCGAGCGGGAAGTCCTGGCGGATGACCTCGGTGAGGGTGCGCCCGCGGACGTACTCCATGACGATGTAGAGCAGCCGGTCCGGGGTCTGCCCGAAGTCGATGATCGAGATGGTGTTCGGGTGGTTGACGCGGCTCGCGGCGCGCGCCTCGGCCATGAACCGCCGCACCATGGACTCGTCGCGCGCGAGCTTCGCGCTCATGAGCTTGACCGCCACGGTCCGGCCGAGCGTGACCTGGTCGGCGCGGAAGACGGCGCCCATGCCGCCCTCGCCGATGACCTCGCGCAGGATGAACTTGCCGGCGATGGAGCGGCCGACGAAGGGCGAGTCGGCCGGCGCGCCGGGCTCGCTCGGCGCACCGCATCGTCCACAACTCGCGACGCCCGCCCCCATGGAGGCGCCGCACCGAGGACAGCAGGACATTGACCCTCCCCCAGGAACCCCGATATTAGTCCCCGGCAGAACGCGCTGCAAGCGATATGAGCAGGCGCCGGGCCGGAGGTCGCGCGCGGGTTGTCGACGGGGTGAATCCGTGCAATTCCAGTTAGACCGCCTACTGATTCTACTGGACTAGTTCCCTTTCGATGTGCTTGACGCGTCTCCCCCACGTGGCATTAAGTGATGCACCCCCATGCAACGACGCGATCTCGAGCTCGACCACATCCTCATCCGCGGCGCGCGGGAGCACAACCTGCGCATCGACCGGCTCGAGGTCCCGAAGAAGCAACTGGTCGTCTTCACCGGCGTGTCGGGGTCCGGCAAGTCCTCGCTCGCGTTCGACACGCTCTACGCCGAGGGGCAACGCCGCTACGTCGAGTCGCTGTCGAGCTACGCCCGCCAGTTCCTCGGGCAGATGGACAAGCCCAAGTACGATCACATCAAGGGCCTCTCGCCGACGATCGCCATCGAGCAGAAGAGCGCGTCGAACAACCCGCGCTCGACCGTCGGTACGATCACCGAGATCCACGACTACCTGCGCGTCCTCTACGCGCGCGCCGGCGAGCAGCGCTGCCACCTGTGCGGGGGCCGTGTCGCCGGCCGCTCGGCGGCGGAGATCGTGAGCGAGCTGCTGAGCGTGGACCCCGGGCAGCGGCTGCTGCTGCTCGCGCCCGTCGTCGTCAACCGCAAGGGCGAGCACCGGGACGTGCTCAAGGACGTCGCGGAGCAGGGGTACGTCCGCGTGCTCGTCGACGGCGAGGTCCGCCGCGTCGACGAGGTGCCGCCGCTCGACAAGAAGCGCAAGCACTCCATCGCCATCGTCGTCGACCGCGTGCAGACCGGCAAGGTCGAGGTGCCGCGCCTGACCGACTCGGTGGAGACGGCGCTGCGGGCCGGCAAGGGCCAGCTGCAGGTGCAGATCGAGGGCGGCGAGACGCGCGCCTTCTCCGAGGAGCGGAGCTGCCCCACGTGTGGCATCGGCTTCCCCGAGCTGAGCCCGCCGCTCTTCTCCTTCAACTCGCCGCTCGGCATGTGCCCCGATTGCACCGGGCTCGGCACCCGCCTCGAGGTCGTGGCGGACCTGGTCATCTCGTCGCCCGAGCGCTCGCTCAGCCACGGCGCCATCGACGTCGCCGGCTTCGGCGGCGGCATCACCGAGTCGATGTTCGCGGCGCTCCAGCGCGAGTACGGCGTCGACCCGGACAAGCCGTGGCAGGACCTGACCGCGCGGCAGCGCGACATCGTCCTCTACGGCACGGGCGACCGCCGCGTCCGCATCGCGTGGCAGGGCAGCCACGGCACCGGGAGCTGGAACATGCGCTGGGAGGGCGTGATCCCGGCCATGATGCGGCGCCTGCGCGAGACGAAGTCCGAGTCGATGCAGGAGTACTACCGGCAGTTCATGCGCGAGTCGCGCTGCCGGGCCTGCAAGGGCGAGCGGCTGCGGCCCGAATCGCGCGCCGTCTACGTCGGCGAGCGCTCCATCGTCGAGGTGGCGAAGCTCACCGTGGGCGAGGCCGCCGCGCACTTCCATGGCCTCGACCTGGGCGGCGCCCAGGCGCTCATCGCCGCCGAGATCCTCAAGGAGATCAACGGCCGCCTCACGTTCCTCCTCAACGTCGGCCTCGACTACCTCAGCATCGACCGCGCCGCCGCGAGCCTCTCCGGCGGCGAGGCGCAGCGCATCCGCCTCGCGTCGCAGCTCGGCTCGGAGCTGTCCGGGGTCATGTACGTGCTCGACGAACCGTCGATCGGCCTGCACCCGCGCGACAACCGGCGCCTCATCGAGACGCTCGCGCGCCTGCGCGACACCGGCAACAGCGTGATCGTCGTCGAGCACGACCAGGAGACCATCGAGAGCGCCGACCACGTCATCGACTTCGGCCCCGGCGCTGGCGCCCACGGCGGGCAGGTGGTCTTCGAGGGCACCCCCGACGAGCTGCGCGCGGCGGACACGCTGACGGGCAAGTACCTCTCGGGGCGCGAGCGCATCGAGGTGCCGCGGGAGCGCCGGGAGGCGCGCGGCGAGCTGCGCATCCTCGGCGCGGCCGAGAACAACCTCGCGGACATCGACGTGACCATCCCGCTCGGCCAGATGGTCGCGGTGACCGGGGTGTCCGGCGCGGGCAAGAGCTCGCTCGTCATCGGCATCCTCTACCCGTCGCTGCGCCGGGCGCTCTACCGCGCCCGCGACCCGGTGGGCACGCACCGGGCGGTGATGGGCGGCGGCCAGCTCGACAAGGTCGTGCTCATCGACCAGGACCCCATCGGCCGCACGTCGCGGAGCAACCCGGCGACGTACACGAAGGCCTTCGACCCGATCCGCGAGCTCTTCGCCGGCACCCCCGAGGCGCGCGCCTACGGCTACAAGCCGGGACGCTTCTCGTTCAACGTCCGCGGCGGGCGCTGCGAGGCCTGCGAGGGCGACGGCCACAAGCGCGTCGAGATGCACTTCCTGCCCGACGTGTACGTGCCCTGCGAGGTGTGCCACGGCCAGCGCTACAACGAGGCCACGCTGCGCGTCACCTACAAGGGCAAGAATATCGCGCAGATCCTCGATACCTCCGTCGAGGAGGCGCGCGAGCTCTTCGCCAACCACCGCACCCTGCGCCACATCCTCGACACCGTCGTCGACGTCGGCCTCGGCTACGTCGCGCTCGGGCAGCCCGCCCCGACGCTCTCGGGCGGCGAGGCCCAGCGCATCAAGCTCTCACGGGAGCTCGCCCGCCGGGACACGGGCCAGACGCTCTACATCCTCGACGAGCCCACGACCGGCCTGCACTTCGACGACATCCGCAAGCTCCTCGGCGTGCTCGGCCGGCTGGCCGACGCCGGCAACACGGTCGTCGTGATCGAGCACAACCTCGACGTCGTCAAGACCTGCGACCACGTCATCGACCTCGGCCCCGAGGGCGGCGCCGCGGGCGGCCGGGTGGTCGCGAGCGGGACGCCCGAGGAGGTCGCGGCCGTACGCGGCTCCTACACCGGGCAGTTCCTGCGCCGCGTGCTGGGCGGGGTCGGCAAGACGCGGCGCGCCTCGTCGGGCTAGGAGCGTGCGTGGAAATGCAACACGGAGACGCGGAGGCACGGAGGATGATTCTGGGTCTTCAAGATCGTACTCCGTGTCCCCGGGCCTCCGTGTTGCATTTCCCGCGGCCTGCTGGAGCGCCGGCCGGAGCGCCCGTCAGTGCCCGTGGCCGGGGTCGAGGGGCTCCGGGTAGCCCGGGTCGTACCAGCTCTCGTTCGGGATGTTGCAGTTCGGCTGGTTGCAGTGGTCCCGGACCAGGTCGCACGCCTCGCCCGTGCAGGTCGTGATCCAGCAGTACTCCGTCAGCCAGTACACCCCGTGCACGCAGGTGCCGACGGGGGGCCGGAGCTCCTGGGCCGGCCGCTGATCCGGTCCCGGCGGCGGCGGGGTCACGGGCTGGATCGTGCCCGGCGGCGCCGGGTCGCCCTCGAGCCCGCCCGGATCCTCACCGCCGCACCCCCAGCCGAACGCCAGCGCCACCCCGATCACCGCTGCCCACGCCGCGCGCATCGCCATCCCCCCCACCAAGCTCCGTGGTTGGATGCAGCGCGGCGGCAGAACCTGGCAGCTCCGGCTACAGCTCCTCGTCGGCGAAGGTGAGGACGTCGCGGATGTCCGCGGCGCCGGTGCACAGCATCACGAGGCGGTCGACGCCGAGGGCGATGCCCGCGCTCGGCGGCAGCCCCTCCTCGAGCGCGGCGAGGAAGCGCGCGTCGACCGCGTAGGCCGCCTT
>DASXVK010000305.1:0-10477 GCA_036504295.1 Polyangia bacterium
CCTCGCCCGCCCCCTTCATGTCCTTGAGGCCGTAGCGCGCGCGGGCGAGGCCGAGCTGCGCGTCGAGGTCACGCGGCTGCACCGCGAGCGCGACGCGGAAGTGCGCCTCGGCGCTCGCGTAGTCCAGGTTGGCCACCGCGATCTCGCCGAGCGCCAGGTGCGCGGCGGCGTGCCGCGGGTCGGCCTTGAGCGCGCGTACGTACTCGGCCGCGGCCCCCGCGACCTCGCCGCGCGCCCGCAGCGCGAGGCCCTTGGTCGCCCGCAGGTCCGCGTGCTCGGCGTGCATGGCGAGGCCGCGATCGAGCACGACGAGCGCGGCCGCGGCGTCGCCGCGCGCGAGGAAGACGAGCCCGAGCCCGGCGAGCGCCGGGGCCGAGCGGGGGTCGAGGGTGAGCGCGGCCGAGAGCGCCTTCGCGGCGCCGTCGAGGTCGCGGGCGTCGCGGAGCGCGGCGGCGAGCGCCACGTGCGCGAGCGGCGCCGCGGGCTCGGCCTTCACCGCCTGCTCGGCGAGGGCGCGGGCGCGCTTGAGGTCGTGGGCGCGCCGCGCGAGGTCGGCGGCGGCGACGAGCGGGGCGGCCCACTTCGGCTTCGCCTTGGCGGCCCGGTCGAAGGCCTCGAGCGCCGGCTCGCGCTCGCCGAGGCGGCCGAGGACGACGCCGAGGTGCACCCAGGCCTCGGGCGGCGCCTCGGGGTCGCGGGTGAGCGCCGTCAGGGCCTGGGCGGCCTTGGCGTAGTCGGGCGCGGGCCCCGCGAGCGGGACCAGGGCGCGGTCGAGCGCGGTGGCCGGGAGGCTCGAGGCTTGAGGCTTGGGGCCTGGGGTCGGCGCGCGCGCGGGCGCGGCGGCCGACGCGGCCGACGCGGGGCCGGGGCCGGTGGTGACGGCGGGGCCGCAGGCGGCGAGCCAGAGGAGCCCGGAGGCGAGCGCGAGCGCGAGCATGCGGCGCTTCATCGGAGGCCTCCCGTCTCGAGCGCCGACTCCTGCGCGCGCCCGGGGCTCAGCTTCACCTCCGTCGCCGGGTACTGCTCGCTGCGGAACTTGATCAGGTGCTCGGCCGAGAGCTCGGTCCAGCGGTTGAAGGCCCGCCCCTGGTGGGCGACGCGCACCGCCGCCTCGAACGCCTTCTGGGCCTGGTCCTCGATGGGCTGCGCGCGCTCCTGGAGCTTCGCGCGGTACACCTCTTTCTCGTCGTCGCTCATGTTCGGGGGCACCGGCGCCTCGATCAGCGCCTCGGCGAAGCGCTGGTAGCACAGCCCGATCTTGTAGGCCGACGCCGCCGTCCACTCCGGCGCGCGCAGCTTCGCCACCTGCAGGTAGACGTCGACCGCCGCCTTCATGCGCTTGGCCTTCTCGCCGATGCGCTTGGTCAGCTCGCGCTCGGGCAGCTCGAGCTTCACCTGCTCGAACTCGACGTAGCGCTGCTCGGCCTGCAGGAAGCGCGCCTGGGCGGCGAAGGGCGCCATGGGGCCGCCCGGGAGCAGCTTGGCTTTGAGGAACGTGTCGAGCGCGCGGGCGAAGTAGCCCGCCGCCGCGGCCGCGCTCTTCGCGCCCGCGACGAGGCCCGCCCTGGTGAGCGCCTCGACGGCGCGCCGCGCCGCGTGCTGCGGCTTGCGGGCGTACTCCTCGTAGGCGGCGATCGCGGCCTGGGGCTTGCCGGCGCGCTCGTAGGCGGCGGCCGCCCGCAGCAGCACGTCGCCGGCGTCGGGCCGCGCGGCGAACACCTCGTAGTACTTCTTGAAGAGCTCGGCCGCCTTCAGGTGGTCGCCGAGCACCTGCCGCATCACCGCCGCGTTGTAGAGCGCGTCGGCGGTGTGGTCGGTGCGCGTCTGGCCGACCGCGCGCTCGTACTCCTGCACCGCGCGCTTGAAGTCCGCGTGCGCCTCGTGCATGACCGCGATCACGAAGGTCGCGCGGGCCGCGAACTCGCCCTTGGGGAACGCCTTGCGCACGCGCTCGTACAGCTCGACGGCGCGCTTGGGCCGCGACGCCTTCTCGTAGAGCGCCGCGGCGTTGAACATGGCGCGGTCCGCGCTCTCGCTCTTCGGGAACTCCTCGACGACCGCCATCATCGCCTCGGCGGCCGGCTCGAACTCGCCGCGCCGTTCGAGGATCTGGGCCGCCTTGACCGCGGACTGCGCCACGATCTCGCGCAGCTCCTTCTGCGACTTGTGCTGGAAGTTCTTCACCTTCAGCAGGTAGCGCGCCCACTTGATGATGCCGGGCCAGTCCTGCATGCGGTTGTAGCAGTCGAGCGCGAGGGTGCCCGCGTAGGCGGCGTACTTGTGCTTCGGCGCCGCCTCGAGGATGTGCTCGAAGCGCTTCGCCGCCGGCGGGAACTCGCCGTGCAGGTAGTAGATCTTGGCCGCCTTGAAGAGCACCGACGGCACGCTCTCGTCCTTCGGCACGTTGCGCACGAACTCGTCGGAGGCGGCGATGAACTTCTGCTCGATCGGCGACAGCGGCGTCTTGGCGATGGCGGTCTCCGCCTCGGGCCGGGTCAGCTCGCGGTCGAGGCCCGCCTTCTTCATCAGCTCGGCGTAGCAGTAGAGGACCTTGTAGGCGGCGTCGGCGAAGAACTCGCCCTTGCCGCGGCCGACGACCTCGCGGTACCGCACCGCCGCGCCCTCGTAGTCGGCGATGCGGAAGAGGATCTCGGCGACGTGATAGCGCACCTTGTAGCCGCGCGGGCTCTGCGGGAAGCGCTTGAGGAACTCGTCGTAGGCGGCCGCGGCGGACTTGTAGCGCTCCTCGTCCTTCAGGCGCTGCGCCTCGGCGTGGTGGTAGGTCGCGACGAAGTCGAGGGCCTCCTCGGCGAGCGCCTCGCCGGCGCTGACCACCTCGAGGCGGCTCTGGTTCGCGCGGCGCCACGCGCCGGCCGGGTCGTAGAACGCCAGCACCTTGCGCAGCTCCGAGTCGTAGAACGCGGGCTGGCCGAGCTTCTTGAGGACGTCGATGGCCATGCGGTGGTAGCGGGGGATGTCCGCCGACTGCGGGTCGCGCTTGATCAGCCAGGCGACCAGCTCGAGGGTCTCGTAGTTCTTGTCCTGGGCGTCGAGCGCGTGGGCGAAGCGCTCCATCTGGGCGCGCATGCCGGCCTCGCCGAGCAGCCGCAGGAAGTAGGCCTGCGCGCCGCGCCAGCCCTCGTCGCTCTCTGCGAAGGCGGCGATGATGTCCTTGAGCGCCTGGTCCCGGAGCTCCGACGGCGGCCGGCCCGGCCGCGGCTCGATGAGCGCGGCGAAGTCGGCGATGGCGCGCTTGTACTCGCGCTGGTTGTGGGCGCACCACGCCATCTTGTAGCGGGCGTAGTCGGCGTCGCGGTGGGTCGGGTGCTTGGTGGCGAGCTGCTCGTAGTTCTGCCGCGCGGCCACGAAGCGGTTGCGGTCGAACCAGAGGTCGCCCATCGTGCGCAGCGCCTCGGGCACGAGGCCGCTCTGCGGCGACTCGGTCATGAGCGCCGTGAGCGCGGCCACCGCGTCGTCCGCCTTGTCCGCCTGGATGAGCGCGTAGCCGAGGTGGTAGCGGACCTCCGCGATGCGCGGGAACTCGGGGTTCTCGGCGACGATCTTCTGGTAGGTGGTGATGGCGCGGGAGAAGTCGGGCCGCGGCTCGGGCGGCGCCTTCGCGCCGGCGGGCAGCCGCGCGGCGTCCTCCTCGTAGGCCTTGCGCGCGAGGTAGTACTGGTACTTGGCCTCCTCCCACTCGAGCTCGGCGCGCTGGAAGAGGCGCACGTAGCGGCCCTCGTACTTGGGGCCGGCCTGGGCGAGGATCTGGTCGATCGTGCCGATCATCGCCTGGCGCTTCTCGCTCATGCGCCGCTCGTTCTCGGCGATGCGCGCGCGGCGGGCGGTCTCCTGCGCCTCACGGTCGATGCGGATGGGGGCCGCCCGCACGGCGGTCTTGACCGCGGGCTTGGCCTTGGGCTGGGTGACGACGACCTTGCGGGTCTCGGCCTTGCGCAGCTCCTGCCCCGACGCGGGCGCGGCGGCCAGCAGCAGCAGGAGCGCGAGGAAGAAGCCACAGGGAGGCGAGGAGGCGGGGAGGTTCTTGGGGTTCGATCGTGCGGACGCGCGCGGGGGCGCCTGAGGCGCGCGTCGGCGCGACCCAACCCAGGCAGTCCTCCCCGTCTCCCCGTCTCCCTGTTCAAATCCGGCACGCATGAGCACCCTACTTCTCACCGCAGGCACCTCGCAGGAACGAACGGTAGTGGGGGACCTCGTCCTCCCAGTACTCGCCCTCGTCGGGCCAGTACTGCTCGGTCTTCGCCGGGGCGGCCGCGTCGCGGCGCGGGCCCGTGCCCTTCTTCTGCTTCTGGCCGGTGCCGCCCTGGTAGAGGTCCATCGTCTCGTCGGCCAGGCGCTCCTTCTCGGCGAAGTCGATCTCGAACGTGATCTCGTTGGCCTTGATCGAGAGATCGACGAGGTCGCCGTAGGTGTCGCGCAGCCGCTTGAGGCCGGCGATGCCGGCGAGGTCGCGGTACGTCGCGAGGCGGTCGGCGAGCTGCGGCTTGACCTCGGTGGCGAAGGCGCCGAAGCGCGCGTCCTCGACCGCCTTGGCCTCGCGCCGGAGCTGCAGGTAGGTCGAGAGCGTGCTGAAGAAGTCGATGTCGCGCAGCACGTGGCGCCGCACCGACTCGGGCAGCGCGCCGCGGGTGACGCCGAGCAGGGCGTCGATGACCGCCTCGTGGCTCGGGTTGCCGTCGAGGAGCTTCTTCACGCGGGCGGTCGCCTCCTCGGTCCGCGCGCGGAACGCCTTCACGGCCTCGCGCGCCTCGTCGAAGCGGCACATGTCGAGGTAGATCGTGGCCTCGATGATGAAGAGGTCCGGCAGGTACTCGCCCCGGTGCAGGGGGGCCTGCATCGTGTGCAGCGTGCCGAGCGCCGCCTTGTGGTCTTGCGCCATGAACTGGGCCCACAGGAGCTCGTAGCGGGCGCGCCGGTAGTAGCGGGACGAGGGCCCGATGTGGCCGTAGTAGCCCTTGGCCGCGGCCCACGAGCCGACCTCGAACGCGACGCGGGCGAGGGCCATGGTCGCGAGATCGCGCACGTCCGCCTGGCCCTCGGCCTCGGCGCCGGCGGCGGCGCGCTCGAACGCGCGCAGGGCCTGCTTGTTCTTCTTCTCCCCGACGAGGATGAGGCCGGCCTGGTAGCTCGCCGCCGGGAAGCGCACGCTCTGCGCGCGCACCTTCTCGAAGTGCGTGCGCGCCTCGGTGGGCGTGCCGAAGCGGGCGTAGAACTCGCCGAGCGCGAAGTGGTACTCGTCGCGGAACTCCTCGCTCTGACCGGTGACGTCGAGGGAGGCCAGCATCTCGTAGATCGGGTGCGTGTACTCGGTGCGGGCGGCGATCGCGCGCAGCCGCAGCAGCGCCGGGGCGAAGCGGTGGGTCGCGGTGCCGCGGCGCAGCACCTCCACGTAATGGGGCGCGGCCGCCTGGTAGAGGCCGGCGCCGAAGAGGGCCTCGGCGAGGCCGTACTCGCCGTCCACGTAGCGGTAGCTGTTCGGCGGCACGAGGCCGCCGCGCAGGAACTCGTGCAGCTCGCGGGCCGCCATCGCGTACTGGGCGCGGCCGACCTTCGCCATGCCCTCGCGCAGGGCCTGGTCGATGGCGGACTTGCGCGCCTCGGCGGCGGCCTCGGCGCTCTTCGCCTGCCGCGCCATGTCCTCCGCCTCGGCCCGCAGCTTCACGGCCTCGGTGCGCAGGCGCGCGGCCTCGCGCTGACGGGCGGCCTCGGCCTCCTTGGCCTCGAGCGCCCGCCGCTCCTCCTCGGCGCGCCGGAACTCGTCGGCGGCGCGGCGCGCCTCGGAGAGGCCGGAGGGGGGCTTGTCGCCGCCGGCCTTCGGCTCGGCGCCGCGCATGGCGGCGATGACCTTGTCCGGGACCCGGGCGGCCTTGAGCCGCGTGAGGTCGCCGGCGGAGAGGCGGAACTTCTCGCCCTTGATGGTCTCGAGGATGATGTCGGCGGAGACGCCGGCCTGCGCCATCGAGATGACGTCCTCGACGGTGACCGCGAGCGCGGGCGTCGCGACGAGCAGGCCGGCGGCGAGGAGGCCCGCCGCGAGCAGGCGCCGCGGCAGCATTACTTCGGACCTCCGTTCAGGGGGGGACGTTCCCGTCCCCCCTCGGGCAACAAAGCTGCCCGAGCCTCCCCCCCGCCGCGCGCCGCGCCGCGCGAGTTGGTGCCGTCGCTCTGATCGTGCGAGGTCATCATTTCGGACCTCCGCCGAACAGGACCGCGAACGCGGCGCCGAGCTGCCAGGCCTGCGTCAGACCGCCGCCTTCGCCGTCGGGGTTCTTCTGGGCCCAGTAGATGTAGTCGCGACCCTCGAGGCGGATGGAGGTCATGCGGCCGAGGTAGAAGCGCAGGCCGAGGCCGACGTTGAGCTCGGGACGGAACGAGTCCGCGAGGCCGATCTCCGACGCGCCGGTGCGCACGGTGCCGGCGCCGCCGAGGAGGTAGCCCTCGAAGTGGCCGATCTTCGTGTTGTGGAACGCGAACTTGCCGTAGAGCGGGATCCACACGGCGTCCACGGCGACGCGGTACTGCTGCCGGTCGCGGATCTGCGCGCGCAGCTCCGGGAGCTCGGCGTGCAGCAGGTCCTTCAGGCGCGTGTCGACGTGCAGGTCGTACTCGAAGCCGAGCTCGAGGCCGAAGGCCTCGCTCAGGAAGTACGTGACGCGCGCGCCGACGGGGACGTAGGTCGTGAACGCGTCGTTCGGGATCCAGCCGGTGTAGAGCGCGGCCTCGATGCGGCCCTGCTTCTCGAAGCGGCGCTTCTGCACGACGCCCACCGCCCGCCGCTCGCCCCAGAACTTCTCGACGGCGGCGGGGGGGCCGGCGGGCTCGTCGGCGCGGGCCGGCAGCGCGACGCCGAGGAGGGCGGCGCACAGCGCGACTGGGATCAGGTTCCGCATGCTCACCTCGCAGGGCAACGGGCGCTGCGCCAGGGGCGCCGGACGCAGCGCCGGACTCAACTAGGGACCAGGCTTCGTGATGGCGAGGCTCATGGCGGTGCTCGCCGTGACCCCGCCGACGGTGACGCCGAGCGTGCCGGCGAGCTGGTGCTCGCCCGGGGCCGCGGTCGCGAGCCCGGGCACGTCGACGTCCACCTCGAAGCGGCCGCGCAGGGCGTCGCGGACCTCGGCGAACGCCGCCGTGTAGTCCGCGGGCGCCCCGACGACGCGCACGACGCCGCCGCTGGCGCAGGCGAGGCGGCGCAGCTCGGGGGTGTCTTGGCGCGTGATCACGAAGACCGGGCTCCCGGGCACCTGCGCCAGGGTGTCGTCGAGGGTGGCGTGCGACTCGCTGCGGCCGTCCTTGGTGACGAGCACGACCGCGGCCGCCGCGCCGGCGCCGAGGGTGGCCGCCTGCTGGCGCGCCTCGGGCGCGGCCTTGACCAGCCCGTCGTACACCGGGCCGTCGCCGCTCGCGCGGGCGGCGTCGCGCAGAAGGTCGAGCTTCGTGCGCAAGGCCGTGGGATCCGAGAGGAACGGCGCGAGCTGCGCGACGTTGCTGTCGGCGAGGTCGTACAGCTCGAAGGCGACCGCGCCGAAGCGGCAGCGGTCCGGGCCGAGCGCGGTGCACAGGGCGTGCTCGGCCAGGTCGGTCGCGCCGTCGATGCGCACGCCCTCGGCGTCGTCGGCCTGGACGTCGTAGCCGTTGTCGAGGACGAGCGCGCCGGCGATCGGATCACGCCGATCGGTGCGGCCGCCGGTCGTGAACGGGACGTAGCGGATCGCCGTCACCTGCGCGGCGAGCGCGCCCACGCCGCCGTCCGCGTCCCCGGCGCCGCCGTCCGCGCCGAGGGCGGCGTCACCGAGCGTGACCGCGACGTCGCCGGCGGCGAGCGTCGGCTTGGCGCCGGTCGTGGTGAGCGGGAGCGTCTGCGACGCCGGCGCCGCGGCCGCGATGCGGACGCGATCACCGTCCTCGATCCCGTCGCCGCGCTCGTTGCGCAACAGGAAGGAGAGCGTGAGCTTCGCGGGATCGCCGTCGCACGCGGCGGTGGGCCGGGCGCCGAGGAACACGACCGCGCGCTCGTCCTGCTTCCACTGCGGGATGTTCACGACGACGGCGGCGTTGTAGTTGCAGCTCACGGCCGCTACGCCGCACAAGCCACACACCACAGCCAGCGCCAGGAAACCACCACGAGATCGGGCAATCACGGCACGTTACTCTAGCACGGGTGCTCACAGCCCGGAAGGCAGGGTGGCGACGGGGGGCGGCGGGCCGGGGACAGTCGTTCGCGGCGGTACAGCCGCTCGCCAGAAGATGCTTCCCGTGAAAGTTCGCAGAACGCGAACTTCCCGAGGGGAACACCCCGTGCTCCCGCGTCGGAGTTCGCGTTTTGCGAACTAATCGAAGAAGCACTCGCGACGCTCTCTCGCCCGCCAGTCAGGGGGTATGGCTACTTTGGCTTGAGGATCAGTGTGAGCCCCAGCTCTGCGGCGAGGCGATTGATCGTGCTCAGCTCGGGGTTGACCCCCTCGGCGGTGAACAGCCTACGGACCGTCTCCTCGGGCATCCCCGCGCGCCGCGCCAGTTCCGCCTTGGTCATGTGTGCCCGCTCGCGCGCCTCATCGAGCTGGCGCATGAGGGCGTCGGTCTGGTGGATCTCTGCCCTCGCCTGCCGGTGCGCCGCGGCAAACTCCGGCGATTTCTTGGTCCGCGCGGCGACGTAGCGGTCGAAGGCGGTCTTGCGGCGCCCAGCCATGGTGGACCCTCTACCGGCTGTAGCATAAAAGTTACGCTCGTCAATAACCCGATCGGCGTGCTCAGTTCGGGCAGTGACAGCCGTTGTCGACGGAGAAGCGGATGAGGTAGCCCTTCTGCGACGTGAGGGTGTTGGAGCCGCCGACGAGGATTCCCTCCTCACAGCCGGGGCGCCAAGCGACGGCGTTGAAGTTGACGTACGTGTCCGCGACGTACGGGGCGGCGCCGAAGTTCGGGATGGAGACATCCGTCAGGCTCACATGTGACGAGTCCCACGTCGGGTACGTGTCGTGAACGTACTCGAAGATCATGCCCTTCACCGACCCGCTCACCGATAGGTAGCCGCCCGTGGCGAGCGCGCGGCGACCATCGGTCGAGAAGGCGATGCCGTAGATGTCCAGGCCGCCTGGGCTGCCGTAGGGGTTCTCCCATGCCCCCTGCTTGAAGCGATAGACCTTGCCCGGGCTGCCGCCCGAGTACACCGCGAGGACGTAGTCGCCCTGCGGCCTTCCAGATGCCCGCGAAACATTGCCGAAGTTGCTGCCGACGACGAAGTTGCCGCCCCCGTTCAGGTGAAGCAGATCGCCGCCCAGGTAGCCGCACACGATGGCCACCGCCGGATAGCCGTTCTGGTCGGTCGCCCAGGCAAGGTCCTGACAGCCGCCTGTCGTCGCGGCGTGGGCCTTCACGGAGCTCGCGTCGATGCCCGTGGATGGGTCGAACGTCCAAAGGTAAACGATGTATGGACCCGGGCTGAAAGAGCGGCCAAGCACCTTGGCGGTGCTGCCGCTCGGGTCGAACTTCAGTCCTTCGAGGTAGACACCCGCGCGGCGCGATGCGGTCAATTCCGTCAAAGTGGCGGTTGCGTGATCCCAGACGAACACGCGCCCTTCGTCGGCGGAGGAGGTGTGATAATTGCCGACGAGGAAGGCCTTCGTTCCGTCGGGCGCGAACGTGACCGCGCGCCAGCTCACGGACGAGCCGCCAGAACCCACAGGCGTGCTGTCGATCAGCCAGGATGTGCCGTTGTGGCGGTAACGGTAAACGTCAGCGTTGGAGCCATTGAGCACCAACGCGTATGCGCCGCTTGGGTGCCAGGCGGCAGCTTGGGGGTTCGTGAGCACGTATTGCACCACCGGCGTATAGCTGTACACGCCCTGCGGCGCCGGCGCGCCGAGCCCCGTGCAGGTGCCGCCCGCGTCCTGCTGCGGCGCGGCGTCGACCTGCGCCGGCGCGTCCACCTGCACCGGCGCGTCCACCTGCGCCGCCGCGTCCACCTGCTCCGGCGCGTCCGCCTGCGCTGGCGCGTCCGCCTGCGCCGCTGCGTCCACCTGCGCCGGCGCGTCCACCTGCGCCGGCGCATCATCCGGGGCTGCAGCGTCCGGTGATGCGTCGTCCTGGATGAGGCGCCCGTCGCTCGGCGCGGCGGCGTCCGCCGGCGCCGCGTCCCCGGGCGCGGCGGCGTCGCCGGACACGAGCAGCGCGTCGGAGCCGACGAAGACGAAGCCGTCGTGCCGCGCGTCGGCCGGCGCGGCCGCGTCGACGGGCGCAGCCGCGTCGTCCGGCGCGCGATCGACCGCCGCGTCCTGGAGCGGCGGCCCGTCGGTCGGCGCCGGCAGCGACGGGGCCCCCGCGCCGCAGCCGGCGGCGACCACGAGGGTGAGGCTCAGCCATGCGAGGCGCGGCATCGTCGCGTCCACTTTATCACAGCACCCCTCCCCTGGAGCCGTCCGCGCGGGGTCCGTGCTAATATCCGCTCATGGTGTCTGGC
>DASXVK010000306.1:0-3368 GCA_036504295.1 Polyangia bacterium
GCGGCGTCGCCGAGCGCGTCGCGCGCGAGGCGGCCGCGCTCGCGCAGGAGCGCGGCGCGGCGCCGCGGCGCCGCCTCGTCGCCCAGGGCCGCCTCGATCGCCCGCGCGGCGGCGGCCGGGTCGCCCAGCCGCTCCGCGGCCGCGGCGAGCGCGGCGTGGAGCGCGGCCCGGCGCGGCGGCGCGACGCTCGCGGCGAGCGCGGCGAGCTGCGCCGCGGCCTCCGTCACGCTCTCACCGACGGCGCGCAGGAGCGGTTCGAGGTCGACCGGGCCGGGGTCCGCGCCGAGCGCGGCGGCGGCGCAGCGGGCGGCCGCGGCGTGGTCGCCCGCGGCCAGGTGGAGCGCGGCGGCCTCGTCGAGGGCGGCGGCGCGGCCCCGCGGATCGGCCGCTTCGGTCTCGTCGGCGGCGGCGCGCTCGAGCGCGGCGGCCAGCTCGTGCTCCTGGCCGGCCGCGCGGTAGATCGCCATCAGCCGCGCCCGCGCGCGCGCCCGCAGCGGCGCCACCTCCTCCAGCTCGCGCCAGAGCGCGGCGGCCTCGTCCGTGCGGCCGAGCCGCTCGAGGCACTCGGCGAGCCGCGCCTGGTCCTCGGGGGCCCGGGCCTCGAGGGCGCGGTAGCCGGCCGCCGCCCGGGCGAAGTCGGCCGCGGCGTAGGCGCGCTCGGCCAGCAGCCTGAGCGTGGACTGGCGTCGCAGGCCCGGCGGGTACAGGTCCGCCGCCTGCTCGAGGGCCGCGAGCGCCGCCGGGGCGTCGCCCAGGCGGTCGCGGCAGACGTCGGCGAGCTCGACCGCGATGTCGGCGCGCTCGCCGGCCTCGAGCCCCTCGTCTCCGGCGAGGGCCCGCAGCTCGTCGCGCACGGTGGCGAACTCGCCGAACGCCGCGGCCGCCTCGGCGCGCAGGCGCCGGACGCGGCGGTCGGCGGGCGCGAGGCGCACCGCCTCGTCGAGCCGGGTGCGCGCGCCGCGAGCCTCGCCGGCGCTGAGCAGGACGCGGGCGATCGTGAGGAGCAGCTCGAGCTGCTCGGCGGGCGCGGCCTGCCGGCGGCGGGCGGCCCCGAGGATCCGCTCCTGCATCTCGACGTACCGGCGTCCGTCGCGCGTGCGCCGGTACACCTCGCCGAGCGCGCGCGCGACGTCCTCGTCGGTGGGCGCCAGCTCGAGGCAGCGCCGGTACAGCTCCTCGGCGGCGCGATCGTGGCCCAGGCCGTCGGCCAGCGCGGCGAGCCGCCGCACCACGCCGAGCTCCGTCGGCGCGTCGCCCCGGCCGCGGCTGCGCCCGCGCAGCACCTCGAGCTGCTCGGCCGCCTCGGCGTGGGCGCCGCCGGCCTCGCACAGGTCCGCCCGGAGCCGCAGCGCCTCGTCGGGCGCAGCGTCGGCGCTGAGCTCGCGCAGCACCGCCAGCGCCTCCGCGCCGCGCCCGAGCCCGGCGAGGAGGCGGGCCCGCTCGAGGGTGAGCGCCGCGGCCCGCGCCGGGTCGTCCTCGACCTGCAGGCGCCGCACCAGCAGCTCCTCGAGCGCCGCGGCGTCGCCGCGCGCCCGCAAGAGCCCGAGCAGCGCATCGAGCGCCGCGCCGGAGCGGGGCACCAGCGCCAGGGCGCGGCGCGCGTGGCGCTCGGCCGCGGGGAGATCGCGCAGCTCCTCCCGCGCGAGCGCGGCGAGCTCGAGGTGGAGGGCGCCCGCGGCCTCCGCCGGGCCGAGCTCGGCGAGCTTGCCGACGCAGGCGTAGAGCTCGCGGCCGTCGCCCCCGGCGCGCAGGATGGCGGCGAGACGCTCGAGCGCGTGGCGGTGGTTGGGGCTGAGGCGCAGCACGTGGCGGTACGCGGCCGCCGCCTCCTTCGGCCGGCTGAGCTCCTCCTCGAGCAGGCGCGCGCGCCTGAGCTCCAGCTCGAGCGCGCGCTCGACGGCCCCGGTCTCGGCGCCCTCGAGGAGCAGGGCGGCGTGCCGGCGCAGCAGCTCGCACTGCTCGGCGTGCCGGCCCTGATCGCCGAGGATCTCGTCGAGCAGCGCGAGGGCGGGCAGGCAGCGCGGCTGCGCGTCCAGCGCCCGGCCGCACAGCCGTTCGGCCTCGGCCACCCGGTCGGACTCGCGGCTGATCGCGGCGAGCCGGGCCAGCCCCTCGGTGAGCTCGTCGCGGCGGCGCGGATCGTCGTCCGGCGCGACGGGCTGGGCGATGATCGCGCGGTAGTGCGCCTCGGCCGCGGCGCGGTCCCCGCGCAGGGCGGCGTCCCGGGCGAGCCAGAGCAGCGCCGGGCGGAAGGCCGGGTCCAGCTCGAGGGCGCGCGCCATGGCCGCGCGCGCCTCGTCGGGCTGGGCGAGCGGGCCCGCCCGGAGCTCGGCCAGGCGCACGAGCAGCGCCTTGGCGCGCTCGGGCAGCCGGCCGGAGGCGGCGATCTTGCGCTCGAGGATCGCGGCGATGCTCGCGGGCGTGCCGTCGGCCGTCTCGAGCGCCTCCAGGCCGTCGAGCGCGGGCAGGAAGTCGGGCGCGAGCGCGACGGCGCGCTCGAGGCAGGCGCGGGCCCGGGCCGGGTCGCCGGCCCGCCGGCGCCAGGTCTCGGCGGCGAACGCCAGGTGCGTCGCCCGCTCGCGCGGCCCCTCGCCGGTCGCCGGGTCCTCGGCCGCGGCGGCGAGCGCGACGGCGGCCGCCTCGTGCTGGCCGGACCGCTGCAGGGAGTCGACGATGCGGCGCCAGCAGCGCGCCGCGCTCTCGCCCCGGGCGCCGGACGCGAGGGCGGCCCGGAAGCGCTCGACCGCGTCGCGGTCCCGCCCCTGCTGCGCGAGCAGCTCGCCCAGCCGGAGCGCCACCGCGGCGTGCGCCGCCGGCGGCGCCTCGCCGGCCGCGGCGAGCCACCGCTCGTAGAGCGGCTCGGCGGCCTGGAGCCGGCCGGCCGCGACGTGCGCGTCGGCGAGGGCGCGCACCGTCGGGAGGTCGCCGGGCGCGAGGTCGAGGGCGCGCCCGAGCGCGAAGACGGCGTCGGCGTGACGGCCGAGCGCGGTGAGCGCGTCCGCGTGCGCGCGTCGCGCGGCCGCGATCGCCGCGGTCTCGCCGCGCTGCTCCTCGACGGCGACGCGGCGCTCGAGCACGGCCGCCCGTCCCGCGAGGTCGCCGTCACGGGTCAGCACCTCCTCGAGCGCCGCGAGCGCGGGGCGGGGGTCCGGGGCGCGGTCGGCGGCGGTGCGCAGCAGCGCCTGCGCCGCGGCTCGGTCGCCGGCGCGGCCGGCGAGCTCCCCGGCGCGGGTGCACAGCTCCGCGAAGTCCGGCGCGTCGCCGGCGAGCGGCAGCAGCCGGGTCAACGCGTCGCGCACGGCCTCCTCGTCGCCGCGGCGGCCCTGCAGCTCCGCGAGCGCGCGCAGCGCCGGGGCGGCCGCGGCCCG
>DASXVK010000307.1:0-19274 GCA_036504295.1 Polyangia bacterium
CCGGACGCCGCGGCGGTCGCCGCGGCCGGGGGCGCCGCCGCCGCGACTGACGGCGCGCGCCCGGACGCCGGCGCCGACGCGGGCGCGCCCGCGGACGCCAGCGCCGACGCGGGCGCGGGCGCGGACGCCGCCCCCGACGGGAGCACGGACACCTCGCCCGCGACCGACGCGCCCGCCGCCGACGCGGCCCCCGCCGACGCGGCGCCGGCCGACGCCGCCGCCGGCCCGCGGCACGTCGACATCTACATCACGAACTTCTGCGAGACCTCGGTGGTGCCGACGAGCATCACCGTGCCCGCGGGCGAGACGCTGCTCGTCGACTTCCACAACAACAGCGTCGACTACAACGCCGACGTCTGGTGCTCGTGGGGCGGCGGGTTCCTCGACCTGCCGACGGGGCAGATCTGGCACGACCCGATCCCGTTCTGCAGCGGGCCGAGCACCTACGACGCCTACGCCGACATCAGCATCGCCGGCGGGGGCGGGACCTACTGCCCGGGCGTGCGCTTCGTCGTGCACTGCCTCTGACCGCGCCCGGGACAGACGAAGGCCCCCGCCGCGAGCGTCTGCGACGGAGGCCCCGGGTGCTGCGCTGCTCGCCGGGCGCTACTTGTTGTGGAAGGAGCGCACCTGGTCGGCCGTGAACTTGTTGAGCGGCACGACCGACGACTTCTTGCGGAGGAACTCGGGCACGGCCTGCCGCGCCTGGTTCTCGTTCGGCGCGTCGATGATGGCCCAGCCGCGATGGTCGCCGGCCATGCAGCCGAACTCGTAGCGGTCGAGCAGCTTGGGATCACGCGCCGTGATCTCGTCGAGCGCCTGCAGGCATTCTTCCTTCGTGTGTGGTGACTCGATCAGGAAATGCGCCATCGTCTACCTCCCATCCCCCGGCCCTTGGATGCGGGCAGCCCTGGAATCGGCGCCTGGACGGGCGGCATGACGCGGGAGGCCACGGGATGGAGGTGCGCCGTGACGCGATGCGGTACGATCACTCGCGCGGGCGCGTGGCGATCTCGCCGAGGCGGCCGCGCAGCCAGCCGCCGAGCGCGGTGAGGTAGTCGAGCGGCAGCCGCAGGCGGGGGCGGTCATGGCCGTTTCCGCGGCCGTCGCCGTGGCCGCGCGCGTGGCCGTGGCCGTTGCCGCGGCCGTGGCCGTGGCCGCGCGCGTGGCCGTGGCCGTTCCCGTGGCCGTTGCCGGCGGCGGCGACGGCCGTTGCCGCGGCCGCGGCGGGAGTGGCCCAGTGCACGGCCGCGCCGCGGATGCCGCGGCCGACGTTGTGGGCGAAGATCTCGAGACGGCTGACGACGTTGGGCGGGTAGGGGTTGCCGTCGTTCTCGATCGCGATCACCGGGATGCCGCGGGCCCGCGCCCAGGGCACGGTGATGGCCTCGATGAGCCGGCCGGGCAGGCAGGCGAAGGGGGCGATGATGGCGATGCCGTCGTAGCCCTCGTCGACGCCGACCGAGGCGACGCAGGGCGAGAGCGAGGCCTCGCTCTCGAGCTCGGGCGTGGTGAACGCCGCGGAGCGGCCCATGATGCGGTTCATGCCGTGGGGCGAATCGGGCACGAGTCCGCTCGCGCGCAGCGCCTGGCGGATGCGGCGCTCCTGGTAGGCCTTCCACACCATCTCCACGTGCAGCCAGAGCAGCTTGCGCAGCTCGGGCGCCAGCGCGCGCTCGCGCAGCGGCAGGGCCGCGAGGCGCCTGCGGAAGCGGCGCACCTGATCCCAGTCGAGGTAGTGCACCCACTCCGAGAGCGACGTGATCTTCGGTACGATCTGGCGGTCGGCGAGGTGCGCGACCAGGGTCTCGACCGAGTAGTCGTCCCGGCGCACGAAGATCTCGCCGACGACGAGCACCCGGCGCGCCTCGGCCAGCGGCTTGCGCAGGGCGATGCGACCGAGGCGCCGCGCCCAGCCCGGCAGATCGGCGAGGAGCGCCGCCGGGCCCAGGGCGGCGGCCGCGACCATCTCCGCGCTCACGGCGTCGACCACCTGCTTCGCCGCGCTCCAGTCGACGGCGAGCGCCCGCAGCGTGTCCGCCACGTCCCGCATGTAGTCGGCGAGCACGATGGCGATCCAGGTGCGCTGGTTGAACTCGGCGCCGAGCTCGGCGTAGCTGTTGTCCGAGTTGAGCGACAGGACGACGACGTTGCGGTAGCCGAGCTCCTGGAAGAGGAGCTGGTAGAAGACGGCGTACTGGCCGGTGCGGCACGGCCCCGTCGTCAGCGGCATGAAGAGCAGGTACACCCGGTTCGGGTCGAGGCGGTTCTCGGCGAAGTACTCGAGGAAGGCGCCGAGGACGAGCAGGGCCGGGATGCACTCCTTGCCGCTCGCGACCGCGCGGGCCCGCGCCGCCGTGCGCACGTCGGCGGGCTTGAGCGCGACGGAGTCGACGCCGTTCGAGCGCGCGATGTTGGAGACGAGCTGGGTCGCGAGCGCCCCCATCGACGGCCAGATGAGCTGGACGCGCCGGTCCTTGAGGCCGAGCCGCTCGTGGGTGCGCCGGTTCACGACGTGCGCGGTCGTGCCCTCGAGCACCACGTCCCAGTCGCGCTCGACCATCATCGGCTCCTCGGACACCTGCGCCCGGCGGTAGCCCTCGATGATGTCGAGGAACGCCTCGATGCGGGTGTCGAGGCCCGCGTCGGCGGTGTGGGAGTCGAGCTCGAGGACGAGGAAGGGCTTGGTGTTCGAGATCCAGCGCAGGTAGTGCAGGATGAAGCTGTCGGGCGCGCACGAGAAGTTCGTGACGAAGCACGCGAAGGCGTTCGGGTGCTTCTTCACCTGGACCGCGGCCTTGAGGTTCTGCTGGCCGTAGTACCAGTACTGGTTGGGCATGATCTCCTCGTCGTCGACGGGGAGGAAGTCGAACGGCAGGATCGTGTACCCGCGCGTCGTGAACTTGCGCGGGATGCCCATGTTCGCCATCGCCGTCATGGCGTTGTAGGGGCGGCCGCAGAGCACGATCACCGGCCGCTGCGCGCGCTCCGCCTCGGCGAGCGCCTTGGCGCCGATGCGCCGGCCCTCGCGGTAGCACGCCTCCTGGCGGGCGACGGCCTGCGCGTAGGCGCGCCGGCCCTCGTCGCGGCTGCAGCCGAGCCGCGCGGCCACCGCGGCCATCTCCTCGGTCCCCGCCGCCATGCCGTGGGTGAGGTCGAGCACCGGGCGCAGGATCTTCGCGTCGTCGAGGGCGAGCGCGGTGCGCAGGTAGTAGGGCAGCCCCTGCATGATCGGGCAGAGGCAGGCGTGGACGTCGTCCTCGTAGGACGGCATCGCCTTGAAGTGCGGCAGGAACCAGAAGTCCGCCGCGGTGTGGCGCAGCGTCTCGGTGACGCCGTGGGCGATCTCGGCGGGGTAGCAGTAGGCGCTCTCGCACTTCGCGGCGCCGGCCTCGTCGAGCTTCGCGCACAGCTCCACGCGCACGCCGAGCGCGTCGAAGAAGTGGGCGTAGAGCGGCCACAGCGAGTGGACGCTGAAGGTCTCGGGCACGCCGACGGTGAGCACGCCCGGGCCCGCGGGCCGCGGCGCGGGGGCGTGGGTCTCGAAGTAGAGGCGGCGCCGGACCTCGACGTAGTCGACGACGGTGGCGGCCTTCGCGCGGTGGCGCTGGTTCGCGTACTTGTTGCAGCGGCCGCCGAAGGGGTACCGCCGCCCCGCGACGCGCAGCATCTGGATGGGGCACTCGTTGTCGCAGGCGCGGCACCGGAAGACCTTCTCGTAGGCGACCTGGCGCTCGAGCAGGTCGTCGAGCGTCCAGCTGCCGGCGGCGAGCTCGCCGGACGCCAGCTTCTGCGCGGCGAGACGGGCGACGCCGAAGCAGCCCATCAGCTCGGGGTCCGGCGGGATGACGATGTGCTTGCCGAGCAGCGAGGCGAAGGCGAGCGGCACCGCCGGGTTCTTGGCGACGCCGCCCTGCAGCACGATGTGGTCGCCGATGCGGCGGTTGCCGACCACGCGGTTGAGGTAGTTGGCGACGATCGAGAGCACGAGGCCCGCGACGATGTCGGCGCGGCTCGCGCCCTGCTGGACCGCCTTGCGGATGTCGGAGTTGATGAAGGCCGAGCAGTGCTCGCCGAAGCGCAGCGGCGCCGTCGCGGCGAGCGCGATGGGACCGATCTCCTCGGCGCGGCGGATGTCGAGGTCGCCGGCGGCCGACTCCTCGAGGAAGGAGCCGGTGCCCGCGCTGCACGCCTCGTTCATCGCGTAGTCGACGGGGACGCGGTTGCGCAGGTGGACGTACTTCGCGTCCTGCCCGCCGATCTCGAAGATGGTGTCGATCGCGGGATCGAAGTAGGTGGTCCCGGCGGTGTGGGCGATGATCTCGTTGTAGATCGCCGGCGTCTCGCAGAAGACGCCGAGCAGCTCGCGGCTCGAGCCGGTGGTCGCGCACAGGTGGATGGGGACGTTCGCGTCCTCGCCGAGCGCCGCGCGCACCTCGTCGCGCACGGCGGCGAGGCACCGCTTGAGCGCGGCGACGGGATCGCCGAGCGTGCGGCCGTAGTGGCTCGCCACGATCTCCTGCGTCTCCGGGTCGACGAGGGCCACCTTGGTCGTCGTCGAGCCGCCGTCGACGCCGAGGACGTAGCTGCGCCCCGGCCGGAGCGCGCCCCGCCGCGACGCCGCGAAGGTCACGCGGTCCCGGGCCTGCGCCAGCGGCTCGCCGCGCGCGAAGCTCGACTCGCTCCCCGTGACCAGGCGCTCGGGCGGGGGCAGCGGCTCGCCCTGCGCCTGGGCCAGGTGGGCGGCGCCGAACGCCTCGAACCAGGGCGCCTCGGCGGGGACGACGAGCTCGACCGCGGGCAGCCCCTCGCGCACGAAGCGGACGAGGTGCGGGTTCTGGATGGCGCCGCCGACGAGGACGACCCGCCCGCCGGCGATCTTGGCCTTGCCGAGGAACTCGAGCACCTTGCGGGCCATGAGGTGGCCGAGCGAGAGCACGATGTCGTGCTTGTCCGCTTCGCCCTTGTTGAGCTTGTGCGTGCAATCGCTCTTCATGAAGACCGAGCAGCGCGCCGAGAGGCGGACGACCTTCGCGCGCGCGACCTCGGGGCGGCTGGCGGCGTCGAGGCCGAGGTCCATGCGCTTGAGCTGCTGGGCGAAGTACTCGCCGGTGCCGGAGGCGCACTTGTTGCCGGCGCAGGTGTTGACGATGCGGCCCTGGGCGTCGACGGTGTAGACGACGAGGTCCTCGCCGCCGACCGACACCACCGCCCCGGCGGAGGCGCCGAGCGCCGCGAGCGCGCGCTCGAGCGCGACCGGCGCGATCACGGAGCGCAGCCGGAACTGGCGCCGCCCCTCCTGGCCGGTGGCGAGCGCGGGGGTGCCCGGGGCGACGCCGCGGTCGCGCAGCAGCGCCTGGGCGGTGCCGCGCGGGTCGCCGTCGTGCGCGCGCACCTCGGCCCAGACCACGCGGCCGTCCTGCACGAGACACGCCTTCACGTTCGTCGAGCCGACGTCGAGGCCCAACCCGAGACTGCCGCGCGATTCCATCATGGTTCCGACCCGCACATACGAGCCGCCACGTTTTCACAGTCGCGCGGCGTTGACAACACCAACGTGGCTTGGCGCGGCGCGTCGCGCGCGCTAGGCTCGTGCCGCTTGCGTGAGGAGGAGCCTCGCATGACCCGCCGACCCCGCATCGCCACCCTCGCCCTCGTCGCCCTCTGCGCCGGCCGCGCCGGCGCCGACGAGCGCGCTGCCATCCCCGAGAAGTACAAGTGGAACCTCGCGGACCTCTATCCCTCGGAGGCCGCGTGGGACGCCGCGCGCACCGGCATCGCCGCGCGCATCCCGCGGCTGGCCGCCCACCGCGGGCACCTCGGCGACTCGGCCAAGGCGCTCGCCAGCGCGCTCGACGCGATGTTCGGGATCGACCGGGACCTCGAGCGGCTCATGGTGTACGCCGCCTCGCGCTCGGACGAGGACGTGCGCGCGGCCGGGCCGCGCGAGATGCGCCAGCGGGCGCAGCAGCTCATCGTCCAGTTCAGCGCCGCGACGTCGTGGATCCGCCCCGAGCTGCTGAAGCTCGCGCCGGCGAAGGTGCGGGGCTTCATCGCCCGCGAGCCGCGCCTCAAGCCCTACCGCTTCTTCCTCGAGGACGTCCTCCGGTGGAAGCCCCACACGCTCACGGCCCCGGAGGAGAAGATCGTCGCCGAGGCGGGCGACTTCACCGGCACCGGCTCGAACGTCTACGGCGTGCTCACGAACGCCGATCAGCCCTGGCCCACCGTGAAGCTGTCGACGGGCAAGTCGGTGCGGCTCGACCCGTCGGCGTACTCGCTGCACCGCGCGGCGCGCGTGCGCGCCGACCGCGACCTCGTCTTCAACGCCTTCTTCGGCGCGCTCAAGGAGTTCCGGCGCACGACCGGCGCCACGCTCGACGGGCAGGTGAAGGGGCACCTCTTCAAGAAGAAGGTGCGCGGCTTCGGCTCGTCGCTCGAGACGGCGCTCTTCGACGCCAACATCCCGCCGGCGGTGTACAAGCAGCTCCTCGTCGACGTGCGGCGGAGCCTGCCCACGTTCCACCGCTACCTCGAGCTGCGGCGGCGCATGCTGGGCATGAAGAAGCTGCGCTACCAGGACCTCTACGTCCCGATGGTCGGGAGCGTGGACCTGCGCTTCGGCCCCGACGAGGCCCGCGCCATCACGCTCGAGGCGCTCGCGCCGCTCGGCCAGGACTACGTCGCGACGCTGCGGCAGGGGTTCGAGAGCCGCTGGACCGACTACCTGCCGACGCCGGGCAAGCGCTCCGGGGCGTACTCGACGGGCGTCTACGGCGTCCACCCGTACCAGCTCCTGAACTTCAACGGCCAGTACGACGATCTCTCGACGCTCGCGCACGAGTCGGGCCACTCGATGCACACGGCGCTCGCGATGAAGGCGCAGCCGTACGCGACCTACGACTACCCCATCTTCGTCGCCGAGGTCGCCTCGACCCTGAACGAGAACCTGCTCGTGCACTACATGCTCGGCAAGGCGAAGGATGACGCCACCCGCCTCGCGCTGCTCTCGAGTCACCTCGACAGCCTCCGCGGGACGCTCTTCCGCCAGACCCAGTTCGCGGACTTCGAGCTCGCCTTCCACGAGCTGGCCGAGCGCGGCGAGCCGCTCAGCGGCGAGAACCTGTCCGCGCTGTACCTCAAGATCGTGCGCGAGTACTACGGCCACGAGCGCGGCGTCTGCCAGGTCGACGACCTCATCGCGACGGAGTGGTCGTTCATCCCGCACTTCTACCGCCCGTTCTACGTCTACCAGTACGCGACCAGCATGGTGGCGTCGACGGCGCTGGCCAAGGCGATCCGCGAGGAGGCCGCCCGCGGCGAGACGAAGCGGCGTGACGCCTACCTCGCCATGCTGCGCGCCGGCGGCTCGCAGTACCCGATCGCGCTGCTCAAGGAGGCCGGCGTCGACATGACGACGTCGGCGCCGTTCGACGCCGCGATCACGGAGATGAACGGGACCATCGACGAGATGGAGCGGATCCTGGCGCGGATGAAGAAGAAGTAGAGAAGTAGGGGACACGCAGCCCCCAAGCAAGCGCCTGGCATCACTCGTCTTTTCGACCACGCCGCGCATTTCGCCGCCCCTCCGACGGGGGCGCCTGTTTCTCCGACGAGCCGGCCACGAAATGCGCGCTATGGTCTAGGACCGCTGCGAATGCAGTGGCTTAGCTGGGGGCTGCGTGTCCCCGTTGTCGCGCTCCCCGCCGCTGTGTAGACTTCGGGGGCCGCGGCGGGGCGCGGCGGCGGCGCGACGGAGGTGGGCGGCATGCGGGCGGAGGATCGGCAGCGGATCCAGGTCGAGGTGGCGCAGCGGGTGGTCGACCGGTACGCCGCGCAGGCGGGGGCGGCGCCCGAGGGGTTCCTGCAGACGGTCGTCAACGACACCATCTACCACGAGCGCCGCCGCCTCTCGAAGGCGGGCCGCGCCGAGACCAAGGACGAGCGCGCCTACTACAAGCGCGCCGCCCG
The DNA here is from genome assembly GCA_036504295.1 of Polyangia bacterium. Taxonomy (GTDB): domain Bacteria; phylum Myxococcota_A; class Polyangia; order JACRCY01; family JACRCY01; genus DASXVK01. The sequence continues at coordinate 7,972 of DASXVK010000307.1, forward strand.
CCGCCTCCGCCGCGCATCGGAGACCGAGCTGCGGGCGCTGCTCGACGACATGGCGCGGCGCTTCGTCGCCGAGGTGGTCGGCAACTTCGATCCGCGCGTCTACCAGCTCTCGACCACGGTGATCCCGACGGCGCTGTCGCTGCTGCTGCACGCCATGAGCCCCATGCGGCTGCTCGCGCTCGACGGCGTCCGGCGCGGCCTCGCCGACCACCTCAAGGTGCAGGGCGCGACCGCCCATGCCTGCGGGCTGCTCGCGCACGGCACGCTGGTCGTCGTGCCGACGCACTCGTCCAACCTCGACAGCATCCTGCTCGGCTACGCCGCCCACCTGCTCGGGCTGCCGCCGCTGCTCTACGGCGCGGGGCTCAACCTCTTCACGAACCCGCTCATCTCCTTCTTCATGCGCAACCTCGGCGCCTACCGCGTCGACCGCCGCAAGACCGCGGGTCTCTACAAGGAGGTGCTGAAGGAGTACGCCACCTGCGCGACGGAGATGGGCTACCACCAGCTCTTCTTCCCCGGCGGCACCCGCAGCCGCAGCGGCGCCCTCGAGCGCCAGGTCAAGAAGGGCCTGCTCGGCACGGCCGTGCGCGCGTACGTCAACAACCTCCTCGCCGGGCGCCCGCGGCCGAAGGTCTTCATTGTCCCGTGCACCATCTCGTACGCCCTCGTCCTCGAGGCCGAGACGCTCATGGCCGACCACCTGAAGGAGACCGGCAAGGCGCGCTACATCATCGACGACGACGAGTTCTCCCGGCCGCGGCGCATCGCGAACTTCCTCGGGAACGCCATCTCCCTCGACGACGAGATCGTCATCACCGTCAGCCCGCCGCTCGACGTCCTCGGCAACCCGGTGGACGAGGCCGGCAACAGCCTCGACCCGCGCGGCCGGCCCGTCGACACGCGCACCTACGTCAGCCGCGACGGCGCGCCGGTCGCCGACGAGCAGCGTGACATGGAGTACACGAACGAGGTCGCCGAGGCGGTGTGCCAGTCGTACCGCCGCGACAACGTGCTCATGACGACGAACGTCGTCGCGCGGGCGCTCTTCGACCTCATGCAGCGCGCGAACCCCATGCTCGATCTCTACCGCCTGCTGCGCACCGGGGGCCGCGTCGCCTCGTATCCCCTGGCGGAGCTGCACGCCGAGACCGAGCGGCTGCTCGGGGCGGTGCGCCGCCAGGGCCCCGGCCCGCGCCTCTGCGACCGGCTGCGGACCGGCGAGGCCCAGGACGTGGTGGCCGACGCCCTCGCGCACTTCGGCACGTACCACACGCGGCCGCCGGCGGTGCGGCGCGGCGACCGCGTCTTCCACGACAACCGCAACCTGCTCCTCTACTACGGCAACCGGTTGAACGGCTACCCGCTGAGTCGGTGAGGGAGGTCGCATGCGCAAGACGGTGGCGGTGATCGGGGCCGGCAACTGGGGGTCGACGCTCGCGAAGATCCTGGGCGAGAACGGGCACGAGGTGCACGTCTGGTGCCGCGACGAGGAGGCGTGCCGCGAGATCAACGAGCAGCGGACGAACGCGCGCTACCTGCCGGGCGTGCTGCTGCCCGAGGTGCGCGCGACCGTCGACCTCGAGGCCGTCTGCGCCCGCTGCCGCCTGCTGCTCATGGTCGTGCCGTCCCACGGCTTCCGGGCCGTGGCCGAGCGCATGGGCCCGCACCTCGACGGCGAGCACGTCGTGGTCCACGCGACGAAGGGGATCGAGCAGGAGAGCTACAAGCGGATGAGCGAGATCCTCCGCGAGGAGACGCCGGTGCGGAAGATCGGCGTCCTCGCCGGGCCGAACCTCGCCACCGAGCTTGCGCGCTGCCAGCCCGCCGGCACCCTCATCGCATCGCGGTACGACGAGGTGGTCGCGCGCACGCAGAAGGTGCTGCACAACCACTACTTCCGCGTCTACGGCGGCCGGGACGTCGTCGGGGCCGAGATCGGCGGCACGTTCAAGAACATCGTCGCGCTCGCGGCCGGCGTCGTGGACGGTCTGAAGCTCGGCGACAACACCAAGGCGCTCCTGATGACCCGCGGCATCAACGAGATGGCGCGCTTCGGCGGGGTGATGGGCGCCCAGGTCCTCACGTTCGGCGGGATGGCCGGGTTCGGCGACATGATGGCGACCTGCGCCTCGCCCCACTCGCGCAACCATCAGGTCGGCGCGCGGCTCGCGCGGGGCGAGCGCCTCGAGGCGATCCTCGCCGACATGAAGATGGTGGCCGAGGGCGTGAAGGCGGCCCGGGCGGTGCGCTCGTTCGCGCGGACGCACGGGCTGGACCTCCCGATCGTCGACGCGGTGTACCGGCTGCTCTACGAGGAGGCGACCGTCGGGGACGTGATGCACGACCTGATGGCGCTCGACGCCGGGCAGGAGTTCCAGGGGCTCGGGGTGTGACTCACCGCGTCGGCGCGAGCATCGGCGCGGGCACGACGGCCTGCGCGCCGCCCTCGAGCTTCAGGCGGAAGGCGTCGCTGCAGCGGTCGTAGGCGAGGTCCTCGATGGGCGCGTCGTAGCGCATGACGCGCCGCATGCCGGCCGCGGGGGCGGCGGCTGGCGCGTGATCGGCCCGTCGCTGCCCATCGAGGCGGGCGCCGCGAGCGCGAAGCGGGTCGTGTCGCCGGCGCGCGCGGCCGCGACCTCGCCGTGGCCGTCGAGCGGGCCGGGGACGCGGATGGGGCCCTTCCCCGGGAGCACGACGAAGACGCCCTTCTCGCGGAGCGTGAAGCGCCGCCCCGTGGCGTCGGGGCGCGAGTAGGGCAGGTGGATGTCGCCGTGGGTCGAGACCACCATGGGCGGAGGGGGCGGCAGCTCCGCGGCGAAGGTGGCGCTCGTGATCATGGCGTAGCCGCCGGGGCCGGCGGTGAAGGCCGTCGTGCGATCACGGAGCGCGAGGCGCGTCGCCGTGACCGTCGCGGGCAGCGAGAGCACCGCGCGGCCGGTGTAGTTGGCGCCCGGGCCCTGCTGGGCGCAGGCCTCCGGCACCCGGACCTCGCCGAGAGCGGCGCCGTCCGCCTCGACGGCGACCGCGGCGCGGCACTGCGCGGCGCCGCCGGTCGCGAGGACGTACCACTCGACGACCACGTGCCGGAACCGGACCGGGCGCGCCGACTGGACCTCGACCGCGCTCCGCGCGCCGTGGCCGAGGCTCCACGCGAGGTCGCCGAGGCGCGGCTCGGCGGCGGCGGTGTGGGCGGCGGCGACGGTGTGGCGGAGGGTATAGGGGCGGCAGGGCGCCTTGCCCGCGGGCAGACCGGCGACGCCGATGCGCAGCGCCGTCACCGCGCCGGCGGGCACCGGCGGTTCGGGCATGGCCGGGATCACCGGCGCGCTGCGGTCGGCCGCCGGCGGCGGCTCGCGGCGCAGGAACCGGCACGCCGTGATCGACAGGCCCACGACGAACGCGACGCCGAGAGCGCCCCACCGTGCTCGCATGGCGCCACTCTACCGGGCGCCGCCGGCGCGGGCAAACGGCGCCGATGCCGGCAGAATTGCGAGGTCGTTCAGGCACCCCGAATCGTTGGTGCCCCACCTCGTTGACACGCCGCTCGGGTCGCCTTACACTTATTAGTGCCGATTCAAGTGTGAGGCTTCTTGATGGCCCGCCGCAAGAGTCAGCTCTCGCTCGCTCGCACCTCCGGCTGGGGCGGCGCCCGCCCCGGAGCGGGGCGCAAGCCCGCCGGTCCCCGCGCCGGCGTCACGCACGACAGTCGGCCGCCCCACGTTCACCGCCACCCGCTCCACGTGACGCTGCGGGCCGTCGGCGGCCTCGGCTCGCTGCGCGACAACCCCGCCTTTCTGGCGCTCTGGGACGCGATCGCCGCCGCGTCCTTCGCCGCGTTTCGCGTCATCCACTTCAGCATCCAGCACGACCACCTCCACCTCATCGTCGAGGCGGACGACCGCAAGGTTCTCAGCCGCGGGATGCAGGGGCTGTCGATCCGCGCCGCACGCGCGCTCAACCGGGCGCTCGAGCGCCGCGGCCGGGTCTGGGCCGACCGCTACCACGCCCGGGCGTTGACGACCCCGCGTGAGGCCCGCGCGGCGATCGTCTACGTGCTCCAGAACTGGCGGAAGACGGTCCGCGGGGCCGAGGGGCTCGACGGTTGCTCGACGGCGCGCTGGTTCGACGGCTGGAAGGGGCCGCGGCCGCGCTCGACCCTGCCCGAGCCCGACGAGCCGTCACCCGTGTGCGCCGCCCGCTCCTGGCTCCTCACGCAGGGCTGGCGCCGCGGCGGCGGGCCGATCCGGTTCGCGGAGCGCCCGCGGGACGCGCTCGACTGACCGGGCGGCGCGAACCGCGGCGCGAAGCCCCCCGCCGCGTAGCGGTATCCAACCAGCATGCACGCCGACGACGCCCGGCTCCTGCGGGACCTCATGACCGGCCAGCGCCTGCTGGCGCTCGGCGTCCTCGTCGACGGCGCGCCCTACGTCGGCCTGACGCCCTTCGTCCCGGACGCGCGCGGCGCCGCCCTGGTGGTCCACGTGTCGTCCCTCGCCCGCCACACCGCCGGCCTCACGCCCGGCGCGGCGTGGTCGGGGCTCATCCACGCCCCCGACCGGCCGGACCTCGACCCGCTGCAGGTGCCCCGCGTCACCCTCGTGGGCGTGGTGCGGCCGCTCGCGGAGGGCACGGCCGCGCACGCCGCCGCCCGCGCCGCCTACCTCGCCCGCTTCCCCGACAGCGCCGTCACGTTCGAGCTGGGCGACTTCCAGCTCCTCGCGCTCGAGCTGCGCGAAGGCCGCGTCATCGGCGGCTTCGCCCGAGCGCGGGATGTCACGGCCCGCGAGCTCGCCCAGGCCCTCCGCGGCTGACCGCACCGGGCGCGCGCCATCGCCGCCGCGGTGATACAATCGTCGCCGGCGCCGCGGGGCCGCGCGGCACGTCCACTCCAGGGGGCAGATGCGACCTTCAGGGCTCTCGGGCATCAGCGCCGTGTGCGGCGTCGTGGTGGCGATCCTCGCCCCCGCGCCGGCCGGCGCGAGCGGCTTCAACCTCTACGAGCAGTCCGCCGAGGGGCTGAGCCTCGGCTCGGCCGTGAGCGCGAGCACCACCGAGCCCGCCGCCGCCTACTACAACCCGGCGGCGCTCGCGTTCCTCCCTGGCGCACAGGCCTCGGCCGGCGGCATCGCGTACTTCGCCAGCGAGCGGTTCACCTTGAAGGGGAGCGGCGCCGAGACCGCGGCGGCGCCGGTGCGCTCCTTCATCCCGACGGTCTTCGCGACCGCCCGGGTCGCCGACCGCGTCGGGGTCGGCCTCGGCGTCTTCTCGAACATCGGCCTCGGCCTCGAGTGGCCCGACGCGTGGGTCGGGCGGCGCTACGGCATCAAGGGCTCGATGCAGACCGCGACGATCAACCCCGTGGTCGCGTACCGCCTCCACGACACCCTCAGCGTGGCCGCCGGCGTCGACGTGATGCGGGCGGCCCTCGACCTCACGAGCGGGCTGCCCGCGCCCTTCGACGGGGCCGTGCGCCTCGGCGGCGCGACCTGGGGCTTCGGCGGCAACCTGGGCGTGCTCTACCGGCCGCGGCCCGGGCGCCTCCACGTGGCCCTCGCGTACCGCAGCCGGATCAAGCTCGTCTTCGACGGCCGCGCGGACTTCTCCGGGCTGCCGCCGGAGCTCGCGAGCAAGCCCGAGCTCGCCGATCAGGCGGGCAGCGTCAGCCTCACCGCCCCCGACATGCTCACGCTGGGCGTGATGGTCCGCCCGACGCCGAGCCTCACGCTCGGCTGCGACGGCGTCGCGCTCTTCTGGAGCGTCCACCAGGAGATCCGGCTCCAGTTCGCGCAGGCGCCCGACGCCGCGTTCCGCCCCCGCTACCACGACGCGATGAGCGTACGCCTCGGCGCCGACTGGGCGACCCCCCTGCGCGGCCTCAGCCTGCGCGCCGGCTTCGCGTTCGACCAGAAGGCCGCGCCCGAGGACGGCCTGTCGCCGCTCCTCCCCGAGTCCCACACGCTCGACGTCTCGGCCGGGGTCGGCTACGCGCGCGGCCGCTTCAAGGTCGACCTCGGCTACATGCTCGTCAACAGCCTGCCGTCGACGGCCACGCCGCCGGCGGACGCGGCCCTGGCCCAGAGCCCGGCGGGCACGTATCACGCGCGTGTGCACCTCCTCGGCATCGGCGTGACCGTGCGCTCGAGCGGGCCCGCCCCGGCCTCCGCCGTCGCGCGTGCGCCATGACGCTGACCCGACGCGAGCTCCTGCGGCTGGGCGCGGGAGCGGCCGCCGGCGGCCTGCTCGCCGCGGCCGGCTGCGCCGGGCCGCTGCGCACGACGCCGAACGCCGAGTTCCTCGCGCTCCCTCAATCGGCGGCGGGGGGCCGGGCCGCGCTCGGCGTCTTCGCCAGCCGCGACCTGCGCGCCGCCTGCGAGCGGATCGTGCCGGCCGTGTCGGACCTGAGCTGGCTGCGTCGCGGCGACTCGGTGTTCGTGAAGGTGGCCTGCAACTCGCCGAACGAGCATCCCGCGGTCACCTCCCCCGACGCGGTCCGGGCCATGGTCGGGTTCCTGCGGGACCACGGCGCCGGCCGGGTCTACGTCGGTGACCAGGCCGGGGTCGAGCACGTACGGCTCACCCCGTCCGGCCGCGTGCGCTCGACGCGCGCGCTGATGGCCCGCAACGGTCTCCTGCAGGCGGCGGCGGACGCCGGCGCGATCCTGCACTGCTTCGACGACCGCGGCTGGGACGGCTACGTCGCGCCGCCCCGCGACTTCGCGGGCGTGTGGCAGGGGGACCTCTTCGTCGCCCGCGTCCTCGACGAGGTCGACCACGTGGTCAACCTGCCCCGGCTCGGCACCCACGCCATCGCCGGCTACACCTGCGGGGTCAAGAACGCCGTCGGCTGGCTGCGCGACGACAGCCGGCGCGTGCTGCACCAGCGCGGCGCGCGCTTCTTCGAGCGCATCGCCGAGATCAACCACATCGCGCCGCTGCGCGCGAAGCTGCGGCTCACCGTCACGCTGGCGCACCGGGCGCTGCTCAACATCGGCCCCGACTTCGGCGGGACCTACCGCTTCGACGGCTGCCTGGCCCTCGCCGCCCGGCGCCTCGTCGACCACGACGCGGTCGCGTCGGCGCTCCTGCCCTGGCTCGACGGCGACAGCGCCTCGTTCTTCGACCTGTACGCGCCCTACCCGCGTCACGTGAACTTCTGGAACCGCGGCCTGGTCAAGGACACGTGGGGGAAGCCGGCCCTGGCCGCGTACGAGCCCATCCTGCCGTTCCCGCGGGGCGCGCCGCTCGCGCACGACGCCGGCCTGGCGCACCTCGCGCGCCTCGAGGGCTACCGCCCGGCCCGCATCGCGGTAGCCCTCAGCGGCGAGCGCGTGCCGCCGGGCCTGGTGGCGCACCTGCGGGCGCGGCCGGACCGGCTCTTCGCGCTGTAGCTCACCCCGAACCCGATTGATGTGCGACGGCGGACCGGGTACCGTCGTCCCCTGGTCGGGGGACCGCTGGAGGATTCGAGGATGCGTGGAGCCAGGCTGTTCGTCGTCGCCATCACCGCGGGCGTGGTGTGGGGTTGCGCTGCGCCCGGCGGGCCCGCGACCGGGCCAGCGGCGCCGGACGGCGCGCGCCCGGCGACGGGCATGGCCCGTCCGCCGGCGCTCCCCCCGGGGCCGCCGAGCTTCGACGCGCTCGACGACAGCCTGATCGCGCCGGCGGCGGCGCTCGGCGCCAGCCCGCTCGTCAGCTTCGGGGCGGACCTCCACGTGGACACCCGCGTCGGGCAGCCGGCGTTCCTGTGGGCCTCGGCCGCGGGTGCGCTCGCGGCGCGGCCGCAGGGGCTCGCGCCGGTGGCGGCCGCGCAGCGCCACCTGCAGCTCTACGCGCCGCTCTACCGCCTCACCCCCGCCGACGTCGCCACGGCCCGCCTGCACCGCGTGCATGACACCGGGCGCGGCGCCGTGATCGTCACGTTCCGGCAGGAGGTCGACGGCCTCGAGGTGTTCCGCCGCTGGCTGAGCGTCGTCATGGCGCCCGACCGGAGCCTCGTGGCCGTCGCCGGCAACCTCGCCCCCGCCGCCGCCGCCCCGGCGCCGGGCTTCGCGCTCGCGCCCGCCGACGCCGTCGCGCGCGCCATCGGCGACCTCGGCGGCGCACCGATCGACCCGGGTACGCTCGCCGGCGCGGCCGACCTCGGCGACGGGCACAGCTACTTCGACCTCACGCGGCCGCCGGCCGACCTCGCCCTGAGGCGAGCCGGAGGCGAGCCTCGTTGTTGCCTGACGCGCCCGGCGCGGCTCAAGCCGGTGCTCTTCGACCGCGGCGACCGCCTCGAGCCGGCGTTCTACGTGGAGCTGCACCTCGCGCCGCCCGCGAGCGTGGACTCGCTCGGCTACTCGTACGCCATCTCGGCCGTCGACGGCCGCGTCCTGTTCCGGCGCAACCTCACCGCCACCGACTTCACCTACCGCGTCTACGCCGACGCGACCGCGCCCTTCATGCCGTGGGACGGCCCGCAGGGCGACGGCGCGACGCCGCACCCGACCGGCACGCGCGACGGCTACCAGGCGCCGCTCCTGGCGCCGACCGACATCACGCTCCAGAACTTCCCCTTCAGCCGCAACGACCCCTGGCTGCCGGCCGGCGCGACCACGACGCTCGGCAACAACGTCGACGCCTACGTCGACCTCGCCGCGCCCGACGGCTTCAGCGGCGGCGACTTCCGCGCCAGCACCACGGCCGCGGGCGCGTTCCTGCGCACCTACGATCCGCTCACCGCGCCCACGTCGTCGACGCAGCGGCAGGCGGCCCTCACGCACCTCTTCTTCCTCATGAACTTCCTGCACGACTGGTACTACGACGCGGGCTTCGACGAGGCCGCGGGCAACGCCCAGGCCAGCAACTTCGGCCGCGGCGGCCTCCAGAACGACCGCCTCCTCGCCGAGGGCCAGGACTACAGCGGCCGCGACAACGCGAACATGACCACGCCCGCCGACGGGTCCAGCCCGGTCATGCAGATGTACGTCTGGAGCGGGAACCCGCCCCGCTACCTCGACGTGGTCGCCCCCGCGGCGATCGCGGGCCGCAAGGCCGTGGGCGTGGCCGACTTCGGGCCGCAGGTCTTCACCCTCACGCAGGACGTCGTGCAGGCGCAGCCGGCCGACGCCTGCGCGAACCTCGTGAACGGCGCCGCCGTGACGGGCAAGATCGCGCTCATCGACCGCGGCACCTGCACGTTCCAGGACAAGGTCTGGGCCGCGCAGCGGTCGGGCGCCGTGGGCGCGCTCATCGTCAACACCGCCGACGAGACCATCGACATGGCCACGTCCGGCAACCACACCGTCACCATCCCGACGCTGCTCATCAAGTCGAGCGACGGCGACGCCATCAAGGCGCAGCTCGCCGCGCCCGCGACGGTCACCGTCACCATGGTGCGCCAGGCGGGCACCGATCGCGACGGCGCCGTCGACACCACCGTCGTCGCCCACGAGTGGGGCCACTACATCAGCAACCGCCTCATCGGCAACGCGAACGGCCTCAACAACACCCAGGGCAGCGGCATGGGCGAGGGCTGGGGCGACTTCCACGCGCTGCTCCTCACGGTGAAGGCCGCCGACGCGGCGGTCCCGGCGAACGCGGACTGGGCCGGCGTCTACGCCATGGCGGGCTGGCTCTCGAGCGGCGCCGGCAACGACGGCGGCCCGAACCAGGGCTACTACTTCGGCATCCGCCGCGTCCCGTACTCGACGGACTTCACGAAGAACGCGCTCACGTTCCAGCACATCTCGGCCAACGTGCCGCTGCCCGCCGGGGTGCCGACGGCCTTCGGCGCCGACGGCGTGGACAACGCCGAGGTGCACAACACCGGCGAGGTGTGGGCCACGATGCTGTGGGAGTGCTACGCCGGGCTGCTGCGCGAGAGCGGCCGCCTCACGTTCGATGAGGCCCGCGAACGGATGAAGGAGTACCTCGTGGCCGCCTACAAGGCGACGCCGGTGAACCCGACGTTCGTCGAGGCGCGCGACGCGCTGCTGGCGGTCGCGCAGGCCCGCGACATCGCCGACTGCCGGACCTTCGGGGCCGCGTTCGCCCGCCGCGGCATCGGCGCCGGCGCGGTCGCGCCGGCGCGCCTGTCGACCACCAACGCCGGCGTCGGCGAGAGCTACACGCAGGCGTGCGTGAACCGCGCGCCGGTCGCGAACGCCGGCGCCGCCCAGACCGTCGACGAGCGCACGCTCGTCGGCCTGAACGGCAGCGCGAGCGCGGACCCGGACGGCGACTCGCTCACGTACGCGTGGAACCAGACCGGCGGGCCGGCGGTGACGCTGACCGGCCCGGCCACCGCCACGCCGAGCTTCACCGCGCCCGACGTCGCCGTCGCCGGCGCGACGCTCACCTTCCGCCTCATCGTCACCGACGCGCTCGGGCTGGCGAGCGCGGCCGCGACCACCACGGTCACCGTCCGCAACGTCAACCGCGCGCCCACGGCGAACGCCGGCGCCGCGCAGACCGTCGACGAGCTCACGCTCGTCACGCTCAGCGGCGGCGCGAGCAGCGACCCGGACGGCGACGCCCTCACGTTCGCCTGGACGCAGACCGGCGGCGCCGCCGTGACGCTCACGGGCCCGACCACCGCCGCGCCGACGTTCACCGCGCCCGCGGTCGGCGCCGCGGGCACGACGCTCACCTTCGCGCTCGTCGTCACCGACGCGCTCGGCCTCGCGAGCGCGCCCGCGCCCGTGACCGTCACCGTGCGCAACGTCAACCACGCGCCCACAGCGAACGCCGGCGCGGCCCAGACCGTCGACGAGCTCGCGCTCGTGACGCTCAGCGGCGCCGCGAGCACCGACCCGGACGGCGACGCGCTGACCTACGCCTGGACCCAGACCGGCGGCGCCGCCGTCACGTTGACCGGCCCCACCACCGCGGCGCCGACGTTCACCGCGCCCGCCGTGGGCGCCGCCGGCACGACGCTCACCTTCGCGCTCGTGGTCACCGACGCGCTCGGCCTCGCGAGCGCGCCCGCGCCGGTCACGATCACCGTCCGCAACGTCAACCACGCGCCCACGGCGAACGCCGGCGCGACCCAGACCGTCGACGAGCTCACGGCCGTCGCGCTGAGCGGCGCGGCGAGCACCGATCCCGACGGCGACGCGCTCACCTACGCCTGGACGCAGACCGGCGGCCCCGCCGTCACGCTCACGGGCGCGACCACCGCCGCGCCGACGTTCACGGCGCCCGCCGTGGGCGCCGCCGGCGACACGCTCACCTTCGCGCTCATCGTCACCGACGCGCTCGGCCTCGCGAGCGCGCCCGCGCCGGTCACGATCACCGTCCGCAACGTCAATCACGCG
>DASXVK010000308.1:0-2616 GCA_036504295.1 Polyangia bacterium
TCGCCGGCCGTCCGGCGCCGGCCCCGCTGGCTCCGGCGAGCCGGCCGGCGCCCGCGGAGATCACCGCTGCCGTCATCCAGCGGGTCATCGGCGGCGGCGGGCGGGCGTTCCGGGCGTGCTACGAGCGCGAGCTGCTCGACCAGCCGGCGCTCGCGGTGCGCCTGGTCCTCGCGTTCACCATCGCCCCCGACGGCAGCGTGACCGGCGCCCGCGTCGAGTCCGGCGCCGGCAACGCCCGCCTCGAGAGCTGCCTGCTGCGCGCGCTCGAGCGCCTGGCGTTCCCGCCGCCCAGCGACGGGCAGCCCGTGACGGTGTCGTTCCCCTTCCAGTTCCAGCCGGCGCGCTGAGCCGAGCGCACCCGGGCGCCGCGCGCATGTTGTGAACTCCCGCCGGCGCGCTGAGCCGCGCCGGCCCGGGGATCATCCGCCGCAGACGTCGGCGCAGTCCGCGACCGTCGTCGGGAAGTCCGGGCTCGGACAGCACGGGGCGCCGGCGTTGCAGGCCCCGTTCTGGGCGCCTTCCAGCAGGCAGAGCGCACACAGCCCCGAGACGCCCTGGATCCGCACCCGGCACTCGTCGAAGCACGCGGCCGAGTCGGCGCTGCACGCGGCGTCGTCGTCGGCGCAGAGGGCCTCACACAGCGGGTGGTCACCGGCGGGGTTGACGCCCGCGCTGCCCGCGCAGGCGTCGGCGCAGGCGCGCACGCTGGCCGGGAACTCCGGGGCCGGGCAGCACGGCCCGCCACCGCCGCACGTGCCGCCGTTCGCGCCCTCGAGCAGACAGGTCGCGCACAGCGACGCCAGGCCCGCGACGCGCACCTGGCAGACCGACTGGCACTCCGTGACGGCGCTGGCACAGGCCGGGTCGCTCTCGGCGCAGAGCGCGTCGCACCGTGGATCCAGCGCGCCCAGCCCGCCGCCGCCGCTGCCATCGCCGCAGCCCGGAGATCCCAGCACGAGGAGGGCGACGACGACGCAGGCGCGCAAACAGTCCTGGCTCATGCGTGGGACTATCGCACGCGGTCACGGCGGGCTCAACTCGACCCGCGGGCGGCCCAGACCGTTCGTTCGAGCCGCGCGTTCGTAGGGCCCGCGCGGGTCGTCTCCCACGCGCCACGCGCCTCGAGGAGGCCGCCATGCACCTCACCGCTCGTCTCATGATCTCCCTGACGCTGCTGCTGCTCGCGATGCCCGTGCACGCGAAGGACGTCCCGGTCGCCGTTCACCCGGGCCAACGCCTCGGCCCGATCATCCTCGGGACGGCCGCGGCCCGACTCAAGGATCTCCGCGCCGACGCCGGCGACCCGCCGGACCTCAGGCACAGCGGCCCCTACGACGTGTTCCTCGACGCCCAGAAGCGCGTCATCGCCGTGCAGCTCGAGGTCATCGTCCCGTCCGCCGGCGTGCGCGTCGGGTCCACCACCGTGCCGCGCCGGGCCAGCGCGGCCATGGTCGCCGAGGCGCTCGGCACGTGCCGGCCGCCGCAGCAGAGCTTCAACTACTCGCTGCGCCGCTGCCGGGGCGCGTACGTGGTCGAGGAGCGCGCGGCGGTGAAGATCGGCGTCACGGCCGACCAGCCGGCCGACGACGCCCCGCTCGTCCTCGAGCCCGGTCGGCGGCTCGGTCCCGTCGCCCTCGGCATGAGCCTCGCCGACCTGCGCGCTCTGCGCGTCGAGCCGGTGGCCGGCTTCGGCCCCGACAGCCGCCGCTTTCGCGTCGGCGTCCTCCAGCTCATGCTCGACCCGGCGGGCCGGGTCGCCAGCGTCGAGGCGGAGATCCCCAGCCTGCCCGCCGGGCTCAGGCTCGGCCCGACCGTGATCCCCGCGACCGTCACGGCCGCCGGCATGGCCGCGCTCCTGCAGAGCTGCCGGGGGCCGCAGCACAACACCGGCGCGACCGTGTGGGAGTGCCGGGGCACGACCGTGCTCGCCGCCGGCCCGCCCGGGATCCCGATGGTGCGCGTGGCGCGGCCTGCGTGCCTCAAGGACCGCGGCTGCCCCGATCAGCCGCGCGCGCTCGCGAAGTGCCCGGCCGACCTGAAGCCGCTGCCGCTGCGCGACGCCCTGGACCAGCGGGACCGCCTCGTCGGCCGGAAGGTCGCGGTGCGCGGGCCGCTGACGTCGTCGAGCGCCTGCACGGAGATGGCGTGCGGGTCGAACGCGTGCTGCAACCACTGCCAGGGCGAGCTCGTCCTCGGGCGGCCCGGCGCCGCCGGGTACACGTACCTCCTCCTGCGCCACGCGACCGACGCCGACCGGTACCGTTGCCGCGGCGACGACTCGCTGGTCTGCTGCCAGCTCGACGCCCGCGGCCAGGACGTCATCGCGCGCGGCACCTTCGCCCGCGACCGCTCGAGCACGGCCAACCGGCCGCTGCTGCTCGACGCCGAGCTCTGCGTGCCGTGAGCCGCGGCGTCGAGGAAGGCGGTCGGTGAGCCTTCACCGCTTTTTCGCGCAGCTCCGCGAGCACGTCGGCCGCGGCGACCAGTTGCCCGGCGTTGGCCTCGCCGACTGAGGCTTCCAGCTCTCGATGGAGCGCGGCCCGTTCCTCGTCGTCGAGGTCGTCCCCCCCACGGGCGAGCGCCTGATCGAGGGGCACCAGCTCGATGACCTCGCCC
>DASXVK010000309.1:0-2429 GCA_036504295.1 Polyangia bacterium
GGGCGAGGTCAAGCGGATGACCGCCATCATCCGCCGCTTCCTCGACTCCGCGCGCGCCCTCACCCCCGCCCCCGAGCCGGTCGAGCTCGTCGCCCTCTTCGACGAGGCGCTCTCGCTCACCGTCTCCGCCGAGGCGCGCGGCCGGCTGGAGGTGCAGCGCGACGTGCCGGCCGAGATGGGCACCGTCGCGCTCGACCCGTCGCTGGTCCGGCACGTGCTCACCAACTTCATCGCCAACGCGGTCGACGCGATGGCCCACGGCGGCCGACTGACCGTCCGGGCGCGGCGGGCGGGCGAGCAGGTCGCGCTCACCGTGCAGGACACCGGCCCGGGCATCGGCCCCGAGGACCGCAAGCACATCTTCGAGCCGTTCTGGTCCACCAAGCCGAAGGGCAAGGGCACCGGGCTCGGCCTCGCCATCTGCCGCGAGATCGCGGCGGCGCTCAAGGGGCGCATCGAGGTGGAGAGCGCGCCGGGTCAGGGCGCGGCGTTCACGCTGTACGTGCCGGTGCCGGCCTGGAAGGCGGACCGCGCCCCCACCCTCACACCGGTCGCCGCCGCGCCGGGGAGAGGCCGATGAGCGATCGCATGGGACCTGCGCACGTCTTCGTCGTCGACGACGACACCTCGAGCCGCGAGCTCCTCACCCGCATCCTCTCCGGGGAGGGCCACCGCGTGACCGCCCTCTCGGACGGCCACGAGGCGCTGGCCCGGCTCGCCGCCGACGGGCCGCCCGACCTGGTGGTCTCCGACATCCGCATGGGCGAGGTGGACGGGCTGCAGCTCACCGACGCGCTGCGCGAGCGCGCCCCCGACACGCCGGTCCTGCTCGTGACCGCCTTCGGCAACATCGACGGCGCGGTGGAGGCCATCCGCCGCGGCGCCTTCGACTACATCTCGAAGCCGTACGACGTGGACGGCATCAAGGTGGTCGTGGCCCGCGCGCTGGAGCAGCGGCGGCTGGCGCTCGAGAACCGGGCGCTCCGGCGCGACCTGCGGGACAAGTACCGGCTCGAGAACGTCGTCGGGCGCAGCGAGGCGATGCTCCAGGTCTACAAGACCGCCGCCCGGGTCGCCGCCACCGACGCGACCGTGCTCATCCAGGGCGAGAGCGGCACCGGCAAGGAGCTCGTCGCGCGCGCCATCCACACCGCCTCGCCGCGCGCGCAGCGCCCGTTCGTGGCGGTGGACTGCGGGGCCATCGCGGAGGGGGTGCTCGAGTCCGAGCTGTTCGGCCACGCCCGCGGCGCCTTCACCGGCGCCCAGGCCATGCGGCGGGGGCTGTTCGAGGAGGCGAACCAGGGCACGCTCTTCCTCGACGAGATCGGCGACGTGGGCCAGAACCTGCAGGCGCGCCTCCTCCGGGCGCTGCAGGAGGGGACCATCCGGCGGGTCGGAACCAACGAGACCCTGGCCGTGGACGTCCGGGTGGTGGCGGCCTCGAACCGCGACCTCGATCAGGCGGTGAAGGAGGGGCGCTTCCGCGAGGACCTCTTCTACCGGCTCAACGTCGTCACCATCCGCATCCCGCCGCTCCGCGACCGGCGCGAGGACATCCCGCTCCTGGCGGAGCACTTCGCCGCCAAGCACGGCCGGTCCGAGGGGGCGGCCATCTCGCCGGGCGCGCGCGACCTGCTCGTCGCCTACGACTGGCCGGGGAACGTCCGCGAGCTCGAGAACGTCATCGCGCGGGCGCTCGCCCTGAACCCGTCCGGCGTGGTGACGCCGGAGGACCTGGCCGAGCACGTCCGCGGCGCGCGCCCGGCGGCCGCCAGCCTGGCGGTGGTGGCGGGCGCGGCGCAGGAGCGCCCTACCCTCGCCGAGCTGGAGCGGCGCTACGCGGCGCAGGTGCTGCAGGAGACCGGCGGCAACAAGACCCGCGCCGCCGAGGTGCTCGGGATCGACCGGAAGACGCTCTATCGCCTGCTCGGCGACGAGAAGGAGTGACCGGCGACCGCGCGTGGCCCCGGCCCCCGCGCGGCCCGGCGGCGGGCCGCAGGGTCCGCGTCAGCCCTGCCCGGTGGTGCCGGAGCCCCCGCCGGCCGAAGCGGCGGCAGCGGCGGCGGCCTGCTGCGCCGCCTCGGCCGCCTCCGCGCTGGCGTTGAGCGCGTTCTTCAGCACCTGGCTCGGCCGGAAGGTGAGCACGCGGCGGGCGCTGATCTCGATCTCCTCGCCCGTCTGCGGGTTTCGGCCCACGCGGCTCTTCTTGTCGCGCACGATGAAGTTGCCGAAGCCGGAGATCTTGATCTTCTCGCCTCGCTCGAGGGTCTCCTTGATGGTGTCGAAGACCATCTCGACGATCTCGGCGGCTTCCTTCTTGGAGAAGCCCACCTTCTCGTAGACGCTCTCGATGATGTCGGCCTTGGTCACGATCGCCCTCTCGCGGACCCTTCGGGTGGTGGTGCGCCTAAGTACCGACGATTGTTAGC
>DASXVK010000310.1:0-13290 GCA_036504295.1 Polyangia bacterium
TGGACCGCCGCTTCCGCTCGGCCGCCGCGGCCCTCGACGTGGCCACGCCGGACAGCTACCGCGCCGCGGTCGCGGACTACCGTGAGATCCTGCGCCGCGAGCCCGGCAACGTCGGCGCGGCCGCGCACCTCGGCCTCGCGCTGGCGCTGCTCGCGACCGAGTACGGCGAAGGCGCCGACCCGAGCACGCAGGCGCAGGTGCAGCGCGCGTGGTTCGCCGAGACGCAGCAGCAGCGGCGCGGGGGCGCGGCGCACTCCGCGCCGGCCCTCGCGGCGCGCGTCCTGATCTCGCTGCAGGCGGGCGACCGTGAGGAGGCGGACCGCCAGGTGAAGCTGGGCCACGCCGGCCACCCGAACGCGGCCCACGTGCTGTACGCGGCGGCGCTGCTCCGCCGCGCCGAGGGCGACGTCGAAGGGAGCCGCTCCGCGCTCAACGCCGCGCTCAACGTCGACAAGGATCTCGTCGCTGCCCGGCTCGCGCTGGCCGCCCTCGACCTCGACGAGGGCGCGACCGCCCCGGCCCGCGCCGCCTACGACGCGGTGCTCGCCGCGCATCCCGACCACCCGGGCGCCCTCCTCGGGCGCGTCCTCGCGAACCTCGACGCGGGGCTCGAGCGCGAGGCGCTCGCGGACCTCACCGGCCCCCTCGCACGCGCCGCCGCCCGCGGCCCGCAGCCCGCCGCCGACGACGACGCGCGGGCGCCCCGGCCGGCCGGCGCCCCGCCCGGGGTCGTCGTCGTGACCGGCCTCGAGTCGTGGCGCCAGCTGGCGCTCGCGCAGGCGTACGTGGCCACCGAGGCCGCGGCCCAGGCGCAGCCCGCCCTCGAGCAGGCCACCGCCGGCGCGCCGCCCGACGCCCGCTTCTTGCTCCGGTTGATGCGGGTCCGCCTCGCCCAGGGCCGGGTCAGCGAGGCCCGCGCCGCCTTCGGCACCGCGAACAAGTACCTCTCGCAGGCGAACCGCGCGCTCGCTCTCGCCGGCGCCGAGCTCATGCTCGGGCAGGGCTTCGACGCCCCCGCCGAGAAGATCCTGGCCGCGCTCAAGGCGTCGCCACGGCGTGATCTGCTCCTCGGCCGCGCCCGCATCGGCCTCGGGCAGCCGCTCGCCGCCATCGAGGCGCTCCAGCGCGCCGAGGCGAGCTGGCCGCGGCTGACGCAGGTCCGCGTCTACCTCCTGCTGGCCCGCGCGCTCGCCGAGCCGGCCAAGGCCGATCGGGCCGGCCTCACCCAGCTCGCGGCCGGCTCGCACCTCGGGCACTATGCCCTCGGCCGCGTCCTGCTCGCCGGCGGCGACCAGGCGCAGGCGCGCGTCGAGCTCACCGCCGCGCGCGGCGAGCACGTCGAGGCCGGGCGCGCGGCCGTGCTCCTCGCGACGCTGCTGCGCGACCGGGGCGAGGTCGGCCCCGCGCTCGAGCTGCTCGACAAGGCCGTCGCCGAGACCGGCGACTTCGCCCCGGCGCGGGCGGCCCTCGGCCGCCTCTCCGAGGCGGCGGGCCGCAACGTCGAGGCCCGCCAGGTGCTCACGGCCGTCCTCGGCATCGACGGCACCCGCGGCCCGCGCGGCTACCGCGCGGAGCCGGAGGACTACGTGGCGCTCGCGCTCGCGAGCGCGCGGCTCGGCTTCGTCCAGGAGGCCGAGGCGGCCCTCGCCAAGGTCCCGGAGGCGGACGCCAAGGGGCCGCGGCTCG
Source organism: Polyangia bacterium (assembly GCA_036504295.1). Lineage (GTDB taxonomy): Bacteria > Myxococcota_A > Polyangia > JACRCY01 > JACRCY01 > DASXVK01. Next base: position 1,687 of record DASXVK010000310.1, read on the forward strand.
CCCGCGCTCAGGCGCTGATCCAGGCGTACAAGGGCGAAGCCGTGGCCGCGGCGAAGGCGCTCGCGAAGGTCCCGGCCGCGGACGCCGCGGCCAGGGCCGACCTCGGCCGCGTGCAGCGCCAGGCCGGCAATGCCGCCGCGTCCGAGGCTGCCTACCAGGCCGCCCTGCAGCAGGACCCCGGGCACGTCGACGCCCTCGCGGGGCTCGGCCAGCTCTACCTCCTCATGCCGGGGCGCGCGCCCCAGGCCGTCGCCACGTTCGAGCGGGCGCTGAAGGCGTGGGGGCAGCGGCAGTACCTGGGCGCGGCGAAGCGGGCGCAGATCCAGATCGGCCTCGGCCGGGCCTACCTGCTCGCGGGCCCCAGCCACGACGCGGCCAAGGCCCGCGCGGCGCTCACCGCCGCGGCGGCCGACGCGCCGGCGGATCCCGACGCGCACCTCTACCTCGGCCGGTGTTACCTCGGCGAGGGCGATGGCGCCCGCGCCGCGACCTCGCTCGCCCGGGCCCTGCAGCTCGACCCGCAGCTCGCCGATGCGCACTTCTTCACCGGCGAGGCGCTCGCGAAGACCGACGCGGCCCGCGCCCGGACCGCGTACCAGGAGTACCTCCGCCTCGCGAAGGACGGCAGCCACGCGGCCCTGGCGCGCGTCGCGCTGGACCGCCTGAAGTGACCTCGCCGCCCATCCGCGTCCTCATCTGCGAGGACGACCCGCGCGTGCGCGACGGCCTCGCGCGCGGCCTGGGCGCGGCCGGGCTCGTGGTGGCGGGCGCCGTCGGGACCGGCGAGGCCGCGGTGGCCGCGCTCACGGCGGAGCCGCCGGACGTGCTGCTCCTCGACATCGAGCTGCCCGGCATGAGCGGCCTCGACGTCATCGCGGCCGTCGGCGGCCGGGTCCGCGCCGACATCCTCGTGCTCACCACCTTCGACGACGAGCGGAAGGTGTACCAGGCGATCTGCGGCGGGGCGGCCGGCTACCTCACCAAGCGCAGCCCGATCGCCCGGATCGTCGAGGCCATCGCCGACGTCCACGCCGGCGGCACGGTGATCGATCCCGGCCTCGCGCGCCGCTTCTGGAACTACTTCCAGAGCCAGACCGGCCACGCCGCCGCGGATCCGTACGACCTCACGCCCGAGGAGCGCGAGGTCCTCACCCTCGTCGGCCGCGGCCTCACGAACCCCGAGGTCGGCCGGGCCATCGGCCGCACGCGGCGCGCGGTGAAGGTCGACCTCGAGCGCATCTACCGCAAGCTCGGCGTCAGCCGCCGCGTCGACGCGGTGGTCAAGGCCGTGGCCGCGGGGCTCGTCGAGCTGTAGCGCTCCCGCGCGTGACGCGCGCCGGTTGACGAGCGACTCTCGACTGGGTATGTAAGCACCCTCAGTCCCGCGTCGAGGTAATCCCAGTGGCCACCCTGCTCGAGATCGAGCGCTCCCACATCAATCCCCGCCTCATCGACGAGGCGGTCCGCGTCTTCGACCAGGGCGGCGTCGTCGCGTACGCGACCGACACCATCTACGGCCTCGGCTGCGACATGCGCAACCAGCGCTCCGTCGAGCGCATCTACCGCATCCGCGAGCTCGACCGCAAGCGCCCGCTCGCGTTCCTCTTCCCCGACCTCTCCGACATCGCGCGCTACGCCCAGGTCTCGAACTTCGCGTACCGGATCATGAAGCGCATCCTGCCGGGTCCCTACCTCATCGAGCTCGAGGCGACCCGCGAGATCCCCCGCACGCTCGTCGAGCGCCGCCGCCGCATCGGCATCCGCATCCCGGCCGAGCCCGTGATCCACCAGATCCTCGTGCGCCTCGGCCGGCCGATCATGTCGACGACCGCCAAGGACCACGACGGCGAGCTGCTGCTCACCGCGGCCGACATCGAGCGCACCTACGCCGATCAGATCGACCTCATCGTCGACTCCGGCCCGGTCCCCGGCCACGAGTCGACGGTGCTCAGCCTGGTCGGCGACGAGGTGCAGGTGATCCGCGAAGGCGCCGGGCCCGTCGACGAGCTGGTGGGCTGACCCCCGCCGTCGCCCCTCACCCCGTCCGCCCGATCGCCACCACGAACTGCTCGATGCTCTCCTTGCGGGAGCTCTTCGGCTTGACGAGCTGCGCCTTGCCGAACTCCGCCCGGCAGCGGCCGAGCAGCCGCTGCTGATCCGGGCCCTGGAAGAGCTTGCCGACGAAGTGGCCGCCGGGCGGCAGGACCTCGAGGGCGAGGTCGAGGGCGCGCTCGAAGAGCGCCTCGGAGCGCGCCTGGTCGACGTTGCGGATACCGCAGGTGTCGGGCGCCATGTCGGACAGCACCACGTCGAAGGCGGCGAGGTCGCCCAGCAGCTCGGCGGCGGTCACCTGGTGCACGTCGCCGACGACGACGCGGGCGCCGGGCACCGGCTTGTCGAGCGGTGTGCGGTCGAGGCCGACGACGGCGCCGCGCGGCCCGGCGATCTCGGCGGCGTACTTCAGCCACGAGCCCGGGCGGCAGCCGAGGTCGAGGACGCGCATGCCGGGGCGCAGCAGGTGGAAGCGCTCGTTGATCTCGAGGAGCTTGTACACCGACCGCGCGGCGTAGTCCTCCCGCTTCGCGCGGGCGTAGTACTGGTCGTGACGATGGCTCCGGTCGCGGAGAGTGCTCATGCGGACCGGCCGCGGGCGGGGCGCTAGGCCTGGGGCTTCTTCTGCTTCACGGCGCCGCGGATGAGCACGTAGCCGTTCTTGCCGCCGGGGACGGTGCCCTGGATGAGCAGGATCTGCTTCTCCGCGAGGACCTGGACGACGCGCAGGTTCTGGGTGGTGCGGCGCGCGTTGCCCATGCGACCGCCCATCCGCTTGCCCTTGTGCACCTTGCCGGGCGTCAGGCGGCAGCCGACCGAGCCGCCGTGGCGGAAGAACTCGTGGGTGCCGTGGGTCGCGCGGAAGCCGGCCATGTGGTGCCGCTTCATGACGCCCTGGGTGCCCTTGCCCTTGGTCGTGCCGGTGACGTCGATCCAGTCGCCCGACTTGAAGACGTCGGCGACGCCGAGCTCCTTGCCGACCTGGTATTCGGCGACGGCGCTCGCGGCCAGCCGCAGCTCGCGCACGAGGCGCTTCGGCTTGAGCTCGCTCTTCGCCAGCGCGCCGAGCACCGGCTTCGTCGCCAGGCGCAGCGGCTTGTCGTCGAACCCGAGCTGGATGGCGGCGTAGCCGTTCTTCTCGGGGGTGCGCGTCGCCATGACGACGTTGGGACCCGCCTCGACGGCGGTGACCGCGATGCGCTCGCCGGTCTCGCTGAAGACCTGCGTCATGCCAATCTTGCGGCCGATAAGGCCCATCATGCTGTTCGACATACTACGCTCCTCGGATAGGTACAGAACGAGCACCCCGCTCGTCGCAAGGAGTGAGTTTCTAGCCCCGCGGCGCGCGGTTGTCAAGTCAGAACAGGGGGTTCACCCCAGCCGGTTGTACTCCCGCACCCGGAACGCCACGCCGAGCTCCTGCTCGACGACCCGGCGGCAGGCCTCCAGATCGAGGCCGGGCAGCGCGACCACCGACGCGGTGACCTCGCGCACGTGCTGCCGGGCGGCCTTGATGAACTCCTTCACCGCGGGGTAGGCGGCGGCCCCGTACTTCGAGGGGCACTCGCGCGCGTAGGTCTCGGCGTCGGGCGCGTTCAGGCTGACCGAGATCCGGTCGAAGAGCGCGCCGAGCTCCGGGGTCACGTCGCGGCCGTGGACGAGGTTCGCGAGCCCGTCGGTGTTCAGCCGCAGGTGGTGGCCGGCCGCCTTGAGCTCGCGCGCGAGCGCCAGGACCACGTCGAGGCGCAGCGTCGGCTCCCCGTAGCCGCAGAAGACGACCTCGCGGTAGCGCGCCGGCTCCGCCGCGACCACGGCCGCGCGGAGCTCGCCCAGGCCGGGGTCGCGGCCGAGCTTGAGGTAGTGGCCGCGCACGGCGAAATCGGTGAACTTGCCGCAGAAGCGGCAGGCGAGAGTGCAGCGGTTGGTCAGGTTGAGGTAGAGCGCGTCGCGGATCGGGTAGGCGAGCTGCTTCTGGCGCGCCGCCGGGTCCGGCAGCCCGAAGAGCCGCCGGGTGTTGCGTGTGGTGATGCGCGCGACGTCCTCGAAGGACAGGCCCTGCGCCGCCGCGACCGCGCGGGCCACCTCGACCACGTACGCGGGCTCGTTGCGGCGGCCGCGGTGCGGCGGCGGCGCGAGGAACGGCGCGTCGGTCTCGACGAGCACCCGATCGGACGGCGCCCAGGTGCACGCGGCGCGGAGCTCGTCGGCGTTGCGGAACGTGATGATGCCGGAGAAGGAGAGGTGGAAGCCCAGCTCGACGTAGGCGCGCGCGTCGTCGACCGAGCCGGTGAAGCAGTGGATGACGCCGCCGGCGTCGCCCACCCCCTCCTCGCGCAGGATCGCGCGGGCGCGCTCGTGGGCCTCGCGGATGTGGATGACGAGCGGCAGGTTGACCCGGCGCGCGAGGCGGATGAAGTCGCGGAAGACGCGCTCCTGCGCGTCGCGCGGCGAGAGGTCGTAGTGGAAGTCGAGGCCGGTCTCGCCGAGGCCGACGACCTCGCCCTCGGCCGTGAGCGCCTCGAGGCGCGCGAGGGCGTCCGCGGGCATGCGGGCCGCGTCGTGCGGGTGGATGCCGACGACGGCGTGGATGAAGCCCCGGCCGCGCGCGAGGGCGAGGGCCTCCTCGGCCAGCCCGAGGTCCGCGCCGGCGCCCACGCACACGAGCTCCGCGACGCCGGCCGCCTGCGCCCGCGCGATCACGCCGTCCTGGTCGGCGGCGAAGTCCGCCATCCCCAGGTGGCAGTGGGAGTCGATGAGCGTGCCCGGGGGCTCGCTCGCGACCGGCGCGCTCGCCGCGGCGCCGCCGCCGGTCATCGCTCCTCGCCCCGCAGCGCGCGCGCCATCGCGTCGTCGATCATCTCGCGCAGCTCCTCGCCGTCGGCGGACCGGCGCAGCGCCCGCAGCTCGGAGGTCGCCCACTCGTCGGCGATCTCGCCGAGGGTCTGGATGGCGAGGGCGCGGACCTCCTCGCGGCGGTGGGTGACGGCCTTGTGCAGGAGGTCGCGCCCCTCCGCGTCGCCGAGCGCGGCCACGACCGCGGCGGCGCGCACCTTGACCACCGGCTGCGCGAAGAGCTTGCGGGCGAGGCGCAGCGCGGGGTCGAGCGCGGCCGGGTCGCGCAGCAGCGTCAGCCCCTCGAGCGCGGTCAGCGCGAAGTCGCGGTCGCCGAGGAAGCCGAGGAGCGCCGGGGTCGCGCGCCGGTCGCCGAAGCGCGCCAGGGCGAAGGCGGCCTCGAAGCGGCAGGTCGCGTGCGTCTCCGTGAGCAGGTCCGCGAGCGCGTCGCGCGCGCGCGGGTCGCCGTGGTCGCCGAGGGCCGCGGCCGCGCTGCCGCGCACGTCGGCGTCGTCGTCCGCGAGGGCGCCGACGAGCAGGTCGTAGGCCCGGCCGGAGTCGATCTCGGCGAGGGAGGCGACCGCCTGGTAGCGCACCTCGGGCGGCCCCTGGGCGAGCGCCTGGGCGAGGGGCTCGAACGCGCGCGGCTCGCCGATGCGGCCGAGCGCGATGGCGGCCGCCTGGCGCGCCATCGGGTCGCCGTCCTCGAGCTGATCGCGCAGCGCCTCGAAGGCGCCGCGGTCCTCGAGCTCGCCCAGGGAGAGCGCGGCGGCGTAGCGCACCGCGCCGTTGTCGTCGGCGAGGGCGCGGCGCAGCGCGGCGACGGCGCTCTCGCGCTCGGCCGCCGGCGCGTAGCCCAGGGCCGCGGCCGCCTGCTCGCGGACGCGCGGCTCCGCGTGCGTGAGGTCACGCAAGGCGGCGGCGGCGGTGATCTCGTTCTGGGGCAACATCCGGGTGTGCAGACGGGCGGGGGCGGGAGCCGTTACGCGGCGCCGCCGGCCGCGTGCTGGGCGTCGATGAACTTCGCGATCTGCAGGCGGGCGTCGAGCGGGATCGCCTCGAAGAGCACGCCGAAGCCGGCCTTGAGCGTGAGCAGCGGGCCGTCGGTGTCGGTCGGGATCTCGCAGTCGCCCTTGCGCCGCCACAGCACCCAGCCGAGCGCCTCGACCTGGCCGTAGCCGGGCAGGGTGAAGGCGCAGGCGACGCGCGACAGCAGCGGGACCGCCGGCCCGGCGATGAAGCAGCCGTTCGTGCTGAGATCGTGGATCGCGGCGGGGAACTTGAGCCCGAGGTTCTCACCATCGGGGTGCACGCGCTCGTAGATGGCCGCGAGGGACGGGTGCAGGTGCAGCTCCCGGTGGCCGAGCTTCTCGACCAGCGTCGGGATGTTGACGGCGATGCGCGGCGCCCGGCGTCGCTCGGTGGTCACGTTCATCATCTCACCTTCGTTCCCGCGGGCGCGGCCCGATCGACCGTCGAGAGGGCGAGCACGCCGGTCTCGCCGGACGCCGCCAGAACCATACCTGCCGACAGGATGCCCCGGATCTTCGTGGGCTTCAAGTTGGCCAGGAAGAGCACGCTGCGGCCGGGCAGCTCCTCGGGCTGGTACGCGGTGGCGATGCCGGCCACGACCGTGCGCTGCTCGGTGCCGAGATCGAGCGTGAGCTTGAGCAGCTTGTCCGCCTTCGGCACGCGCTCGGCCGTGAGCACCGTGGCGACGCGCACGTCCAGGCGGCGGAACTCGTCGATGGTGATCTCCGGGGCGGGGCCGTCGGCGTGCGGCGCCGCGGCGGCGGGCGTGGCCCCGGCCGCGGCGGCGGGCGTGGCCCCGGCCGCGGGCGTGGCGCCCGGCGCGGGCGCAGCCGCGGGGGCCGTGTCGGCGGGCGTCCAGCGGGCGAGCAGCGCCGCGGTCTGATCCTTGTCGAGGCGCGGGAAGATGGGCGTCGGCGTGCCGATGGGCTGCCCGGCGGCGAGCTGGCGGCCGAAGTCGGCCGGCCGCGGCCACCGGTCGGCCAGGGCCGGATCGCAGCCGAGCTGCGTGAGCATCGTGCGCGCCGTGGTGGGCAGGAACGGCGCCACCAGCCGCGCGATGAAGCAGTCGATCTCGAGGAAGTTGTGCAGCACGACGCCGAGCGCCTGGTCCGGATCGTGCTTCGCCAGCGTCCAGGGCGCCGTCTCGTCGACGTACTGGTTGGCCCCGCGCACGAGCTCCCAGATGGCCTCGAGGGCGCGCGACGGCGCGAACGCGGCCATCGCCGCCGGGACCGACGCCTCCGCGATGCGGCCGGCGAGCTCGGCCATCGGCCGGGTGTAGCGCTCCACGAGGGCCGGGGTGGCCGCGGTCGCGGGCACCGCGCCGCCCGCGAACTTGTGCACCATCGAGAGCGTGCGGTTGAGCAGGTTGCCGAGGTCGTTCGCGAGGTCGCTGCTCCAGCGCTCGAGGACCTTCTCGAAGCTGAAATCTCCGTCGAGGCCGAAGGTGACCTCGCGCAGGAGGAAGTAGCGCACCACGTCGATGCCGCCGAAGTCCTCGGCGAGCTTGACCGGGTCGACGCGGGTCGCGGGCATCGACTTCGACATCTTCTGGCCGCGGACCGTCCACCAGCCGTGCGCGAAGATCGTCCGCGGCAGCGGCAGGCCGGCGGCCATCAGCAGCGTCGGCCAGTAGACGGCGTGGAAGCGCAGGATGTCCTTGCCGATGAGGTGGACGGCGTGGGGCCAGAACTCGTCGTACCTGGGCGTGCCGACGCCGCCGAGCGCCGTGATGTAGTTCGCGAGCGCGTCGATCCAGACGTAGACGATGTGCTCGGGGTCGCCGGGGACCGGGACGCCCCACTTGAACGTCGCGCGCGAGATCGACAGGTCGCGCAGGCCGCCGCGCACGAACGAGAGCACCTCGTTGCGCCGGTAGTCGGGCTGGATGAACTCCGGGTGCGCCTCGATGTGCGCGATCAGGCGCTCGGCGTACGCCGACATGCGGAAGAAGTAGCTCGGCTCCTTGAGGAGCTTGACCTCGCGGTCGGGGTGCTGGGGGCAGCGGCCGTTCTCGAGCTCGCCCTCGGTGTAGAAGCGCTCGCACCCGACGCAGTACAGACCCTCGTAGCTGCCGAGGTAGAGGTCGTTCGGGCTCTGCTCGCGGATCCGGTTCCAGAGCCACTGCACGAGCTCCTCGTGGCGCCGGTCGGTCGTGCGGATGAAGTCGTCGTTCGAGACGCCGAGCCGGCGCCACGTCTCCTGGAAGCGCGCGACCACGCCGTCGGCGAACGCCTTGGGCGTCTGGTTGGTCTTGCGCGCGGCCTCCTCGATCTTCTGGCCGTGCTCGTCGGTGCCGGTCAGGAAGAAGGTCGGCTCCCCGAGGGCGCGGTGGAAGCGCGCGAGGGTGTCCGCGACGAGGGTCGTGTAGGCGTGCCCGAGGTGCGGCACGTCGTTGACGTAATAGATGGGGGTCGTGACGTAGAACGGCTGCACCGGTGCCCTCCGCGGATGCGCTGATAGCCCGAATTGGATGCAGGGTCAAGGAAGCGGAATTGGGAGGCGGAATTGGGCCAGGACGCTTGCGTGCCGACTCACCGGACTGAATACTGAGGCTACGGGGGAGATGTTGCGCTGCGTGAGCCACACGGTAGTATCGGCTGGTGCCGACGGTCCTGCGAACGGGGGGCTTCCGGTTCTTCTTCTTCAGCAACGAGGGAACCGAGCCGCCTCACGTGCATGTGGACAGCGGCGACGGATACGCCAAGTTCTGGCTCGACCCGGTCGAGCTGGCCGCCTCGGTAGGGTTCAACGCCCGAGAGCTTCGGCACGTGCGTCTGCTCGTGATCGCGCATCGCGAGCGATTCAGGGAGGCCTGGAATGAGCATTTCGGCGCCTGAGCAGCCGCGCGCCATCGGCCTGGAGATCGGCGACGACCTCCTCATCGTGCACCTCGACGACGGACGCACGGTGTCCGTGCCCCTGGAGTGGTTCCCGCGGCTGCGGGACGCGACCCCGGCCGAGCGCGCCGACTGGCGGCTCATCGGCCGCGGGGTGGGCATCCACTGGGAGCAGATTGACGAGGACCTGTCCGTCCGCGGGCTGCTCGTCCCTGAGGCCGCCCTGCCGCGCGCCTGCCGGAGCGCGTAGGCGCGGCGCGTGCGCGCAGCCTGCAATCGGCGTCCCGGGAGTGAACGGTTGGACGAAGCGCGACAGTGCGGGCGCGCCGGGGCAATGGCTGAGCGGGTCGGGGCCGTGGGCGCGCGGCGCTACTGCAGCTTCTTCTTGAGCGCCTCGAGGGCGTCGTCGATCGTGCTCTGCCGGTCGAGCTCGCGCAGCTTGCGGTCGGTCTCCGCCTCCCGGGAGGTCTGCCCGGCCAGCTCGGCGTCGATGTCGACCTCGGCGTCCATGGCGTCGACCTTGCCCGAGAGCCGCTCGAACTCGGCGAAGGCGCTGCCGCCCTTGCCCGCGCCGGCGCGCGACCGGGCCTGCTGCTTGAGCGTGCCCTTGCGCAGCTTCACCTCGGCCACGCGCTGCTCCAGGCTCTTCAGGGAGGCCGTGAGCTCGTCGACGTAGGCCTCCTGGTCGCGGACCGTCTTCTCCGCGTTCGCGAGGAGCGTGTCGACGGTCGCCTTCTGCGCGAGCGCCTCGCGGGCGAGGTCGTCCTCGCCCATCTGCACCGCCCGGGTCGCCTTCTGCTCCCACGAGGCGGACTCGGCGCGCAGGCGGTCCCGCTCCTTGATCGCGAGCTTCTCGCTCACGAGGCAGGCCTGGACCTCCTGGCGCGCCTTCTTGACCGCGTCCTCCATGTCGGAGATGAGGATGTCGATCTCCCGCTCGGGGCTCGACATGCGGTCGACGGCGGAGTTGAGGTTGCTCTTGATGAGCGTGTTCAGCCGCGAAAGTATGCCCATGGGATCACCCCTTTGATCCCTAGCATAGCGGCGCGCGAGCGAGGCGGCTACTCGATGTACTGCGACATGCTCGGGACCACCTGCAGCATCTGCCGGGTGGTCTGGGACATCCACACGAAGAACGCGTCGAGCTCCGCCAGGGTGAGCTCGTCGAGGAAGGTGATGTGGGTGGTCAGCATCAGGTTGCCGTCGGTGTGGACCCAGAACTGCGCGATGTTGAGCTTGTCATTGAGCTCGAGCGCGAGCTGAGCGATCTCGGGCCGGCCGCGGTACTCGGGCTTGGGGCCGAAGACGCGCGTCACGATGACGCGGTCGATGGTGTTGCCGTTGTAGATCTTGGGCAGCATGATCGCGCCCACGCCGCGGTGCCGCACGACGACGGCCTTGGGCTCCTGCTTGAGCACCTGGATGCCGTTCTGGCGCAGGAAGTCGGCGAAGAGCGAGGTGGCCCGGACGTCGTCGTCGCCCAGGAGCGTGAGCTTGGGCCCGCCGCCGCCCGCCGCCGCGGGGCAGGGCGCGACGGGGCCTGCCCCGCGCGCCGCGGGGCAGCCGCAGCCGGCGAGCAGGGTGAAGGCGAGGGCGAGGGCGGGCAGCAGCAGGCAGCGGGTCATGCGGGCCTCCGATCGTTGGCGCGAGCCTAGCGCGGGCCCGGGGCAGGGCGCAATCGCACGAAGATGCGAGGGGCGCTCCGTCGGCTGGACGCCCCTGGCCCCACCTGCTACCCTCTGCCGGCAGCATGGAAGGGCTTCGCGGCATCCTCGGTCAAGCGCAGGCCGTCGGCGTTCTCCGACGGGCGCTCGCGAGCGATCGCCTGGCGCACGCGTACCTCTTCGAGGGACCGGCCGGGGTCGGCAAGGCGACCACCGCGCGGGCGCTGATGCAGGCGCTCGCCTGCGAGCGGACGCCCGGCGAGGGGTGCGGCGCCTGTCCCCCGTGTCGCAAGATCGACGAGGGCACGCACCCCGACCTGGTCGTGGTCGGGCTGCAGGACGAGAAGCGCGACATCCTCATCGCCCAGGTGCGCGACGTCGTGCGCGGCTGCGCCTTTCGCCCCCACGAGGCGCCGCGCCGCCTGGTGCTCATCGACCCGGCGGACCGCATGAACGCGAACGCCGCGAACGCGCTCCTCAAGACGCTCGAGGAGCCGCCCGAGGCGACGCACTTCGTGCTCGTGGCCGAGGCCCCCAGCCGGCTGCCGATCACGATCCGCTCGCGCTGCCAGCGGGTGCGCTTCGCCCCGCTCTCCGCGGCGGTGATCGCCGCGGAGCTCGAGCGGCTCCCGGGCGTGGACGCGGCCGCGGCCCGCTTCACCGCGGGGCTCAGCGACGGCAGCCTCGGGCGGGCGCTCGCGCTGAGCGCGGGCGGCCTCGAGGAGCGCCGCGGCGCGGCCGAGCGGCTCCACGCCGCCGCCCGCACCGGCGGCGCGGCCGAGATCTTCCTCGCGTCGAGCGAGCTCGGCCGTGACAAGGAGGAGCTCGTCGAGGTCCTGGCCCTCTTGCGGGTCCTGTACCGCGATGCGTTACTGGCCCGCGAGGGCCTCGACGACGTGGCCCCGCTCGTGAACTCCGATCGCCCGGAGCAGGTGCGCGCGATCGCGGCCGGCGGGGGCTGGTTGGGGATGCGCCGCCGCGTGGCCGCCGTGGCCGAGGCGGAGTGGGCGCTCCAGGGAAACGTCAACGCGCAGCTCGTGCTCGACCGGCTGATGCTGCGCCTGCGGGAGTGCCACTGATGAGCGACGATCGACCCAGCGGGCCCGCGCCCGAGGGCGGTGGACCCGGCGACGACGCCGGAGCGGGCCCGGGCGGCCATCGCCGCCGGCGGCGTCGCCGGCACC
>DASXVK010000311.1:0-1699 GCA_036504295.1 Polyangia bacterium
GCGATCGCGCGGCCGCGGCGGCCGTTGTCGATCAGCGCGTCGCACGCCTCCTGGAGCATCCGCTTCTCGTTGCGGATGATGATCTCGGGGGCGCCGAGCTCGAGGAGCCGCTTGAGGCGGTTGTTGCGGTTGATCACGCGCCGGTAGAGGTCGTTGAGGTCGGAGGTCGCGAAGCGGCCGCCGTCCAGCTGGACCATCGGGCGCAGGTCGGGCGGGATGACCGGCAGGACCGAGAGGATCATCCACTCGGGGCGGTTGCCGGAGCGGCGGAAGGCCTCGATCAGGCGCAGGCGCTTGATCGCCTTCTTGCGCCGCTGGCCCGCGCTGGTGCGGACCTCCGCGTGGAGGGCGCGCGACAGCTCGTCGAGGTCCATCCGCACGATGATGTCCCGGACCGCCTCGGCGCCCATGCCGGCCCAGAAGATGCGGCCGGTGCGGGCACCGGAGCCGTACTTCTCGTCGAGCTGGCGGAACTCCATCTCGCCGATCGTCATGAGCGGCTTGAGGGATTCGATCTCGTCGCGGGTCCGGCGGAGCTCCTCCTTCTGGCCCTGGGCCTCGGAGGCGAGCGTCTCGCGCTCGGCTCGGAGGGTCTCCTCCATCGCCGCGCGCAGCTCCTCGACCTTCTGCTCCGTCCCGCGCGCCTCGTCGGCCACGCGCTGCTTGAGGTCCTCGGTGAGGCGCTCCGTCTCCGCCGCGACGATCTTGCGCAGCGCCGCCGTCGCGGCCTTGCCGCCCTTGTCGCCGGCCGCGACCACCACCTCGCCCGTCGGGGCGAAGGCGATCGTGTCGGCCGCGACGCCGGTGCCCAGCTCGGCGAGGAGGGCCTCGACGGCCTGGGCCTCGCGCACGAGCTCCTCGGTCTTCGCGTTGCGCTGGGCGTCGAGCTCGGTGCGCGTCGTCGCCAGGGCCGCGCGCAGCTCGTCGCGCTTGCGGTTGACGTCGACCTTCAGCTGGTCCTCGAGCTCCGCCAGGCGCTGGCCGCCGACGCCGCCCCGGCCCTCGGACTGCTCGTCGAGCGCCTTGAGGGCGCGCTGGCGGGCCTCCTCGTCCACGTGGGTGACGATGTACAGGGCGAAGTACAGGATGCGCTCGAGGTTGCGGGGGCTGATGTCGAGCAGGATGCCGAGCCGGCTCGGGGTGCCCTTGAAGTACCAGATGTGGCTGACGGGGCTGGCCAGCTGGATGTGGCCCATGCGCTCACGGCGGACCTTCGAGCGGGTGACCTCGACGCCGCACTTGTCGCAGATGATGCCCTTGTAGCGGATGCGCTTGTACTTGCCGCAGTAGCACTCCCAGTCGCGGGTCGGACCGAAGATCCGCTCGTCGAACAGGCCGTCCTTCTCCGGACGGAGCGTGCGGTAGTTGATCGTCTCGGGCTTCGTGACCTCGCCCGACGACCAGTCGCGGATCTGCTCCGGCGACGCCAGCGAGATACGGATGGCGTTGAAGTTGTTGACCTCGAGCATGGTTCTCCTCCGCGCCGCCGCTGCTCTTCAGCGGCGCGATACGGACCGGGTGCGAGCGGGGCCGGGCCGGCCGAGCGTCGGCCCCGCGAGATGATGGCGGGGATCAGTCCTCGAACCCGGCGAGGTTGATCCCGCCGAGATCCGGAAGCAGGTAGCCCGCGGCGTCGTCCTCGGCCAGCGGGATCTCCTCGTCGTTGGGATCGAGGATCTCCGCGTTGAGCCCGAGGCTC
>DASXVK010000312.1:0-9235 GCA_036504295.1 Polyangia bacterium
CCAAGGAGCAAGATCTGGTCGCGCTCGTCCTGGCGGACTCGATGGGGGTGTTGCTGGCCGCGAACCGTGCCGGTCCGGAAGCGGAGGAGCTCGCCGCGGTCGCCCCGATCGCGGCGCGGCGCGCCTCGCTCTGCACCCAGAACCCCGTGGCGGAGGAGCGGTACCTGCCGTGCGCCGTGGGGCAGGTCACGGTCGACGAGATGCCGTTCTATATCCTGGCGGTCGGTCAGCGGGCCCGCGCCAAGATGGCCATCGCGAGCGCCTCATTCGGGGTGCGCCGGATCCTCACGGGCAACTGCATGTCCTGAGCGGCCCGGCACCGGCTTTACACGGGCGGCCAGTTCTCCTAACATCGGGTCACGGTGGACGAGCAACTGGCGCAGAAGTTCGGACGGGTGTGCCCGACCGGCACGGTCCTCTTTCGCGAGGGCGAACCCGGCCACGAGATGTTCATCATCGAGCGCGGGCGCGTCCAGCTCACCCGCAACCTCCGCGGCCTCGAGAAGATCATCGCGGTGTTGCCGCCGGGCGAGTTCTTCGGCGAGATGGCCATCATCAACCAGAGGCCGCGCTCGGCCACGGCCACCGTGATCGAGGAGGCGCGCCTCCTGGTCCTGGATCAGCCCACGTTCGAGAAGATGATCCAGGAGAACACGGCCATCGCCGTGCGGCTCATCAAGAAGCTCGCGGCCCGCCTCGAACAGACCAACCTGCAGGTCGAGCTGCTCCTGCTCAAGGACACGAACCACCGCGTCGTCCACCTGCTGCGCCACCTCGCGCAGGACGCGGGCGTTCCCGCGGTCGAGGGCACGATCATCGATCTGTCCGTCGCCGAGATCGCCGACCGGATCGGCTGCACCGACGAGGAGGTGGCGGAGATCGTCGACGGGCTGGCGCGAGCCCGGCTCCTCCGACCGGTGGCGCCGCGCGGCTTCGTGGTCTCGGAGGTCGGGCGGCTCCAGGACTTCCTGGAGTTCCTCGAGATGAAAGAGCGGTTCGCGACGTAGGAGCGGGTGAGCCGGCGCCTTGGGCCGCCTCAGGCGGACTGGGCGAGCTTGAGGGGGCGGCCGTCGATGAGGACGACGCGGACCTCGGGGGCAATCTCGCGGATGTGCGTGGCGAGGGTGGCGCCGTCCATCCGCTGCAGACCCAGGTCGGCGAAGACCGTGTCGTAGCGGCCCTGCCAGACCTTCCGGATGGCCTCGTACCCATCGCCGGCGTCGTCGGTCTCGAATCCCTCCTCCTGGAGAAGGCGCCTCAGCTGGGCGCGCGCCGCAGGATCCTCGTGAACGATCAGCGTCATCTCAACCTCCAGATCACCGACCCCCTACCAGTTCACCTGACTCTGGTGTAACGAAGCGCGCCGGCCGGGCATTCCCGACGTCGCCGCTTGACTTGACCCGCCGGCGCGGGTACTCCTAGCGCCCGAAGCCATGGCCTGGTGGACCAAGAAGAAGACCCTCGGCGCGGACGAGAAGCGGCCCATCCCCGACGGGCTGTGGCAGAAGTGCGACGCCTGCGGGGAGATCGTCTACGGGGAGGAGGTGCTGCAGAACCTCCGTGTCTGCCCGAAGTGTGATTTTCACTTCACCCTCTCGACGGCGGAGCGCATCCGCCTCACCCTCGATGGCGACAGCTTCGTCGAGCACGACGAGACAGTCGAAAGCCTCGACCCTCTCGGGTTCCGTGACAGCAAGCGGTACCGCGACCGGATCAAGGCAACCATGAAGAACGTGGGGTACCACGACGCGTTTGTCGAGGGGCTCGGGCGCATCCTGGGACGGGAGGTCTCGGTCGGCTTCTTCGTCTTCGAGTTCATGGGCGGCTCGATGGGCTCGGCGGTCGGCGAGAAGGTGACCCGCATGCTCGAGCGCGCGCACGCCGCGCGCATCCCCGCGGTCATCTTCTCGGCCTCGGGCGGCGCGCGCATGCAGGAGGGCATCCTCTCCCTCATGCAGATGGCGAAGACCAGCCTCGCGCTGACCCGGCTGCGGCGGGACGGCATCCCGTACTTCTCGGTGCTGCTCAACCCGACCACGGGCGGGGTGGCGGCCAGCTTCGCCATGCTCGGCGACGTGATCCTCGCCGAGCCGCGGGCGCTCATCGGCTTCGCCGGGCCGCGCGTCATCGAGCAGACCATCCGCCAGAAGCTGCCCGATGGGTTCCAGCGGTCGGAGTTCCTGATGCAGCACGGCATGGTCGACCGCATCGTGCACCGCAAGGACCTGCGGGCGGAGCTGGCGCGGCTCATCGATCTGCTGGCCCCTACCCCTCGCCGCGCGGGCGACGCCGCCTCGGCGTGACCGGCGCCGAGCCGCGCCCCGCATGACGTACCGCGACGTGCTCACGGGCCTCTTCGCGCTGCGGCGCATGGGCGTCAAGCTGGAGCTCGACCGCATGCGCGCGGCGCTGCACGCCGTCGGCGATCCGCACGAGGCGCTGCGGTTCGTGCACCTCGCCGGGACCAACGGCAAGGGCTCGACCGCGGCGTTCCTCGAGGCCATGCTGCGCGCCGGGGGGTACCGGGCCGGGCTCTTCACCTCGCCCCACCTCAGCCGGTTCACCGAACGCATCCGCATCGCCGGACAGGAGATCGCGCCGAGCGAGATCGTGCGGCTCGAGGCGGAGATCCGCCGGCGGGTCGACGTGCCCCTCACGTTCTTCGAGGTGGTGACGCTCCTCGGCCTCATGGCCTTCCGCGACCACGGCGCGGACCCGGTGGTGCTCGAGACGGGGCTCGGCGGGCGCTTCGATGCCACGAACGTCGTGACGCCCGAGGTCGCGGTCATCACCGGCATCGCCCTCGACCACGTCGAGTACCTCGGTCCGACGCTCGCGGCGATCGCGTTCGAGAAGGCGGGCATCCTGAAGCCCCGCCGCCCCGCCGTGGCCGCCGCCCCGCTGGCGGCCGCGGCGGTCATCGCCGGGGTGGCGGCGGACCGTCGCGCACCGCTGTGGCTCCTCGGGCGCGACTTCGATCTCGCGCCGCTGGCCGACGGCGGCGTGCGCGTGAGCGCACCGGGACGGCCGCCGATGGAGGCGCCTCTCCTGGGGCTGCGTGGCCCGCACCAGCGCCGCAACGCCGGGCTCGCCCTGATGGCCGCCGCCCTGCTCGACGAGCGCGGCATCGCGCTGCCCGAGGCCGCGCGGCGACAGGGCCTCGCCGCGTGCCGCTGGCCCGGTCGCCTCGAGGAGCTGGGCGCGGCGCCGCGCATCTGGGTGGACGGCGCCCACAACCCCGACGGCGCGGCGGCGCTCGCCGCCGCCCTGGCCGAGGTCCCGCGCCGGCGTCTCACGCTGTGCCTGGGGGTGCTCGGCGACAAGGACGCGGCCGGGGTGCTCGCGCCGCTGCGCCCGCTCGCCGACCGGCTCTTGCTCGTGACCGCGCGCAGCCCGCGCGCGCTGCCGGCGGCGGAGCTGCGGCGGCTGGCGCCCGAGGGTGAGGCCGTGCCGCTGCTCGAGCAGGCGGTCGCCCGCGTACGCGCGACCGCGGCGCCCGACGACCTGTGCGTCATCGCGGGCTCGCTCTACCTGGCCGGCGAAGCCCGCGAGCTGCTGCTCGGCGAGATCCCGGACCCCGTCGCGATCGGCGACCCCGTCGGGCTCGCCGCGGGCTGACGTCGCGCTGGCCGCTCGGCCAGACAGGGCAACAGGGAGACGAGGAGACGGGGAGGCGGCCAGGTTGGGTCACGCCGACGCGGGCGTCGTGCGCGACGCAGGGGGTCGTGAGTCCTAACAGAGCGAGCCTCCCCGACTCCTCGTCTCCCTGTTGCCATTCATGAACGCGTATGCGAACCGCGGCCGGCCCCGGCGAGAACATTGTGCCGCCGGCGACGCCGGGCTATCATCGGGCCATGCTGATCCGCGCGCTGGTCGTCCTCGTCACGGCGCTCGCTCTCGTGCTGCCGTCCGCCGCCGAGGCGAAGCGGAAGATCCGCCGGCGCCCGCCGGCGACTCAGCCCGCCCGGGCGCTCGCGCAGGTGCCCGCCGGCGACACGGCCGACGGCGACGACGTGCCGCCGCCGAGCGCCGGCGCCGCGGCCATCCACGTCGCGGGCAAGTACCAGGGCGTGCGGCCCGGGCAGGTCGGCGTGGCACCGCGCGCGCCGAAGGCGGGCGGGGCCCCGTTCTTGACCTGGTCCGGCTTCATGATGACCGAGGCGGGATCGCGCGTCTTCCTGCAGCTCACGCAGCAGGTCGAGTACTCCGTGGCGCAGTCCGGCCGAGAGCTCGTCATCACCCTCAAGGGGTGCCGCATCCACCGGCGCAACAACGCCCGCCCGGTGAACACGCGCTTCTTCGCCACGCCGGTCGCCGGCGTGCAGGCGCGGCAGCACGGCCGGGACGTCAAGGTCCGGATCGGGCTGCGTAAATCCGCGCCGGCGCAGCCGCGCTTCGAGGCGGGCGAGGCGGGCTACCAGTTCCTCATGCTGGACTTCCCTCCCGAGGGCGGGCCGGCGTCACAGCCGGTGAACTGACCGCGCCGCCGGGCGCGCCGGCTGGAGATCGGACGCGGATGAAGAAGCAGGTCAGGATCCTCATCGTCGACGACGAGCCCATCATCCGCGAGGTGCTGCAGGTCGCCTTCGAGGAGCAGGCCTGGCAGGTGATGAAGGCCGACTCGGGCGAGGACGCCGCGCGCCGCCTCGAGGACGAACAGTTCGAGGTCCTCGTCGTCGACAAGAACCTGCCCGGCATGAGCGGCGTCGAGTTCATCCGCGAGGTCCGCAAGCGCGACCGGACCATCCGCATCCTCCTCATCACCGCCTACGGCTCCGTCGAGAGCGCCGTCGAGACGCTCAACCTCGGCATCGACGCGTACCTCGAGAAGCCGTTCCCGAACGTCTACGACGTGGCCCGCTCGGTGAAGGTGGCCCTCGGCCGCTTCGACGACCGCTGGCTGAGCGATCTCGCGCCGAGCGCCGACAGCAGCGGGCGGGCCGCCGCGCCGGTCGCGGGCGGCCGCAACCTCGCGGTCGTGGTCGGCGCGCCGGACGAGCGCATCCGGACCTGGATCCTGCAGCACGTCGAGCGCCGCGACGCGGTCGAGGCCTACGGCACCGCGGCCGAGGTGCTGGAGGCGGTGCGGCGCCGGGCGCCCGATCTCTTCATCGTCGAGGCGGGCTTCGCGCAGCCGGACACCACCGAGCTCATCGCGCAGGTGCGCAAGGCGGCGCCGCGGGTCGCGTGCATCGTGATCGCCGAGAGCTTGCCGCTCGTCGCCATCCGCGCGCTCATCGACCTGCAGGTGCAAACGCTCATCGACACCAAGGTCGACAGCGAGAAGCTGCGCCGACAGATCAACGACCTCGTCGGCCGGCTCCGCACCGCCGCGCACGTCTGAGCGCGCACCCCGCTGCCGCACCACCGCGCGGCGCCGCCGCGCCCTCGCCTCAGCGCGTGATCGCCCCGCGTCCGCCCGGCTCGCCGGCCTGGCCGCCGCCCGCGCACGCCGCACCGCCGTCGCCCCCGGCCACGTCCACGATGAGGAAGGGGCCCTTGATCGACGCGTCCAGCACGACGGCGCCCCCGCCGCCGCCCCCGGCGCCGCCGCACTGGCTCGGCTCGGCCGCCGGGCCGCCGCCGGTGCCGCCCGCGGCCGACACGAGCCCGGTGCCCTCGATGCTGCCGCCGGTCGCGTGCAGCAGGATGCGACCGCCGGCGCCGCCGCCGCCCGGACCACGCGACGACCCGGTGCGCAGTGAGGCGCCGTCGCCGCCGCGCGCGGTGACGCGTCCGTCGATGCGAATCACCGCCTGGGCGGCCGCGACGATGCGGATGACGCCGCCGCCGCCACCGCCGCCGCCGCCCGGGGCCTGGCCGCTGGTGCCCGTGCCGCCGCCGCCGCCTGACCCGCCGCCCTGCGGTGCGCTCTGCCCGGCGGCGCCCGCGGCGCCCGCGAAGGAGCCCGTCGCGGGCCCGCCGCCGCGGCCGCCGGCTCCGTCGTGGCCGCCACCGCCCCCGGCGTTGTTCATGCCGGTCGCGGGGGCGCCGCCGCCGCCGCCAGGCCCGCCGCCGACGCCGCCGGCGCAGCTGGCGAGCTTGCACGCGTTCGCGCCGGGGGGGGCGCCGTCACCGCCGCAGTTGTCGCCGCCGCACAGGCGGCTGCCGTCGCCCGCGCCCGCGCCACCGCCGCCGCCGCCCGGGCCGGCCGCGCCGCCCTCGCCTCTGCGGGGCAACCTCGGTGCGTTCGCGCTCGCCGCCGGGGCGGGGGCGCCGTCGGCGCGCAGGACGGCGCCGGCTTCGACGATGAGGAGCGAGTCGACGGCGACATCCAGCATCGTGGGGCCGTACGCATACAAGTCGGTCCCGGCATGCAGGGTGAGGCTGCCGAAGTGCTGCGCTCCCGCGATGCCGATCGCGCCGGTCCCGAGCCCGCCTGGCAGCTCGACATCGCGTCCGACGAGCACCAGCGTGGATGCGCACCGGCTGGTCGCCGTGTTGCACCCGGTGATCGTCGCGAGGCCCGCTCCCACGCCGGTGACGATGCCGCCGCTCGAGACCTGCGCGACCGCCGGGTCGGAGGTGCTCCAGGCCGTCCCCGGGTCGGTGGTGAGGTCGATGGCGGTCGGGTTCGCGACTCGCAGGAAGCGGACCGGCGCCGTCCCCGCGGAGGCGACGACGAGGCGTGCCGGGTCGGTGACGTACACCGGGTTGGTCACGACGACCGTGCAGGCGCCGGTCACGCCGCCGAAGCCGCCGGTGATGACCGCCGTCCCGGTCGTGAGCGGCGACACGACGCCCTCGGTCACACTCGCGACGGCGCCGTTCGATGAGGACCACGTGGCGGGGACCGTCACGTCGCGCTCCGACCCGTCGGAGTACGCCGCGGTGAGCCGCACCTCCTCGAGATGGCCGGCCGCCGCGGCGAGGCTCGCGGGCGCGCAGGTGACCGCGACCACCAGCGGTGCGGTCCGGATGGTGGCGACGCTCGGCGCCGAGGTGGCCGCGGTGCCGACCTCGTCGTGCGCCGAGGCGGTCAGCGTCAAGGCCGCGCCCGCCGGCGCGAGCGGGTCGGCCAGCACGATGAAGCTCGCGCCGGTGCCGCGGCCGGTCGTCGTCACGCTCGCGCCGCCGAGGACGTGGCCCGGCCCGTCCACCGCCAGCGTGATGTCGGCGACGGTGTGGCCGACGTCCGCCAGGGCGCCGACCTCGACCACGAGCTCGCCGCCCGGGGCGACGGTGGCGCCGGCGCCGGGCGCGGGCTGCGTGATCGCGACCTGCGGCGGCTGCGAGGCCACGATGACGACGACGTTCGAGACCGCGGCCGGCGCCGTCAGCGGCGCTCCCGAGTTGCCGTCCGCGCCCGTGGCCGCGCTCCAGGCGGTGAAGGTGCCGAGCGACTGCGCCGTAAAGGGGTAGTAGAAGACCGCGCTCGCGCCGCCGAGCACGTCGAGCGAGCCGGCGGGGACGCGGGCGCCGGCGGCCGTCGCGGTCGCGTCGGCGCCGAAGGCGGCGGGCGCGACCGCCGCCGCGGTCGCCTCGCCGTCGTTCGTGACCGTGACCGCCACGCCCATGGCGTCGCCGAGCGAGACCGGGGACGGGCTCACGTCGACCGCGACGCGCAGGGCCGCGGGTCGCTGCACCTGCACCGGCCCGGCGCTCGCGCCCGCGGGCGTGATCGGCGTGCCGGTCCCGACCTCCTCGCCCTGAACCACGGCGGTCACGGTGGCCGTGCCGCTCCCGGCGGTGTCGTAGTCCCACGCGAACGCCGTCCCGCCGCCGCCGGCGAGGATCGTCCCCGCGGTGAAGGCGGGGGCCGTCGCGACCGTGAGCGCGGCGGTGCCGGTGGGGCTCACCGCCGGCGCGGGCAGCGCCGTCAGCGTGATCGGAGTCGCGCCCGTGTTGGTGACGTTGAGCGTGAAGGTCACCCGCTGGCCGGCGGAGACGCGCGCCGGGGTGAGGGTGGCGGTGAGGGCCAGCGCCGCGGGCGGCTGCACCGCGAGCGTGGCGGTCACGGGCGCGGATGCGACCGGCCCCGCGCCGTTGTCGTCGAGGCCGGCGACCGACATGGCGAGCTGGACCGTCCCGGGGGCGGCGCCGGCGACGAGCGGCACGGTGACGCTCTGTGAGGCGCCGGCGACGAGCCGGTCGATGACCGCCGGCGCCGGCTGGCCGGGAATGACGAGGCCGGGCGTCGCGCTCTCGTCAACGACCGTGAGGGTCACGGCGCGGGCGTCGGTGCCGCCCTCGTTGCGCACCTGCACGGCCAGGACCGCGGTCTGGCCGAAGTTGACCGCGGCGGGCGCCGTGGGCGAGACGACCAGCCGCGGGGCGGCGGTGACCGCGAGGGCCGCGACGGCGCCGGCGGCCACCGTCTGACCGGAGACCGGATCGGTGCCGCTGGCGTCGACCGTGACCGTGCTCGCGCCCGCCGTCTTCGCCCGCGCCGGGGCGCTCAGGGTGAGCGTGCCGCCGGGAGGCACCGCGAGGCCGGTGAAGCTCAGGGATGCGACCTCGGCCGCGCCGTCGAGCAGGGCGACGCCGGGGTCGGCGGCGGCGACCGTCACGAGCGCGGGCTCGACCTCGACCGCGCCCGGGTTGTGCACCGTGACGGCCACGGCGAGGTCCTGCCCGACGGTCGCCTGCGCCGGCGAGGCGGCGGCCGTGACCACGAGGCCCGCCGGGTCCAGGGCGTCGCCGCTCAGGCCGTGGACCGCCGCGGCGGCCACCGGGCGGCCGGAGAGCGCGCTCAGGCCGCGGGCCGCGAGGGTGAGCTCGACGGGCGTGCCGCCCGCCGCCGGGGTGATCGCGACGGCGACCGCCGTCGTGCCGCCCGCCGGAACGGTGAAGGCCGGCACGGCACCGGCGGCGCCGCCCGCGAGCGTGAGGTCGAGCGCGCCGCTCGTCAGATCCACGTCGCCCGTGTTGCGCACGGTGACCGCGAGCGGGAAGGGCGCGCCCGCCTCGACGCGCGCGGGGAACGCGAGCGGGTCCACGACGAGCGCGGGGCCGGCGCGCACGACCACGTCGCGCACCTCGCCCGCGGGCGGCGGGGCCGGGCCGCGGTCCGCCGCGGCGGTGGCGCTCAGCGTCAGTCGCGCGGCGCCGGGCGCCACGCCGTGGAGCGTGCCCGCGAGCACCTGCGTCTGCCCTGCCGCCAGGGTGAGGTCGGCGACGGCGATCGGCGTCGGCGTGTCGGCGTCGCCCGCGACGCTGACCGTCGCCGCGAGCGCGTGCAGCCCGACCTCGCCCGCGGCGCGCAGCGTGACCGCGATGGGCTGCTCGTCGCCGG
>DASXVK010000313.1:0-1503 GCA_036504295.1 Polyangia bacterium
GCCCCGCTCGCGTCCTGCTTTCTCTCCATAGGCCGACCCCCGGGCGGGGGCTTCGTTCAACGCGTCAATTACGGCCGCGCCCACCGTCGCAGCACGCCCTCACCTCGCCGGCGCGTCCGTAATTGCCTATTAGTTTTGCGAACTTCTTGGCGAAGCACTTCCGCGGCCGCCGCGCTGACAGGAGGCAACCCGCGTCAGAAATTCCGGTTGTACTCCGCCGCGAGCGCGGTCGCGGGCACCGACTCGTCGAGCCACCGCGAGTGGTCGAACGGCGCCCACCGGGGGTTGGGGCGGCGGCGGGTGATGCGGTGGATGTTGAGGAGGTGGCGGGCGGTGACGTTGTCGGTCGTGATGTTGTTGCCGCCCGAGCCGCAGCCGAGGGTGAAGGAGGGGCTGAGGGTGTTGTACATGCCACCGAGCGCGCCCTGCGTCGACGGCATGTTGACGAGGATGCGGCCGGCGTCGATGGCGTGCGAGAAGTACTCGATGCGCTCGTCGCTGTTCGAGTAGATGACCGCGGTGTGGCCGGGGCCGCCGCAGCGCGTGATCTCGGTGCACCGCGCGATGGCGCGCTCGAAGTCGTCCTCGACGTAGAAGGCGAGGATGGGCGCCAGGATCTCGGCCGAGAGCGGGTGCGCGGGGCCGACGCCGTCGAGGCGCGCGACGAGGAGCCGCGCGCCCGCGGGCACGGTGATGCCGGCGGCCTCGGCGATGCGCGCCACCGACTGGCCGACGACCCCCGCCCTCATCGTGCCGCGGCGGGGGTCCCAGGCGACGCGCCCGCGGTCGCGGTCGGGTTCGTGACCGGCACGAGGTCGAGGATGGGCCCGAGCGGCTGGGCGACCTCGACGACCCCGGCCTGGGGGTCCTCGGCGATGACGCCCACGGTGCGCTCGTCCTTGATGCCCTCGTACACGAGCTGCGTGGCGATGACGTTCTTGAGCACCTTGTGCTGCCACACGCCGAGGCCGGTCTCCTCGTGCGCGAGCCGCGCGAGCCGGACCCGCGCGTCGAGGGCGGCGAGGTAGGCCGCGCGCGCGACCGCGTCGGTCCGGGCCTGGTCGAGCCGCCGGAACGCCGCCGCCGCCGCGACCGCCCGCTCCAGCACCTCGTCCCGCCGCCCCATCCCGGACCTCCCGTGCCCCTGGACCCGCCGCGGGCCCGCCACCACGGTAGGATAGCAGGACCGGGGGTGCGGCGGGGCGGATCGCCCGGCAATGATCGCGTGGATTTGGCGGCGCGCGCGAGTCGCGGTAGGATGCGCGTCGATCGGGGGAAAGAGTGCGCCTCGGACCGGACGCTGGCTGCCGGGCAGTTGGCCTCGACCTCGGGACCACGAACGCGTGCGTCGCCGTCGCGTCGGGCCGCGAGGTCGCCATCGTCCCCGACGCGCGCGGCGAGCGCGTGCACCCGGTCGAGGTGGCGCTCGGCCCCGACGGCAGCCTCAGCGCCGGCGAGGCCGCGCGGCGGCTCGACCCCGCGGCGCCGCGCGCGGCGGCGTTC
>DASXVK010000314.1:0-24111 GCA_036504295.1 Polyangia bacterium
CGCCACCCACCCCGGCCCGGTGTGCACCGACTGCACGCCCGCGGGCGCGCTCACGTTCACGCTGCCGTCGCCGGCGGGCGCGACGCTGTGGACGACCACCGTCATGGACAAGGTGCTGCGGGAGGCGGCGCCGCCCGCGACCCCGGGCGCGGCGATCGCGCTGCACGCCGCGCGCAACGAGTTCGAGCCGTTCCAGGTGGTCGTGCGCGCCGCCGCCGACGCGACCGCGACGCTCGCGCTGACGCCCTTCACCGGCCCCGGCGCCAGCGCGGTCACGCGGCTCGAGCTGCGCCGGGTCGAGTACGTCCGCATCACGACCCCCTCGGACGCGTCGTCCATCCCGAGCGGCCTCGTGCCCGATCCGCTCGTGCCCGCCGCCTTCGGCAGCCCGCAGCCGGTGCCCGGGGGACAGAACCAGGCCTTCTGGATCACCGTGTACGTGCCGCCCGACGCGGCCCCCGGGGACTACGCGGCCACGCTCACCGTCACCGTCGCCGGCGCCGCGCAGGACGTGCCCGTGCGCCTGCACGTCTTCGACTTCGCCCTGCCCGCGCGCCTCGGCTTCGACGGCAACTGGAACGCCAGCCTCGAGGCCCTCGGCGGCGGCGAGAGCCTGGCCGCGGTCGCCGCGCTCAAGGACTTCTTCTACGAGCACCGGCTGACGCCGTCGGGCGTCGCGTGGCCGGCCGGGCTCAACTACAACGGCGGCATCACCTACGACTGCGCCAGCGGGACCTTCCAGGAGGAGGCGAACGACTACGACTTCTCGCGGCTCGGCCCGCGCTACATCGACGGCGCCGGCTGGAACGGGGTCGGCTTCCCCTCGTTCGAGATCATGCAGTTCGTCGACAACTCGACGCCGCGGCCGCAGACCTTCTGCGGCGTGGACCGCGGGCCCGACCACTTCGGCACCGACGCCTACAACGCGGCCTGGTCGCGGCTGCTCGCCGCCATCGACGGCTACCTCGTCGCCCACGGCTGGGCGGACAAGGGCTACTACTACGTCCAGAACGAGCCGCAGGGCCCGGCGGACTACGACGTGGCCGCGTTCCTCGCGAACCTCACGAAGACGGCCGCGCCCCACCTGCGCATCGCGGTGAGCGAGGAGCCCAAGCGTGAGATCGTCGAGAACGCGCGCGCGGGCGGCCACTCCTACGACTTCTGGTGGGCCGACCTGAGCGAGTTCGACCCGACCTACGCGCCGGTGCGCCAGGCCGCCGGCGACACCGTGTGGTGGTACTTCCTCTACGGCGACCGGCCGCCGCACTTCAACCCGATCACGATCGACCACGCCGGCATCGAGTCCCGCATCCCGTTCTGGGCGGCGTGGAAGTACCGCATCAAGGGCTTCGCCTACTACTCGGTGACCGGCTGGGGCGGCGATCCGTACACGGACCCGCGGCCGCAGGGCACCGACCAGAACGGCGACGGCTTCCTGCTCTACCCCCCGGTCGCCGCGGGCCTGGTCACGAGCATCCGCTGGGAGCTCCTGCGCGAGGGCGCCGAGGACTACGAGTACCTCCTGCTCGCGGCCGGCGGCACCGCGCCGGCCACGCCCGCCGAGGCCGCGGGGTGCGACGCGACGGTCGCGAGCGCGGTCTCGTCGACGACCGCGTTCACGCGTGACGCCTCGGCCCTCATGGACCTGCGGCGGCAGCTCGGGCTCTACCTCGAGGGCGCGGTGAACGGCTGCCCGCAGCTCCAGTCCACGCTCCCGGGCGCGCACCCGCGCGGCGCCTACCACCTCAATTTCCAGGACCCGGCCGGCGCGCCCGCCGCGAGCCCGCTCACGGTGGGCGGCCACGACTGGCTCAAGCTCGGCTGGGAGCCCTACGACCCCCAGCAGGGCTTCGGCTGGGCGGGCCCCTACATCGGCCGCGACGACATCATGCTCACGGCCTACCTCGCCGACGCCCCCGTCGACGAGCTGCAGCGCAGCATCATCTACAACGACTACGGCCGCACCGACACCTTCAACTGGGACGTCGAGAACGGCCGGTATGCGGTGACCGTGTCGGTGGGCTGGTACGACCGCACCTACGACCGCCACCGCGTCGTCGTCGAGGGTCAGGTGCTCGTCGACTCGGAGCCGACGACGCCCGCCGCCCCCTACCTCGTGCGCACCGCGACCGTCGACGTCACCGACGGCGCGGTCACGCTCGAGATCGGCCAGACGGACGAGTACACGATGCTGAACTGGATGAGCATCGAGCCGGCGGAGTAGCGGCGCCCTTGACATAGTGTTTTAAGGACACTATGCTTTGTGTGTAGCTCACACAAAGGAGGCGCGCATGCTGAACATCCGCTTCATGAAGGCCCCGCCGACGACCTACGTGCTCCACTACAAGGACGGGCGGGTCAAGCGGGAAGGGGCGGGGCTGTCCTTCTTCTACTACGCGCCCACCTCGAGCATCGTCGCCGTGCCCATGGCGAGCGCCGACGCGCCGTTCGTCTTCACCGAGGTCACGGCCGACTTCCAGACCGTCGCCATCCAGGGCCAGCTCACCTACCGGGTGGCCGACCCTAAGCGACTGGCCGCGCTGCTGGACTTCAGCGTGATGCCGAACGGCAAGTACGCCTCCGACGACCCGCAGAAGCTCAACGACCGGCTGGTGCAGACGCTGCAGTTCCTCACCCGCTCGGTCACGCAGCGGCTGACGCTGCACGACGCGCTGGTCGGCGCCGACGCCATCGGCGCCGAGATGCTGGCCGCGCTGAAGGCCTCCGACACCGTGGCGACGCTCGGGCTCGAGGTGCTCGGGCTCAGCATCCTGTCGATCAAGGCGACGCCCGAGACGGCGAAGGCGCTCGAGGCCGAGGTGCGCGAAGCGCTGCACCGCCGCGCCGACGAGGCGATCTACGCCCGCCGCAACGCCGCGGTCGAGCAGGAGCGCCGCATCAAGGAGAGCGAGCTCTCGACCGAGATCGCGGTCGAGGAGAAGAAGCGCCAGATCCGCGAGACCCAGATGGCGGCCGAGATCGCCGTCGAGGAGCAGCGCGCCACGCTCATCGGCCGGCGGGTCGAGAACGAGCGCAAGGAGGCCGACAGCCGCGCCTACACGCTCGAGGCGACGATGAAGCCCATCCGCGACGTCGACTGGCGCACCCTGATGACCCTCGGCGGCGGCGGCGATGCCCGCACCCTGATCGCGCTCGCGTTCCAGGAGCTGGCGCAGAACGCGCAGAAGATCGGCGAGCTCAACGTGTCGCCGGACCTGCTCGAGTCGCTCGTCGGGCGGAAGGGCAAGTAGCCGTGTTCGCCAAGGTCGTCGTGGTGGTGCGCAAGACCCGGCTCGAGGAGCTCATCGAGCGGTTCAACACCCGCGGCCAGGCGAAGTTCTACCTCGAGCACGCCGGCGGCGACTTCGGCGAGTACGAGGCGGAGCACGACGCCTACCAGCGCGCCCTCGAGCGCGTGCGCCGCGGGCTCGACCTCGGGCTGCAGGTGCAGGTGATCGGGCGGGAGCTGGTGCCGAGCTTCAGCTTCACGCCGCAGGACCTCGTCGTGACCCTCGGCCAGGACGGCCTGGTCGCGAACACCGCGAAGTACGTGGGCGGCCAGCCGATCGTGGCCGTGAACCCCGATCCCGCGCGGTTCGACGGCGTGCTGCTGCCGTTCCTGCCGGCGGCCGCGCGGGCGGCGGCGGGCGCGGTGCTCGCCGGGCGCGCCCGCGTGCGCGAGGTCACGATGGCCGAGATCCGGCTCAACGACGGCCAGCGGCTGCTCGGCTTCAACGACCTCTTCATCGGCGCCCGCACCCACGTCTCGGCGCGCTACCGCATCCGCTTCGCCGGCGCGGTCGAGCCGCAGTCCTCGAGCGGCGTGCTGGTCTCGACGGGCGCCGGCTCGACCGGCTGGCTGTCGTCGGTCTTCACCATGGCCGCAGGCGTGGCCGCGCTCGCCGGCGGCCAGGGCGGCCACGCGCTGCAGCTCGGCTGGGAGGATCGGCGCCTCGTCTTCGTGGTGCGCGAGCCGTTCGTGAGCAAGCACTCGCGCGCCGGCATCGTGGCCGGCCTCGTGGAGCCCAGCGACAGCGTCGTGCTCGAGTCGCTGATGCCCGCGGGCGGCGTCGTCTTCAGCGACGGCATGGAGGCCGACTACCTGGAGTTCAACGCCGGCGCGATCGCGATCGTGCGCGGCGCGGAGCAGCGGGCGCGGCTGGTGGTGGGGGCGGCGTGAGGCGCCGATTGACACCAGCGAGGCGACGCGGCATGGCTTGACGCATGAGGACGACGGTCGCCATCGATGACCAGCTGCTGGAGCTGGCCAGGCGGCGGGCGCAGGAGCGCCGCACGACGCTCGGGGCCGTGATCGAGGAGGCCCTGCGGGCGGCCCTGATGGGCGACCGGCCCGCCGAGGGCGGCCCGTTCCAGCTCGTCACGTTTCGGGGGGATGGGCCGATGGACGGTGTCGATCTCGACCACCCGTCCCAGCTCCTCGCGGTCGAAGACGCCGAGTGGTACGGCCGTCGATGATCCTGCTCGACACGAGCGTGGTCATCTACGCGCACCGCGCGGAGCTGCCCGAGCACGACGGCTACGCCCGGTGGCTCACGGCCGTCGCGGCCGGCGCCGATCCGTTCGGCCTCTCGGAGCTCGCGCTCTCCGCCCTCGTCCGCATCGTGACGAACCCGGGCGTGTTCCGCACGCCGACGCCGCTGGCGACGGCGTGACACGGAGGGCTAGCCGGGCAGGGCGACGACACGGGTGCACCAGCTCGTTGCCCTCATGTCTCCTGATGCCTGCTTGACACGCAGTCTCAGCAGGCACAACATGAATGCATGCAGTACACCCTTCGCGGCATCCCGAAGCGCGTCGACCAGGTCTTGCGCGAGAAGGCGCACCGCGAGGGCAAGAGCCTCAACGAGGTGGTGATCGAGACCCTCACGGCGGCCCTGGGCTTGAGCGAGGAGTCCGTGCGCTACCGCGACCTCCAGGACATCGCGGGGACCTGGGTGCGCGACGCGCAGACCGAGGCCGCCCTCGAGGAGCAGCGGCGGATCGACCCCGACCTGTGGCGATGAGGGTCGCGCTCGACACGAACCGGTATCGTGACCTGTGCGCGGGCGAGCCCGCGGTCGCCGCGTTCCTCGAGCATGTGGAAGCGGTGTTCGTGCCCTTCGTCGTCGTCGCCGAGCTGCGGGCGGGGTTCGCCGTCGGCAAGCGCGGCCGCGAGAACGAGCGGGTGCTGCGCCGCTTCCTGGGCAAGCCGGGAGTCGACGTGCTCTATCCGACGGACGCGACCACCAGGGCCTACGCGGAGCTGTACCGCCAGCTCCGCGCCCAGGGCACACCGATTCCGACCAATGACCTCTGGATCGCAGCGCTCGTTGTCGAGCACGGCCTGTGGCTCGCGTCGCGCGACTCCCACTTCAGCCATCTGCCGCAGCTCAGCCTGGTCGGCGAGTGATCCGGACGGTGCTCACATGCTGACGTGTCCCGGGTGTGGCGGAGAGCTCGAGTCGCGCCCGGTCGAGCGGGCTCGAACCGTCGCGGGCCATGCCTTCACGGCGAGCCTGCCGGCGCGGGTGTGCCGATCCTGTGGGGAGGCGTTCTTCGACGACGCGATCGTCGAGCGCTTCGATCTCGCGATCGCGGCGCGGCTGGCCGAGGGCGGGGTGGACGCGCCCGAGGCGCTCAAGTTCCTGCGCAAGGCCACCGGCCTGCAGGGCCGCGAGCTCGCGGTGCTGCTCGACGTGCGACCCGAGACGGTGTCGCGCTGGGAGCAGGGCAAGCGACCAGTCGATCGCGCGACGTTCGCGATCATGCGTCAGCTCGTCTGGGAGCGGCTCCACGCCCGGACCGCGCTGGCCGACTACCTCGCCTCGCTCCGGCGGCCGAAGCGGCTGCCCCGACGCGTGAAGATCGACGTGGGCCGCGCGGCGTGAAGCGCCTGGCCCCGCCGGCGGCGCCTCTGGTAGAAGAGAGGTGACGGCGCACGATTTCCACGCGGAGGTGTGAAGGTGCAGTCACGATCGGGGCGGAACGAGCCCTGCCACTGCGGCAGCGGCAAGAAGTACAAGAAGTGCTGCCTGCCTGCCGACGAGCAGCAGGCGCGCTCCGCGTCGGCGGCCGCGCCGCGGCAGGCGCCAGTCGAGGACGAGATCGCCGCCGCCTTCTTCAAGGCCGCCGAGCTCATCCGGGCGCGCGACCCGCGGCCCGTGCAGGAGCGGCTGACGCGCCTGGGTGAGCTCTTCCAGCGCGGCGCCGCGCTCGGCGAGGTCCGCTTCGACTCCAGGCAGTTCGCGGAGGTCGTCCAGACGGAGGGCGATCGCGTCCTCGCGGGCGCCGGCGCGTCCGTCGAGGATCCCCGGCACGCGCTCTTCGCCGCCGCCATCGCCCGCCTCGTCCCGCGGGGATTCGTCACCCGGTTGGAACGCGCGCTGGAAGACCTCGTGCGGGCGCCGGCCACCGCGGGACCCGACCGCGTCACCGCCGCCACGGCCCTCCTGATGCTGGAGGTGCTGGGACCGCTCGACGAGCGCAACGCGCCGGTCTGCCCCGTGCTGGAGGTGCTGTTCTTCACCCAGCTCACCGAGTGGTCGGGGGCCCGGGACGAGCTGCGCGACGAGCTGAACCAGATGGTCGACGGCCTCCGGTCCGGCCGGCTCACGCTGGCGGACATGCACGGCCTCATCGAGGAGCGCAAGGACCGCCTCGCCGCCGCGATCGAGGCCGTGCCGGGACTGACGGACGAGGTCGGCCAGGCGGCTGACCGCGCGATCAAAGGCGCGCTCAAAGCACTGAAGAGTCGCCGCCCCCCCGCGCTCTTCACGACCGACGAGTACCTGGTGCTCATGGCCGCGCTGGAACGGGCCACGGGCCCCTTCCTCGACCTCACCGCGCCGGACCGGGAGCAGACGATCGCGATCGCGCAGGCGCTGATCGAGAGCGCCGAGCTGGTCCTCGACGAGCCGCTCCGCCGCGGGGTCATCGAACGGCTGATCCGTGCCGCGAACGAGACGCCGGGGGATCGACGGCCCCCTCCGCACCTGGCCGACCTCACCCTCGCCATGATGCACGCGCCGGGGATCATCGCCGTCGCGGCCATGATGAACCGCCGCTTCACCCCCGTCGTGCGGTCGGCCGCCGAAGAGGAGGTGGTCGTGAAGCTCATCCACGGCAACCCCGAGGCGGACGTGCTCGAGGCGTACGCGCGGCTGCTCGACGAGATGGGCGAGGCGGCGGGCGCCGCCCGCGTGCGGCGGGTGCGCGACGAGCTCGGGCCAGCGGCGGCCTCGGACGATCAGCCCGGCGCGGCCTGAGTGCCTCCCGGATAAGTTCGCAAAACCCGTACCGTACGCGCGGAGCACCCCCGTGCTCCCGGGGCGGAGGGCGCGTTTTCCGAACTTGTGGGGGAAGCATTTTGCGCGGCGGCCAGCCGCGGGGACGAGGGGGAGCGGCGGCGAGCCGCGGCTCTGCGCCGCTACTGCAGGATCGCCGCCAGCGCCGCGCCGTGGCCGCCCCACTGGGCGAGGCTCTTGCCGACGAAGCCGATGAGCGGGGCCCAGTAGAGGCCGAGGACGAGCGTGAGGACGGCGAGGGCGCCGAGGGTGTAGGTGTGCAGCGGGGCGACGGTGACGCGCGCGGCGCCCTCGACCGGCTGGTCGAGGAACATGGCCTTGACGACGCGCGCGTAGTAGTAGAGCGACACCGCGCTGTTCACGACGCCGACGATGGCGAGGATGACGTAGAACGGGCCGCCCCGCTCGAGGACCGCGGCGAAGAGGTAGAACTTGCCGATGAAGCCGGCCATCGGCGGCATGCCGGTGAGCGAGAAGAGGAAGACGCCCATCACGATGGCCGCGAAGGGCGCGCGGTAGCCGAGGCCCTTGTAGTCGTCGATGGTCTCGCCGAGGCCCGCCTCGGCGATGGCGATGACGACGAAGAACGCGCCGAGGTTCATGACGAGGTAGGCGACCAGGTAGAACATGATCGCCTGCACCCCCGCGCCGGAGCCGGTGGTGAGGCCCATGAGCAGGTAGCCGGCGTGGGCGATGGAGCTGTAGGCGAGCAGGCGCTTGAGGTTCGTCTGCGCGATGGCGACCAGGTTGCCGACCGTCATCGTGAGGATCGCCATGGCGCCGAGGAACGCGGCGAAGAACGACCCGTCGGCGAAGCCCTGCGGCCCGAGGTCGGGCGCGACGCCGAAGAAGAAGCGGATGAGGAGCGCGAAGCCCGCCGCCTTGGGGCCGACCGAGAGGAACGCGGTCACCGGCGTGGGCGCGCCCTCGTACACGTCGGGGCACCACATGTGGAACGGCACCGACGCGATCTTGTAGCCGAAGCCGGCCATGACGAGGACGATGGCGAGGATGACGACCGGGGCCCCCGCGGAGGTGGCGACGGCCGCGCGGACCGCGACCAGGCTGGTCCCGCCGGCGAGGCCGTAGAGCAGCGACATGCCGTAGAGCATCATGCCCGAGGCGACCGCGCCGTAGATGGCGTACTTGAGCGCCGCCTCCGAGGAGCGGCGGTCGCGGCGGCGGAACCCCGCGAGCACGTAGGACAGGAGGCTGACGAGCTCGAGCGACAGGTACGCCATCAGCATGTCGGTCGCCGCGGCCATGAGGTTCATGCCGAGCGTGATGCCGAGCACGAGGGCGTAGAACTCGCCGGCGTCGGGGTCCTTGCGCGTGGTGTCGACGGTCTCCTTCGACTTGAGCGCGATGACGCCGACGATGCCCGAGACGAGGGCGAAGAGGTACTTGAAGAAGTCCCCGAACGGGTCGCGCGCGATGAGGCCGCCGAAGAGGCCGCGCTGCCGGCCCGCGGTGACCGCGGTCGCGACGACGACGCCGACGAGGGTCGCCACCGCGAGCCCGGCCATCAGCCTCGGCCGCGACCCGCGTGTGACGAGGTCGAGGACGATCACCCCGAGGATGCCCAGGACGAGGGCGTTCTCGGGCCAGAAGCTAAACAGACTGGCGACGTTCTCAAGCATGACGGTTCCCCTGCCTCACGGCGGCGCCCGTGGGCGAGGCGGATCCGGCTTCGCCGGTCCGCCGAGCGGGGGTATGGGGGGACGCAGAGGCGGACCGCCGACAGGCGCCGGAGCACCCCGGAAGCGCCCGCCGGGCGGTCCCCCCATCCGAGAAGGCGCCCAGGACGAGGGCATTCTCGGGCCAGAAGCTAAACAGACTGGCGACGTTCTCGAGCATGATCGCCTACTTACGGCATCAGGGCGAGGCCGGCCGCGCCCGCGCCCTCCTGCACGGCCCGCGTGAGGTCGGCCATGCCGGTGTGGATGAGGCTCAGCATCGGGTTCGGGTAGAAGCCGAGGATGACCACGATGATCGCGAGCGGGATCAGCGTGAGCGCCTCGCGCAGGTTGAGGTCGTTGTTGATGAGGCTGTAGTGCGCGTTCGCGCCCCACTTCTCCTCGTTGAACTGGCCGAGGTGGATGCGCTGGATGGCCCACAGGTGGTAGCCGGCGGTGATGATGACGCCCGAGGCCGCCAGGATGACCATGACCTTGAAGACCGGGAAGGCGCCGAGGAAGACCAGCACCTCGCTGATGAAGCCCGACAGGCCCGGCAGGCCGAGCGACGCCATGAAGGCGAAGCTGAAGAAGGCCGCGTACACCGGCATCTTCGAGGCGAGGCCGCCGAACTCGTTCACGCCACGGGTGTGGGCGCGGTCGTAGATCACGCCGACGAGGATGAAGAGCATGCTCGTGATGGTGCCGTGGTTGAACATCTGGAACATGGCGCCGCTCATGCCGGTCTGGGTGAAGGCCGCCATGCCGAGCAGGCAGTAGCCCATGTGCGACACCGACGAGTACGCGACGAGCTTCTTGAGGTCCTTCTGCGCCATGGCGCAGAAGGCGCCGTAGAGGATGTTGATCACCCCGAAGACGGCCATCGCCGTGCCGGCCCAGCGCGTGGCCTCGGGCAGGATGCCGAAGTTGATGCGCATGATGCCGTAGGTGCCCATCTTCAGCAGGACGCCGGCGAGGATGACCGAGATCGCGGTCGGGGCCTCGACGTGGGCGTCGGGCAACCAGGTGTGGAACGGGAACATCGGGATCTTGATGGCGAAGCCGATGAAGAGGCCGATCCAGACGAGGTAGGTGAACTTGACGCCGAGGATGGCCGGGGCGCCGATGAAGGCGTTCACGTTCTGGGCGCTCGCGAGCTTGACCAGATCGAAGGTGTGCTGCGCGGGCGTGCCGTCGGCGAGCACCGTCGCGCCGCTCGTGTAGTAGAGCGCGATCAGCGCGAGCAGCATCAGCACCGAGCCGGCGAGGGTGTAGATGAAGAACTTGATGGCCGCGTACTCCTTGCGCGGCCCGCCCCAGATCCGATGAGGAAGTACATCGGCAGGAGCATCACCTCCCAGAAGACGTAGAAGAGGAAGAAGTCGAGGGCGCAGAAGACGCCCATCATCCCCGTCTCGAGCAGCAGGAACATCACGAAGTAGCCCTTGACGTGCTTCGTGATGCCCCAGCTCGCGCCCACCGCGACGAGCGAGACGAGCGCGGTGAGGATGATCATCGAGACGCTGATGCCGTCGGCGCCGAAGTAGTACTCGATGTTGAAGCTGCGGATCCAGACGAAGTGCTGGACGAACTGCAGGCCGTGCGCGCCGCGGTCGAAGAGCTGGTAGAGGTAGATCGCGAGCACGCCCGGGACGGCGGCGGCGCCGAGGGCGACCCACTTGACGTACTTCTCCTTGCCCTTCGGCACCAGCATGAGCAGGAGCGCGCCGATGAGCGGGAAGAAGACCATCCACGTCAGCAGGCTCGACGGGTTCGCCTTGAGGGCGGCGCCGGCGACGCGGTTGCCGGCGGGGTCGGGGCGCGTGGTCTCGTCGTCGGTGACGACCTGCAGCCCGCCGAACGCCTGGGGCGCGGTGCCCTTCGCGTAGCTCACCCGCACCTCGACCGCCTGGTTGGGCGCGAGGGTCTGCGACTGCACCGCCGTCGCCAGCTTGAAGGCGGCGTCGGTGTTCGGGGCGAGGCGCACCTCCTTGACGGTGAGGGGCGCCTGGCCGCGGTTGACGACCCGCAGCACCTGCTCGCCCGCGTCGCCGCGGAAGGTGAGGCCCTGCGGCTCGAGGCTGACCTGGGGCTTCGGGCCCGGCGTGGGCGCGGCCGCGGCGGCGCGGGCGCCGGTCAGCGGCGGGCGCATCCGGATGCCGCCGGGCAGCGCGCCCGGCTGGCCGGGCATCCCCGGCTGACCGAGCGCGCCGGGCATCCCCGGCCGGGCGCCCGGGCGCGCGCCCGGCGTCCCCGGCATCCCCGGCATCCCCGGCATCCCCGGCTGGCGCGGGCGCCCGGGCAGGCCGCCCGGCTGCGCGCCGGGGGGGACCTGCCGGAGCTGCAGCGCGCCGGGCGGCGGGGCCGCGGGCGGGGCCGCGGGCTGGCCTGCGCCGGGGCCGTGGGGCTGGCCCTGCGCGAAGGCGGTGAGCGGCGCGCACAGCGCCAGCGAGAGGACGAGCAGGTTGACGACGCGCGTACGAGGCATGCGGGAACTCACTTCAGGGCTCCAGGCAGCAGGTAAGCGATGACGGCGATCGCGATCACACCGACGGCGATGCCGTAGGCGTAGCTGGTGATTCGACCGGTCTGCATCTTGCGCAGCTGACGGCCGCCGGCGATGACGGAGCTGGCGACGAGGTTGACGGCCCCGTCGACGAAGTACTGGTCGATCTTGCCGTTGATCCACGACGTGGCGCGGCCGAGCGCGCCGACGAAGTTGACGAGGCCGTCGATGAGCTCGCGGTCGAACCAGGCGAGCGCGGCGGAGAGGCCGAGCGTGCCGCGGATGACGGTCGCGGCGTAGATCTCGTCGACGTAGTACTTGCGGAAGACCGTCCGGTGCACCGGGGCCCACGCCTCCTTGAGGCTGGCGAGGCGCGCGGCGCTCTTGGCCTCGTCGAGGTAGAGGCTGCGGGCGACGTACCAGCCGGCGAGCGCGATGCCGATGGAGAGCAGCATCAGGCCGGCCTCGAGGCCGTGGTTCTCGGTGAAGCCGCGCAACGCCGCCGACGAGAAGACCGGGTGCAGGAACCGCTCGAAGAGCGGGTCGCGGTGGGTCCAGAGCTTGGGCAGGCCGATGAAGCTGAGGACGACCGCGAGGATCGCGAGGGCGGCGAGCACCCAGGTCATCGAGCGCGGCGACTCGTGGACGTGCTTCGTGTGGTCCGCGCTCGGGGCGCGGAAGTAGAAGGTCATGTAGTAGGAGCGGAACATGTAGAAGGCGGTGAGCGCCGCGCCGGCCGCGCACAGCGCCCAGACGAGCTTCGGCGCCCACGCCGCGATGTTGAGCGAGGTGAAGGCCTTGAAGAGGATCTCGTCCTTCGAGAAGAAGCCCGACGCGATGGGGAAGCCGGCGATGGCGATGCACGCGACCAGGTAGGTCCAGCGCGTGGTCGGCATCAGCTTGGCGAGCCCGCCCATGTTGCGCATGTCCTGCGGGTCCTGCGGGTCGGGATGGAGCCGCGGGTCGAGCGGTTCGTGCCCGTGCCCGTGCCCGTGGTGCTGCACGTAGTGCATGCCGTGGATGACCGAGCCCGAGCCGAGGAAGAGGCAGGCCTTGAACGCGGCGTGGGTGAGCAGGTGGAAGACGCCGACCCAGTAGGCGCCGACGCCGACGGCCACGAACATGTAGCCGAGCTGGCTCACCGTCGAGTAGGCGAGCACCTTCTTGATGTCGTACTGGAAGAGGCCGATGGTCGCCGCGAAGAACGCCGTGAGCGCGCCCACGAGCGCGACGACGGTCATGGCCCCGGGCGAGAGCGCGAAGAGGAAGTTGAGCCGCGCCACCATGTAGACGCCGGCCGTGACCATCGTCGCGGCGTGGATGAGGGCCGAGACGGGGGTCGGGCCGGCCATGGCGTCGGGCAGCCACACGTACAGGGGGATCTGGGCGCTCTTGCCCGTCGCGCCGACGAAGAAGCCGAGGCAGACGAGGAAGAGCACCGGCAGGCCGAAGACGAGCACGTTGCCCAGGCCCGGGTAGGTGACCGGGATCTTCTCGACCGCGGCCGGGGTGGCGTGAGCGGCGGCCGCGTGGGCCGCGGCCAGGGGCTGCGCCGCGACCTCGCCGCCCTCGACGAGCGGCCGGCGGCCGTGGGCGTCCTTGAGCGTGAGCTGGCCCTTGAGCTCGCGGAACGAGACCGTCGGGCCGAGCGTCACCTCGAGCGGCGCGGCGGCGTGGGCGGGGGCCCCGTGGGCGCCGCCGTGGGCGGCGCCGTGGCTCAC
This sequence comes from Polyangia bacterium, assembly GCA_036504295.1. GTDB lineage: Bacteria > Myxococcota_A > Polyangia > JACRCY01 > JACRCY01 > DASXVK01. The sequence goes on from DASXVK010000314.1 coordinate 13,208, forward strand.
GCCCTCGGGGGTGGCGAGCACGACGCGCTGGACGTGGCGGCCCGGCTCGGTGCCCAGGCCGTGGTTGGGCGCGTAGGAGGCGCCGGCCCACACGCCGCCGAGGCTCCAGAAGAGGAACATGAGGCCGACGAGGAAGCCGAAGTCGCCGACGCGGTTGACGATGAAGGCCTTCATGCCGGCCTGCGCCTTCAGCTTGTCCTGGTACCAGAAGCCGATGAGCAGGTAGGAGCAGAGGCCGACGCCCTCCCAGCCGAAGAACATGAGCAGGAAGGAGTCGCCGAGGACCAGCATCATCATCGAGAAGACGAACAGGTTGAGGTACGCGAAGTACCGCCAGTACGACTTCTCGTCGTGCATGTAGCCGGTCGAGTAGACGTGGATGAGGGTGCCGATGATGGTGACGATGAGCGCCATCGTGCCGCTGAGCTCGTCCATCATGAAGCTGAGGTCGAGGCGCAGCGCGCCGATGTGGATCATCGGCAGCAGGCGGTTCACCATCGTGCGCTCGCCCGCCGGCAGCATGAGGAGCTGCACGAAGCCGTAGACCGCGACGAGCGACGCCGCGACCATCACCGCCACGGCGACGAGCGAGATGGCCTTCTTGCCGAAGCGCTTCTGCAGGAAGTAGCCGAGCAGGCCGTTGATGGCGGCCCCGAGGAGCGGGAGGAGCGGGATCAGGAACAGGAAGCCGACCGCGTGGGCGGGGCCGATCCCGGTCGTGAACTCCGCGGCTTGGTGCAGGGTCTCCGACATGGCCGTGCCTTACTGCTTGAGGGTCGCCGTCGCGTTGGTATCGATGGTGCGGAACCCGCGGAAGATCGCGAGCACGATGGCGAGCGCGATCGCCGCCTCCGCCGCCGCCAGGACGATGATGAACACGGCGAACACCTGCCCGCCGACCTTCCCCTCGACGAAGTGGGAGAAGGCGACGAAGTTGACGTTGGCCGCGTTGAGGATCAGCTCGACGCCCATGAGGATCGCGACGGCGTTGCGGCGCGTCGCGACCGTGAGCACCCCGAGCCCGAAGAGGATCGCGGAGACGATCAGGTAGTGATGGAGCCCGATAGCGGTCCAGTTCATCGTCACACCAGGCGCTCGTGGTGGGGGTCCGGGTCCTGTGCCTCGTCGCGCACCGCGCGCCGCGCGATGACGACCGCGCCGATGAGGGCGAGGAGCAGCAGCACCGAGGCGAGCTCGAAGGGCAGCAGATACTCGCGCAGGAACGCGTCGCCGATGCGGGCCGTGGTCGGCGCCGCCGCCGGCTGCGTGAGCGGCCACGGCGTGTGCAGCACGAGGAAGAGCAGCCCCGTGAGGCCGAACAGCACCGGCACCATCGCGCCCATGCGCGGCAGGGCGACGTTCGAGATCTTCACGTCCTGGATCCGGTTCGTGAGCAGCACCGCGAAGAGGATCAGGACCAGGATGCCGCCGACGTAGATGATGATCTGGGCGATGCCCACGAAGTCGGCGCCGAGGAAGAGGTAGAGCCCCGCGACCCCGCCCAGCGTGCCCAGCAGGGCGAAGGCGGAGTGCAGGATGTTCTTCGAGAAGGTCACCGCCAGGGCCGAGATGATCACGACCGCGGCGATGGAGTAGAAGATGATCGCGCTGGGTACCGAGTGCATTACTTCTTCTCCGGCTCGGGCGCCTTGGGGGCCTCGGCCTTCGCGGCGGCGGCTGGCTCGGCCTTGACGTCGGGCTTGGCGGGCTCGGGCTTGGGGTCGTCCTTGTGCGCGAGCGCCCAGGCGAACGCGAGGGCGTTGTACACCTGCGCCACGCGGCGGACCTCGCGGGCGATCTCGCCGCGCGGCCGGCTCGGGATGACGACGCCCTTCTGCGCCTTCGCCGCGACGACCTTGTCGCCGGGGCGGATGAACCGGAAGGTGGTCTGGGGCAGGTGGTCGACGACGCCCTCGAACTCGCGGGTGAAGCGGATCGCCTTGGTGGGCTCGGTGTCGCCCTGGCACAGGACGTCGGTGCCGCACGCCTCGGTGCACAGGCCGCAGTACATGCACTTGCCCAGGTCGATGTCGAAGCGGGTCATGACCAGGCGCGGCTTGCCGTCGACGCCGCGCTCCTTGATCATGTCGATCTTGATGCAGTCGATGGGGCACTCCCGCTGGCACGCGAGGCACGCGCCGCAGGTCTCCATGTCGACCTCGAGGAAGCCGCGGTAGCGCTCGGGCAGCGTGTCCGGCACCGGGAGCGGGGTGCGGTCGGGGTACTGGACCGTGATGGGCGGGCGGATCGCGTACGAGGCGGTCACGGCCATGCCGTCGATGATGCTCTTGGCCGCGCGCCAGATCGTGCCGAAGTAACCAGGCTCGTTGTGGCTCATCCGAGGACTCTCTCACTCACCCTAGCGGAAGACGTTGAAGTCGAACTTGCCGCCGGTGGCGCGGTAGGTGTAGCGCACGCGCAGCAGGAAGTAGGCGAGCGGCAGGATCCCGCACACGAAGGTCACGACGCCGCTCGCGACGAGCTGCGCCCCCGGGTGGCCGGCGAAGGCCCAGACCCAGCCGGCGACGACGAGCAGGCACACGATGGCGCCGGGGACCAGGTACTTCCAGCACATCCCCATCATCTGGTCGATGCGGAAGCGCGGCAGCGTCCAGCGCAGCCAGATGGTGACGAAGACGCCGGTCGCGGCCTTCGCGAAGAAGACGGCGAACGAGAGGAGCTGCAGCCCGAGCGACTGCTCGACGCGCGCCTCGCTCACGCCCGGGATCTGCCAGCCGCCGAAGAAGAGCGCGGTGGCGAGGGCGCCGATGACCCACAGGTTCACCCACTCGGCGGTGGCGAAGGCGCCGAAGCGGAAGCCCGAGTACTCGGTGTTGTAGCCCGAGACGAGCTCGCTCTCCGCCTCGGGGAGGTCGAAGGGCGTGCGGTTGCCCTCGGCGAGCGCCGAGATGAAGTAGATGATGAAGGCGACGAAGAGCGCCGGGTCGTGGAAGATGAACCACTGGTGCGGCCAGCCGCCCTGCTGCCGGATGATCTCCTGGGGCGAGAGCGTGCCGGCGACGACGGCGATGCACATGAGGGCGATGCCGGCGGGCAGCTCGTAGCTGATGATCTGGGCCGCCGAGCGCATGCCGCCGAGCAGCGACCACTTCGAGTTCGAGGCCCAGCCGCCCATGATGGTGCCGACGACGACGAGCGACGTCACCGAGAGCAGGTAGAGGAAGCCGATGTTGAGGTCGGCCACGACCAGGAGCTGCGAGAAGGGCAGCACCATGAACGTGAGGAAGACGCCGGCGAAGACGAGGTAGGGCGAGACGAGGAACATCGGCCGATCGACGGCGTCGGGGACGATGTCCTCCTTGGTCATGAGCTTGAGCGCGTCGGCGAGCCACTGCAGCCAGCCGTTCGGGCCGACGCGGTTCGGGCCGATGCGCGACTGCATGCGGCCGGCGACCTTGCGCTCCCACACGGTGATGAAGCCGCCGCCGACCGCGGCGAGGAGCACGACGACGAGGGCGATGCCGAAGAGGATCGCGCCCTCGGCGAGCCAGCCCCAGAAGGGCCGCGGCAGCGCCTGGCGCGGCAGCGAGACGAGCTTGAGCGGCGCCGCGGGCCCGCCGGCGCGGAGCTCGATCTTGGCCGCGCCCGTGCCGCCGGCCACGGCGGCGTAGAAGCCGTCGACGGTGGCGGGCTGGTCGTCGATCTGGCGCAGCACGCCGCCTGGGACGAGGCCCGCCCTGGCGGCCGGCTTGTCGGCGACGAGGTCCTTGACCACGGGGCCGTCGGCCGAGGGCCCGAGCGTCATGCCCAGCGCGGCGTCGAGGCGCCGCTGCTCGATGGCGGCGTCGGCGCCCTCGGACAGGCGGCGCAGCGAGCGGGGGAAGAGGTCGAGCGTGACCGGGGCCGAGCGCAACACGCCGCCGCGGCCCTCGGTGAGGGCGATCTCGACGCGGCCGGTGAAGCGCGCGTGGCCGCCGAGCGAACGCTCGTGGGGCTCGGCGACGGTGACGAGGATGCGGTCGGCGCTGTCGGCGTTCGGCGCCCCGACGGCGCGGCCCGACAGGGCGAGGCCGCCGTCGTAGGCGGCCTTCTTGAACGGGGAGACGCGGCCGGTGAGCCGGACCGTCACCTCGCTGCCCGGCCTGAGGTGGCCGGCGACGCCGACGTGCGGCGCCAGCTCGATGACGAGCGTGTCGCCGCGCTCGAGCGTGGTCGGGCGGACGTCGCGGATCTGCGGGCCCTGGGGCACCTCGCGGCACGCGCCCAGGGCGAGGACGGCGGCGAAGACGAGTGCGATGCGCAGCTTCATCGGTCGATCTCGGGCGCGATGACGTCGAGGGTGGCAATGAGGGCGACGAGGTCGGCGACCATGAGGCCGCGCGACTTGTCGCGCACGGTCCCCATCGAGGTGAACGAGCCGGTGCGGAAGTGGACGCGGTAGGGCGCCGCGCCGCCCTCGGCGACGACGTAGCAGCTCAGCAGGCCGCGGGCGGCCTCGACGCGGCCGACGGCCTCGCCCTTGGGCTTGAGCTTCTTCGCCGGGGTCCACACCTCGCCCGCGGGGAGCTGGGCGAGCTGCTCGCACGCCTCGCGCACGAGCTTGAGCGACTGGCGGCACTCCTCGACGCGGCAGTAGAAGCGGTTCCAGCAGTCGCCGACGAGGCCGAGGGGCGTGTCCTGGCCGACGGCGACCTCGAACGGCGTGCCCTTCTGCGTGAGGCCCGCGAAGACCTGCGGGTAGACCGAGTAGGGCGCGTCGCGGCGCAGGTCGAAATCGACGCCGCTCGCGCGCAGGTTCGGGCCCTGCAGGCCGTAGCTGCGCGCCTCGGACGGGGTGATGACGGCGATGCCGCGGGTGCGGTGGACGAAGATCTCGTTGCCCGAGATGAGGCGATCGAGCTCGTCGAGGATCGGCCCGTGGTAGTCGACGAACCGCAGGACCTTGTCGAGCCAGCCGGCGGGCACGTCCTTCGCGACGCCGCCGACGCGGTGGTAATTGTAGGTGAGGCGCGCCCCGGTCAGCTCCTCGAGGAGATCGTTGATCATCTCGCGCTCGCGGAGCAGCCAGGGGAAGACCGTGACGGCGCCGAGGTCCATCGCCGTCGCGCCGAGCATGATGTGGTGCGACGAGATGCGGTTCAGCTCGTCGGTGATGACGCGCAGGTACTCGCCGCGCAGCGGCACCTTGTGGTCGAGCAGCTTCTCGACCGTCAGCGCCCAGACGTGGTTCACCGGCATCGCGGCGACGTAGTCGACGCGGTCGGTGTAGGGCATCAGCCCCTCGTACTTGACGCTCTCGGCGATCTTCTCGATGGCGCGGTGCAGGTAGCCGACGTCCGGCTGGGCCTCGGTCATCACCTCGCCGTCGGTGCGCACGATGAACCGCAGCACCCCGTGCGTCGACGGGTGGTGCGGCCCCATGTTGAGGATCATCTCCTCGCCTTCGGGGGTGGCCGCTATGATCTCGTTCACGGCTTCACCTTGTCGCCGGCGGGCGCCGCGGCCTGCTGCTCGAGGTTGTGCTTGTCGAAGAGGGGCAGCAGGTCGAGCGGGCTCGGGCGGCTGGTCTTCATGCCGCGGTACTCGGGGGCCTGCACGTAGTCCTTGCGCAGCGGGTGGCCCTCCCAGTCCTCGGGGAGCAGCAGCCGGCGCAGGTCCGGGTGGCCCTCGAAGATGACGCCCATCAGGTCGAACTGCTCGCGCTCGAGCCATTCGGCGCCGCGCCACAGCGGCGTGAGCGAGGCCACCTTCGGCTCCGCCCGGGGCAGCTCCACCTTGACGATGAAGTCGTGGTGCAGGTCGTAGGAGTAGAAGTGGTAGACGACCTCGATGACGCTCGTCTTCGGCCAGTCGACCGCCGTGAGGTTCTCGAGGCAGTCGAAGCCGAGCTGCGGGTGGTCGCGCAGCGTGCGCGCGACCTCGGGCAGGCGCGGCGCCTTCACCTTGCAGAAGGCGTCCTTGGTGGCCGCGCCGGCGGGGGTGAAGTCGGACACCGCGTCGCCGTAGCTGGCGGTGAGGACGTCGAAGATCTCCTGCGGCTGCATCTAGACCTGCCCTCCGGTCGCCCCGGCCGGCTCGTCGACGACGCGCGCGGCCGCGGCCTGGATCGGCTCCGGCTCCGGGGCCGCCGGCGCCGCCACGCGCGGGCGCGCGGCGGTCGTCTTGAGCTGCTTGATCTGCTTCAGCCACTCCAGGTCGCCCTTGGCCCAGACGTAGGCCAGGCCGACCGTGAGGATGGCGAGGAAGACCGCCAGCTCGAGGAACGCGAAGGCGCCGAGGCCCGACTCGGCCCAGCGCCGGAACACCGTCGCCACCGGGTACGTGAAGGCGACCTCGACGTCGAAGATGAGGAAGATGATCGCGACGATGTAGAAGCGCGGGTTGAAGTTGAACCACGCCTGCGCGATGGGACGCTCGCCGCACTCGTAGGTGCTGTTCTTCTCGCGATCGGGGGTCGTCGGCCGCACGAGCCGCCCCACGAAGAGCACCGCGCCGATGAAGAAGCAGCCGACCGTCAGGAAGACCAGAACATTGACCAGATTGAACTGCATTAATGTCCTCGAATCCGTCCTACCCTGGCGTAATCGCTCGCGTTTATCAGGGGTTCACTTTTGCAGTCGAGGGTACGTGTAGCGGACTTCATTGGACTGGTCAAGAGAAATTCCGGGGCCTTGAGAGGGCTCTTGCGCGGCCTGGCAGGGTGCTCCAAACTGTGTGGTTACCCAGGAGGCGCGGGATGAAGTTGGAAGAGGCGATCCGGACGGCGATCGACTTTGAGCACCGGGTGCATGAGAACTATGTACAGGCGATGCGGCAGGCGCGCGATCCCGCGGCGAAGCGCTTCTTCGAGGTGCTCGCGACCGAGGAGCAGGGGCACATCGCGTACCTCGAGAGCCGCCTCGGCGAGTGGCAGAAGACGGGCCACCTCACGCCGGCGGCGCTGGTGAGCGCCATCCCGTCGTCGGCCCGCATCGCGGCCGGAGTCGCACGGCTTCAGGCCAAGCTCGGCGCGGCGCCGGCGAGCGCGGAGCCCGAGGTGCAGCTCGCCCAGCAGGCGGTCGAGGCCGAGAAGGAGGCCGCGGAGTTCTACCGCCGGATGGTCAGCGAGCTCGGCCCGGAGGGGCAGCAGCTCTTCACCCGCTTCGTCGAGATCGAGGAGGGCCACCTCGCGATCGCGCAGGCGGAGGTGGACGCGGCGACCGGCCTCGGGTTCTGGTTCGACGTGCGGGAGTTCGACCTGGAGCTGGGCTAAGGTTGGCGGTAGGTTAGCGGCTCATCCAGCTCGGCTGCTTGAGGGTTGGATCGAGCGGGGTCGAGCTCGAGGTCGTCGCGGCCGGCGGCTCGGTCGGGGCCGGCGGCGCGGCCTTGGCCGGCGTCGCGGCGACCGTGGTGGCGGCCGTGGGCGCGGCCGGCGGCGTCGTGGTGGCGGGCGCGGGCGCGGCCCGCGGCGCCGTGGTGGCGGGCGCGGGCGTCGTCTCGGCGGCGGGCTTCGGCCGCGCGGGGCGTGCCGCCGGGCGGGCGGGCGCGGGGGCGTCGGCGGCGCGCGCGGCCGGCGGGGCGGGCCGCGCGGGGATGGCCTCCGGCGCCGAACAGGTCTCGCCGACCGGGGCGGCGAGGGCCGGCGCGACCGCCGGCGCCGGCGCGGGCGCCCGGATCTGCTCCGCCACGGCGCGGCTCAGGGCCTCATCATGGCGGAGCTCGCGCTCGACGCCGGCGCCGGCCACGCCCAGCGCGGCGGCGAGCGTGAGCAGCAGGACGCGGCGGATCTGCACGCTGCGCGGCGTCGGGCGGAAGGCGTAGCCGACGTCGCGGATCTCGACCTGCGGCGCGCTCGCGGCGGGCGCGTCGAGCCCGAGGACGGTCTCGAGGCTGAGGGCGTTCGGCCCGGTCGGCCAGGCATAGATCTGCAGGTCGGCGCGCTTGACGAGGGCGACGCTCGGCGAGGCCGCCCCGAGCGGGTCGTCGGCGGCGGGCACCGGCGCGAGCGCGGCGAGCGCGGGCGGGACCTCGATCTCGCCCGCGACGGCGCCGCCGGTGCGGTCCGACGAGAGGGCCGCGCCGGGGAACAGGGACGGACCCGCCGCGCGCGGGGGCGCGGGGCGCACGTCGCGCGGCGACTCGACGGCGCGCACCTCAAACTCCTCGCCGCGAACGCGCGGGCTCACGTCCGCCGGCTCGTCCCACATCCGCACCACCTGGCCGCCGTGAACCGGACGCCGCCGCGCCGCCAGCGAGGCAGCGATCCGCCGCTTGTGCGCCGCGCCCATCTCGCCCTCCTCCTGGTACCCTGGTGAGATGCGGGGTCACCGCACGCCGTTGCGGGGGATGGGCGGCCGCGGCCAGGGGCAGGTATCAGGTCTCAGGGGCGCCTGATCCCTGGCGCCCGATCAGGTGCGGAGCTGGGCGAGGCGCGCGCCGAGCCGCTGCAGCTCGGCCCGGACGCCCTCGGCGGCGGCGGTGATCGCCGCGAGGCGCTCGGTCAGGTTCGCGTCCTCGGCGAGCACCTCGGCGTGGCGCCGCGCGAGCTCCTGCGCGGCGGCGCGGCGCTCCTGCTCCCGCTCGCACAGCTCGGCGGCGGCGGCGATGGCGGACTCGAGCTGCACCGCGCCGAGGGTGCGGACCTCGGCGCCGGCCCGCAGCCGCGCGTCGATCTGCCCGACGGCCTCGAGGACCTCGCCGGCGGCCGTCCGGATCGCCTCGCCCGTGCGGGCCTGCATCTGCACCGACCGGGCGTGCTCGCGCGTGCGACTGGCGAGCTCGCCGGTGGCCTCGGCCGCGCGGCGCGACGCCGAGGCGTGGTCGTCCATGGTGCGGGCGATGGCCTGCACGCGCTTCTGCGCGGTGCGGGCCGTCTGCCGGATCTCGCCGAGCGCGTCGCCGGCGGCGATCGCGACCTCGAAGCCGTGGTTCACCGCCTCGACGCCGGCCGCCATGGTGTCCATCGCGCGCACGCTCTCGTGCTGGATCCCGAGGATCTGATCCGCGATCTCCTGGGTGGAGCTGGCGGTGCGCTGCGCGAGCGACTTGATCTCGCCGGCGACGACGGCCATGCCGCGGCCGTGCTGGCCCGCCTGGGCCGCGATGATCGAGGCGTTGAGGGCGAGGAGGTTCGTCTTCTGCGCGATCTCCTCGATCACCGAGACCACCTGGCCGATACCCTGCAGGCGCGTGCCGAGGCTGTCGATCGTCTGGTGGGCGGCCTGGGACAGCTCGCGGATGCGCTCGATGGCGTCGAGCGTGTGGTGCACCGCGCGGTAGCCCTCCTCGGCCGCGTCGCTGACCTTGGACGAGAGCTGGGCGGTGTCCGCGGCCGCGGTGCGCACCCGCCCGATGCCGGCGTCCATCGCCATGGTCGAGGCGGCGGTGGCGTCGGCCCGCTCGCCGAGCTCGTTCAGCCCCGCGGTGGCGCGGCTGATCTCGAGGATGAGCGCCTCGGCCTCGGCGCGGGCGGCCTCGCTGCCGCGGCGGAGCGTGCCGGCGCCGGCGAGCACCTGGCCGAGCGACTCCTCGCTGCGCGCGAGGTCCTCGCGGGCGCGGCGCGCGACCTCCACCAGCCGCTCGGACGCGTTGCACGCGTCGCCGGCGCGGCGGTCGAAGTCGCCGAGGTCCGCGCGCAGGCCGCCGACCGCGGTCGCGCGCGCCTCGGCGGTGGCGTCGACGGCGGCGAGCGCGCGGCCGGCGTCGTCGGCGCGCGCGAGGGCGGCGCGCAGCACCTCGCCCATCTCGCCCACGGCGCGGGCCAGCGCGTGCGACGCGCCCCGCAGCCCGGCGGCGAGCGCGGCGTGCTCGTCGGTCGCCTCGATCGTGGGGCCCGGCCGGAGGTCGCCGCGGGCGAGCCGCTCGAGACCCTCGCGCAGCAGCGGGACGGGCGCGACGAGGTCGCGCAGGCACAGCCAGGCGACCGCGACCGCGCCGGCGAGCGTCATCAGCGCCCCGACCTGCACCGGGACCCCGGCCGGACGCGCCGCGGCGGCGCCGAGCGCGAAGGCGCACAGGCCGACGCTGCCGAGGGTCATGAGGAGCTTGAGCCGCAGCCCGCCGCGGGCGCTCGCCGCGCGGGCGCGGGCGTGCAAGCGCGCGCGCACGGGCGCGAGCACCGGTCCGCTCGCGGCGAAGGAGGCGAGGGCGGCGCCGAGGAGCGCGAGGGCCACGCTCGTCGCGGCGGCGCGCGGGCCGAGGACGCGGAGCAGGCCGAGCGCGCCGCCGGCGGCGAGGCCGGCGACGCTCGCGGCGGCGGCGAGGCGCCGGGGCACGAGCGCGAGCGCGGCGAGCGCGGCCGCGGGGTCGCGCTCGGCGAGCGTCCCGCCGCGGGCGAGCGGGCTCAGAGTGAGCGCGAGCCCGGCCGCGACCTGCACCGCGGCGACGAGCGCGAGCGGCACCAGCGGCGCGGCCGCGAGCAGGCACGCCGCCGTCTGCGCCATGACGGCCGCAACCAGGTGCCACAGGGTGATGCGCACGGGGAGCGCGATCGGGACCTCCGAGGACACGCATGTTAACGAAACGGTAGACCGAGGTCAAATTCGCGAGACGGCTGGACAATTTAACGGCCGGCGCCGTGCCGGCGGGCGGGTCAGCGGCGGCCGGCGGGGCCGCCGGCGGGGCGGCCACCGGTCGGACCGCGGTCGTCCTGGGCCGCCTCCGTGCGGCGCTCGCGCTCGCGGCGGCGCTCGGCCTCGCGCCGCTCCCGGTGCTGCTCGATCACCCGGCGCGCCGCGTGCGCGTCCTCGAGCGCCGCGGTCGCGGCCGCGCTCGCGGCCGCGGCGGTCGCGGCGGCCGCGGCCGCGCGCTCGGCCGCGGCGGCGCGGGCGGCGGTCGCCTGCGCGAGCCGCGCGCCGTGGCGGAACCCGCCGAGCGCCGCGCCGACGCTGATCGTGCCGGCGTCGAGGTCCGCGGCGAGCGCGGCCGCCGCCGTGGCCGCGCTCGCCGCCGCGCGCTCGCGCTCG
>DASXVK010000315.1:0-2290 GCA_036504295.1 Polyangia bacterium
GCCCTTCTCGATGCGCCCGACGGCCAGGTCGTGCCCGAGCGCGCGGCCGAGCATGGCCGGGTCGAACCCGCCGTGGCGCCAGAAGTGGCGATCCTCGGCGGTGAGGAACGCGGAGACCACGTGCCGCGACATCCGGCCGAGCGGCCGGTAGCTGGGGTTCGGCGCGCCGAGCACGAACTCGCGCGGCTGACCGCTGCTCGCGGAGACGCGGTGGCGGAACGCGCCGCGCAGGGCGGCGACGTCGGCCCCGGGCGCGTCGCGCACGACGCGGCACCCGCGCGCGTCGATGGTCTCGCTGTGCTCGATGCTGCCCAGGCGGGCCCAGTCGATGCCCACGTGGGCGCGCGCCGACGCCGTGCCGGTGACCTCGAGCCCGCCGAGCGCCGGCGCCAGACCCGCCGGCAGCGCCGTGACGAGGTGCTGACAGGGCGTCTCGTCGAGCGTCGCGTCGACGCCGAGGCGCGGCGTGCCCGCGATCCCGGTCAGGGAGACGCGCACGAGCGACTGGACCTCGCCGGTGCGCAGGACGGCGCGGTCGACCTCGACCGCGTCGCCCATCAGCCGGGCGCTGCCGTCGAGCGTGGCGCTGATCCCGCTGACCTCCTGCGCGGCGAGCCGGGCGAAGCGTAGCCCGAGATCCGTCACGCCCACGCGGCCGGAGGCGCCGATGTCGTTCGCGGCGCGCAGCGGCCCGCGCCACCGGACCGCCACCTCCGCCTCGGCGCGCGCGCGCTCCGGGAGGACGCCCGCCGGCCGCAGGAGCGTGGCGAAGGGAGCGAGCGGAAAGGCGCGCGCTTCGACGCGGCCCTCGCCGCCGTCGTCGCCGAACCGCGCGTTCACGGCGACGGTCCGCGCGGCGTCGCCGGGGGCGCGCCCCGACACGCGCAGCTCGCCCCCGCCCGCGTCGAGGTTGACGCTGGCGGCGAGGGCCTCGGCGACGGGGTCGCCGCCCAGGACCACGACGCCGCGGCTGACATCGACGCGCAGCGGCGGGGCGAGCGCGCTGGCGCCGTGGACCCGGATCTCGTCGGCGCGCACGCGCCAGGGCCCGCTGCCGGCGGCGACCAGGCGCGCGGTGAAGTCCACCGCCGCCCGGGCGAGGTCGCCGTCGATCCGGCCGACCTGCAGCAGCCCATCGCGCCGGTGGCCGTGGTAGCGAACCTCGATGTCGGTCGCCGTCACGGCGATGGCCGCGCGCCCCGCGCCGCCCGCGGCGCCGTCGTCGCGGCCACCGAGGCCCGCCCGGTCGCGCCACGACAGGACGCTGGCCGCGCCGTCGGTGACGTCCCAGCGCACGCCGTGAATGCCGACGCGAGTCGGCCGGACGCGGCCCTCGATCAGGGCCGCGAGATCCAGATCGAGATCGAGGCGCGCCACGCGGAGCTGGGGCCCGGCCTGGAGGCCGCGGACGTGGACGCCGCCGAGCGGGCCGATGTGGAGCCGCTGCACCGTCACGCGGGTCCCCGCGAGGCGGGCGAGGGCGCCCATCACCCGCGGACGCGCCGAGACCTGGAGCATCGCGTCAGTGGCCGCGGCGAGCACGAGGAGCGCGCTCGCCACGACGCAGAGTCGCCGGCTCCAGGACATGGCGGGAATTCTACCTTGGATTACGCGGGCGTGCTATTCTCCGGCGCCCGCAGCGGAGGGGCGCCGCGGGGGGCGGCGAACGCCGACGAGGGTACCGAGTGCTCGCCTTGACAGCACGCGTCGCGGGCGATAAGAGACACGTGCCCCCGCATATCACAAGGACTTGACATGACTTTCATCGAGGCCGCCGAGGCCGTCCTGCGGCAGAACGGCCGGCCGTTGCACTTCAAGAAGCTCGTCGAGATCGCGATCCGTCAGGATCTCCTGTCGCACGTCGGGCGCACGCCCGAGGAGACGATGCAGACGCAGCTCTCGAACGCCATCAAGCGGGACCCCGACCGCAGCCCCTTCGTGCGGGTCGCCCCGGGCGTGTTCGGCCTCAAGGCGTACCCGCCGCGTGAGGAGCGGGCGAAGGAGCCGGCGGAGCGCGAGGAGCGGCAGCCGGAGGCGCCGCGTCCGGAGCGCGCCCGCCGCGGCCGTGAGCCGGCCCCCGAGGCGGCGCCGGCCGGGCGGGGCCGCCGCCGCGGCCGGGCCAAGGCCGCCGCCGAGCCCGCGCTCGCGCCCGCCGCCGCGCCCGCGCCCGCGCCCGCGCCCGCGCCGCCGGCGCCGCCGGCGCCGCCGGCGCCGGCACGCGCGCCGGCGGTTGCGGCGCCCGCGGCCGCCGCGGCGCCCGGCGCCGCGGCGGCGCCCGCCGCCGACGAGA
>DASXVK010000316.1:0-2371 GCA_036504295.1 Polyangia bacterium
CGCGCTCGCGGTGGCAGGCGTACAGCCCGCGCTCGAGCGCGGCGAGGCCGTCCGGCGCGGCGAGCGCGGCGCGCAGCCAGCGCCGGTCCTCGGGGTCGCGGGCGAGCTGCTCGCGCAGCGCCGCCCGGAACGCGCGGCCGAACGCCTCGCGGCCGTCGATGAGCTCCTGCGCGAAGAGGCGCCGGTTCGGGAAGGCGTGCTCGACCAGGATGCGCTGGCAGAAAGCGTGGATGGTGGCGATGGTCGCCCCGTCGAAGCCGTGCAGCGCCCGCCGCAGCCGCTCGCGCGCGGCGTCGTCGAGGTCCCAGGCGCGCTCGGCGGGCAGGTCGGGCCGGTGCTCCGCGGGCCCGGCGGCGAGCAGCGCGCGCAGCTTCTCGCGCACGCGGAGACGCAGCTCGCTCGTGGCGCGCTCGGTGAAGGTGACGACGAGGATCTCGTCGATGCGGGTGTCGGTGGTGAGCAGGACCTCGACGATGAGGTGCTCGAGGGTGAAGGTCTTGCCCGTGCCCGCGGACGCCTCGATCACGGCGTGCCGCCCGAGGGGGAGGCCGGCGAGGACCGCGGGGCGCTCGACGCGGACGACGCTCATGCGCGCCCTCCGCGCGGCGGCTCGGCGGGGGGCGCGAGGCCCGCGAGCAGCGGGGCGAACCGCCGCGCCACGATCGCGTGCGCCGCCTCGTCGGCGGGCGCGGCGACGTCGTCGAGCCGGGTGATGGGGCCGTAGCTCGAGCTGTGCCGGTCCCAGGTGCGCACCTCGGCCAGGCACTCGCCGAGCGGGCGCGCGCCGCCGGCCAGGTGGTGCAGGAACACCGCCTCGCACGGCATGAAGTAGGCGTGCGGCTCGCCGAGGAACGACTGGACCAGCCCGCCGAGGTAGGCGCGGGCCGCGGCGGCGTCGAGCGGCGCGAAGTCGAGCGGGACGGTCGCGCCGCCGCGCAGACACAGGAGCGCGCGGTGCGGTGCCCCGGCGGTGAGCCCGGCGGCCGCGAGCACGACGTGGTCGAGGAAGCCGCGCAGGGCGTCGCGCCAGAGGCGGGCGGTGTCCCGGGGATTCGCCGGCGGCGCCGCGCGCGCGCACAGCACCAGCGAGGTCGCGCGGCCGTCGGTGAGGGGCTCGGTGCGGCCGGAGAGCTCGACCCGCGTCGGCCCGGCGAGCGCGCCGCCCCCCGGGGCGGTGATCGCGAGGACGAGCGGGCCCTGCAGCTCCTGCACCGGGGCGTGCTCCGGGGCCGCGCCGAAGCGCACGACCTCGGCCGGCGGGGGCACGCCGGCGTCGCCGCCCAGCGCTCGCGCCCAGCCCTGCACCCAGACCTCCTGCTGCGCGCGCTCGACCTCGCCGAAGAGCCCGACCGGGGCGCGCCCCGCGCGCTCGCGCGCGCGCACCTCGGCGGCCGCGTGCGCCGCGGGATCGCGGCCGAGCGCGAGGGCGTCGACGACGGCCCCGCGCACGAGCAGGAGCCGGTCGAGGAACTCGAGCGCGACGGGCTCGTCGACCGCGGCCAGCAGGTCCGCCTCGCCCTCCTCCAGCCCGAGGCAGTACGCGGCCCAGCCCTGCAGCGGGCACTCGAGGAAGCGCCGCAGCTGCCCGAGCGTGACGCGCAGCGGTCCCCCGGCGCGGCGGCGCGGCGCGGCGGCGGGCGGCTCGAGCAGGCCGAGCGGCTCGCGCAGCCGCGCGAAGAGCGCCGGCGCCCGGTCCCGCAGCGCCGCCGCATCGCGCAGGGCGGCGCCCGGCGCCGCCGCGCGCACCGTGCGGGCGAGCGCCGCGACGGCCGCCTCCCGCCGCGCCTCCGGGAGGTGGTTCCGCAGCTCGTGCTCGTGCTCGTGCTCGTGCTCGAGGTACCGCGCGTCCCACCGCCGCAGCGGGTGCTCGACCACGAGCCCCGCGACCTCCTGCTCGCCGAGGCCGCGCCCGCGCAGCTCGTGCAGCAGCTCGGTCACCGCGGCCGAGGGCTGCAGCGGCTCGCCCGTGAGCTGGTCGCGGGCGACGTACGACAGGTACAGCCGCTCGCGGGTGGCGAGCAGCGTCTCGAGGAACATCGCGAGGTCGCGCTCGCGCGGGCTCACGTCCCCCGCGCGCCGCTCGGCGCCGCGCAGGTCGAGGGCGTCGCGCCCCTCGGCCGCGGGGAAGGCGCCCTCGCCGAGGCCGGTGACGAAGACGACCTTGAACGGCACCGCGCGCATGGGCCGGAAGGTCGCGACGACGACGCCGTCCGCGAACGTGTGGCCGCGCGCCCCGCCGAGGCCGGCGACGGCGGCGCGGGCGAGCTCGCCGGCGATGCGGTACGACACCGCCTGGTCCCCGAGGTCGATGGCCGCGAGCCCCGCCAGGCGCTTGAGGCAGCTCACGAGGTCCTGCTCCTCCTGGGGGCCG
>DASXVK010000317.1:0-16183 GCA_036504295.1 Polyangia bacterium
GCGGGCCGTGCGGGCGGTTTGACTCCCAATGGGTTCGGTGCAACGTTAGCCGCGAGGGATGTCCGCGGGGGCCTACCGGCTGGGGGAGTTGCTGTTCGAGGGCGACGGCCTGCGCCTGTGTCGGGCGGTCCGCCGCGCCGATGGCTGCCCGGTGCTGCTCCGGATGGCGCCCGGCGGCGGCGAGCGGGCGGCCGCCGGTCTGCGGCGGGAATACGAGCTGCGCGCCGAGCTCGACTGGCCCGGGGTCGTGCGCCCGCTCGCGCTCGAGATCGTCGCGGGGGCGCCGACCCTCGTGCTCGAGGACTTCGGCGGGGTGACCCTCACCGCGCTCGGCTTCCCGCTCGCGCTGCCGCGGTTCTGCGAGCTGGCCGCGGCGGTGGCGGCGCGGCTCGCGGAGGTGCATGGGCGCGGCCTCCTGCACACCGACGTGCGGCCGCCGCACATCCTCGTCGACCCCGCGACCGGCGCGACGCGGCTGACCGGCTTCGGGCTCGCCGCGCGCGCGCCGCGCGAGCAGCAGATCCTGTCCGATACGCGGCTGCTGGCCGGCGCCCTGCCGTACCTCTCGCCGGAGGGCACCGGCCGCATCAACCGCTCCGTCGATGCGCGGAGCGACCTCTACGCCCTCGGGGTGACGCTCTACCAGGCCTTGACCGGAGCGCTGCCGTTCCAGGCGCGTGACGCGCTCGAGTGGGTCCACTGCCACATCGCGCGCCGCCCGGTGCCGCCGGGCGACGTGGTGCCCGCCCTGGCACCGCCCACTGCGCCGAGGCGCTCATCCACGAAGGCGCGGCGGATTACGGGCCGGCGGTGGCCACGCTGATCGCGGGGCTGCGCGAGCTGGGCCTCACGCTCGCGCCCCACCCCGGGCGCGCGGCGGTGGAGCGGGTCTTCGCCGAGGTCGAAGCGAGCATGGCGGGGCGAACCAGGCGCGCACCACCGGCTCGGCGCGCCCCTCGAGCAGCTCGAGCAGGAGTGCGCGCGCTGGCTGGTCTTCCTGCGGGGCGCCGGCAATCCGGCGATGGCCGCGAGCGTCGCGAGCACCGCGCAGCTCGCGCGCTACCTGCGCGGGGTCGGGGACCCGGAGCTCGATCCGCGGCTCCCGGCGCCGACGCCGACCGAGCGGGCCAGCCTGTTCCCCCTGGTCTACCGGTTCCTGGCCCTCTTCCACGCCGGCGACTACCGCGCGGCGTGGGCGGCCGCGCAGAGCGCCCGCGAGCTGATGCGCGCGGTCCCGGGTCTGGCGGCGGTCCCCGAGTACGAGCTCTATGCCGCGCTGACCCTGGCCGCGCTGCACGACGCGGCCTCCGTGACGACGGAGCGCGAGGTGCTCCCCCGGCTGCGCGAGGACGAGGCGCGGTTCGCCGCGTGGGCCCGGGCCTGTGACGCGAACTTCGGCCACAAGCATGCCCTGGTCGCCGCCGAGCTGGCCCGCCTCGAAGGGCGTGGCCTCGAGGCGCTGCAGCTCTTCCAGCAGGCGATCCACGGGGCGCGCACGCATGGCTGCGTGCAGTACGAGGCGCTGGCCTGACCTCGCTGCGGCTGGCGCTCGAGCGCATGCGCGAGCTCGCCACCGGCGTGACCGCGGGTGGATCGGAGGCGCTGGCGCGGCTGACCCGGCTGGCGCAGCGTCAGGGTGAGCGCCTGACGCGCCTGATCGCCGAGCTGCTCGACGCCACCCGGATCCAGGGCGGGAACCTGGTGCTCGGGCTCGAGACCGTCGACCTTACGCGCCTGGTGTCCGGGGTGGTGGCGGAGCTCGAGGAGGACGTGCGGCGGGCGGGCAGCACGGTCACGCTCGACGCGCCGGCCGCGCTCGCGGGGCGCTGGGACGGCCGCCGTCTCGAGCAGGTGGTGGTGAACCTGGTCACCAACGCGCTCAAGTTCGGCGAGGGCCAGCCGATCACCATCCGGCTCGCCGAGCGCCAGGGCCTCGCGTGCCTGGAGGTCGAGGACCAGGGCATCGGCATCGAGCCCGCCCGCCAGGCCGCGGTGTTCGAGCCGTTCGTCCAGGCGGTCGCCCCGCTGCACTACGGCGGCCTCGGCCTCGGGCTCTTCATCTGCCGTCGGATCGTCGAGGCGCACGGCGGCGCGATCACGGTGCGGAGCAGCCCTGGTCAGGGGAGCACGTTCGTGGTCGCGCTGCCCGTCCGTGGCCCCGGCGCCGAAGGGAGCAACGGATCATGCCGACCACCCAGCCGGACTTCATCCTGATCGTCGACGACGACGCCGACATCTGCGAGACCCTCGAGACGCTACTCACGCTCGAGGGCGTGGCGGTACGGACGGCCGGCGACGGCCTCAAGGCGCTGCAGGTGCTGCGCGCGGCCGCGCGCCCGGCGCTGATCCTGCTCGACATCCGGATGCCGCGCATGAACGGGCTCGAGTTCCGCGCCGCCCAGCTGGCCGACCCCGCCCTGGCCGCGCTCCCCGTCGTGGGGCTCACGGGCGATCACCGGCTGGTGCAGGAGGCGGCGAAGCTCGGCTTCGAGTGTCTGGAGAAGCCGATCGGGCTGCAGGCCCTGCGGGCGCTGTGCGACCGCTACGGGCTGGTGCGGAGGCCGGTCGAGCCGCCGGCCTGAGCCGGCGCGCGCGGGGCCGGGTCGGTCAGGCGGGGGAGCGGGGCGCGGCGGGAGCGGGGCGGCGGCGGGGCTAGGCGATCGGGAGGACATAGTTGCGGCCGTCGTTCGAGTCGTACTTCCAGTTGTCCGGCGCCACGTAGGAGAAGCCGGGGACGCAGGCGAACCAGAGGTCGAGACTGCGGGCGCCCGCGGGCACCGCGAGCACGGGCTCGGTGATCCGCTGGGTGACGCACGGGCTCTCGGGGCAGCCCGGGGCGCGTGGTCGCACGGAGGAACGAGCGGGGCGTCGGGGAATTGGGTCGCCTGCCGCAGCGGAAGGGGGAAGTTACAGCTGCCAACACGCGGACATCATCGAGATGAGGGCCGGCAGGCCCTGGCCCACGCTGATCCCGTCGGCAGGCGCCGTCACGGCGCCTTGATGTACCCGACGAGGGTGGCGGCGCCGGCGCAGGTGCGATAGTTCACGGTGTAGCCCGGGTAGCAACCGCGGGCGGAGACGCCCATGTCGGTCGTCCCCGCCAGGCAAGCAGGGGGCTGGCCCGGCGACACCAGGCACGTGCTGACCTGCTCGTAGCCACACGGGGCGACAGCCCCCGACAGCACGAGATGCCACCCCCCCGTGTTGCCACCGGACACGCACGACGTGGTGTACGTGTCCTTCGTGGTGCAGACCCACTCCTGGCACTTGTAGAGCGGAAGGCTGCTGACGATTTCATTGAAGTGCTTCCCGTCGACCATGTCCGCGTTCAGGTCGGTCATCGTCTGGCGGTTGTTGATCGGGATCTGCCCGCTCCCGGCGCCCAGGTAGAGGGTCTTCTTCGCGTTGCCGTCGAACCCGACCACGCCCGCGGCCGCGAGTGCGTAGGCGGCGGAGGTGAGCGGGATGCGCGGCGACATGGCCGCGTCGTTGCCGACCATCAGCTCCAGGTAATAGGGCTTCGAGAAGTCGCAGCCGAAGCCGATGCCCCCGTCGGGGGTCCCGCTGCCCACGGCGGTGCTGAAGAGGCCGCCGTTCACGCGGACCGACGCCTGCGTCTCACTGAAGCAGGAGCTGCCGCCCGCGGTAGTGTCGAAGATGCGGAAGGTCATCGCGAAGTAGCCGCTGAGGGGCGTGCCGCTTTGGTCGGCGAGGCGGCCCTGGAAGTTGATGAGCCGCGGGACATCTGCGAAGGCCGGACTGGCCGCGAGGGCCAGCAGGGCCCCCAGGGTGAGCGTCACAAGCCGTGCTCTCATGAATCCTCTCCTAACCAATCGATCCTTTGCCTGGTCCACTCGACCTCACTCACCCGCCCTCGCTCACCCCGGGCGCCACACGCCCTCGGCGACCCGCGGGCGCGCCGCGCCCCCGCCCGCCTCGCCTCCGGGTACGTCGCGCGCCGCGGCCACCGCGAGCGTGGCCGCAGGCGTGGCCGCGAGCGCCGGCGCGAGCGCCGGCAACCGCACGGCCACGAGCGGCGGCACGGGGAGCGCGAGCCCCCGCCCCGCCCGCACCTGACCCACCATGGTCGGGACCGCGCCGGGTGACAGCGCGAGACGGGCGGTGCCGGCCGCCACCGCGACGACGCCGGCGCCGAAGCTCGCCTCCTCCAGCCGCACGCGCGCGCCTTCGGCGACGGGTGCCGGCGGGCCACCCGCGAGGGTGAACGCCAGCAGCGTCACGGCCGCGATCATGCTGTCACCTGGCGCCGCATCCGCTCCTCGGCCCGGCCGCCGCGCCTACCGCCCGAACAGCGTCACGCGGCTGCCGGCCTTGAAGTTGGTCCCCGCGACGCCGGCGTCATGCGGCGTGTTGGGGTTGCTCCACATCCTGATGTTCACGATCCGCGCGCCCCACGCCGGCACGCCCGAGTCGGCTACCCCCACGTTCGCATACTGCACGCTGCCCAGGTTGTTGCACGCGATGACGCCCGGCACATGGAACGCGCTGTGGGACGTGAGCTGCTTGATCTCGTTCGGACGGTTGCCGATGTGCGCATCGCCGACCAGCCACCGACCGCTGCTCGCCGCCGGCGCGATGCCGATCGCCCCGTACGTCACCGACGAGTTCGGGTAGTCGCCGGCTTGCCAGACACAGTTCACCACCGAGGAGTAGGCGGCGCTCGCGTCCCAGTTGAACTCGATGAACACCCAGTCGGCGGCGGTGCTCGTGGTCGCGAGCGAGAACTCGAGCTTCAGGTTGTCGTAGGCCGGGATGTCCGTCAGATTGATCTGGCCGTCGGCCGTGAGCACGGTCTCGCCGATCTTGCTCCACGCGCTCGGCACCCCGGTCGCCGAGGTCAGCACGTTCGCCTGGGGCGCCACGTCCACGGTGAGCGCGCGGTTCGCCACGTCGGCCCGCAGCGCGTAGGCGGCTGCGCTCAGGGGAGCGCGCGGGGACATCGCCCCTTCGTTGTTGACGTTCAACTCGAGCCAGTACGGGACCGAGAAATCGCAGCCCAGCAGGACGCCGCCGTCGGTCTTGGCGGGGACGCCGGCGTCGGTCAGACCGGTGACGCCGCGGGCGCTGGTGGCGCCGATATTGACGTTGAACAGGCCATCCTTGACATAGACCGAGAGCGTCTCGGTGTAGCAGGGCGTGCCGGTCCCGACCGTCGAGGTGTCGTAGAGCGTGAACTTGATGCTCACGGTCTGCCCCGTGACCGGGCTGTCGTTGGTCGCGCTGGCCAGGCGGCCCTGGAAGCTGATCTGGCGCGGCAGGTCGGCCCGGGCCGCGGCGGCCGCCAGCAACGACGCCAGCCCGAGGACCGTGAAGAGCAACCTGGAGCTCATCGTGCTTTCCCCTTCCTGGTCGCAGGGCCCGGCCGGCTGGCCGAGCGCGCGCACCCCGGCCTAGCGGCCATACACCGTCAAGCGGCTGCCCGCCTTGAGGTTCGCCGTCGTGTTGCTCCACACGCGGATCGAGCTGATCCGCGACGCGGTGTTCGCCCACTGGACGCTGCCGAGGTTGTTGCAGGCGCTGACGCCGGGGTGGTGGTAAGCGCTGCGGGACGTGAACTGCTTGATCTCGCCCACGCGGTTGCCGATGTACCCCTCGCCGACCGCCCACCGATTGGTGCTCCCCGGCGGAGCGACGCCGAAGCTGCCGAAGGTCACCGGGGCGGCGGTGGGGTTGTTGTAGCTCCAGTTGCTCCAGATGCAGTTCGTCGTCGACCAGTAGGTGGCGGTCGCGTCGCCGTTGAACTGGACGAACATCCACTGGGCGTTCGGGTCCGCCGTCGCGAGCGAGAACTCGACCCGCAGGTTGTCGTAGGGCGGAAACGTCAGGTTGATCTCAGTGTTGGACGTCAGCACGACCTCCCCGATCTTGCCCCAAGCGCCCGGCACTCCGGTCGCCGAGGTTATTGAGCCTGCCTGGGTCGCCACGTCCGCCTTGAGCGCGCGGTTCGCCACGTCCGCGCGGAGCGCGTACGGCGCCGCGGTGAGCGGCACCCGCGGGTTCATGGTTTCGCCGTCGACGCTGAGCTCGAGCCAGTAGGGGCTCGCGAAGTCGCAGCCCGTGATGACGCCGCCGTCGGTCAGCCTGCTGACGCCCCCCGTGGTGTGCGCCCCGATGTTGACGTTGAAGAGCCCCCCGGTGACGGTGACCGAGGTCGTCTCTTCTTCGAGGCACGGCGTGCCGGTGTTGGGCGCAGCGGTGTTGTAGATCGAGAACTTGATGCGAATGGTATCCGAAATCGGGCTGTCGTTCGCCGCGCTGGCCAGGCGACCCTGGAAGTTGATCTGGCGCGGGATGTCGGCCCGGGCCGCGCCCGCGGTCACGAGCATCCCTACCGCCAGCATCGAGGAGAGCAGCTTCACGCTCATGGGGCAGTCCTTTCGTTGACTCCGTGACTCCACCGCGAGGATGTCCACCGTACGCAGCATGCGCGGCCGTTACGGGGGACACGGCTCGGCGGAGGTCGTGCAGCCGTCCATCGGGCAGATCCGAACGCACTGGTCCCTCGTCACCGTCTCGCCGCGTACGTCGATGACGGTCAGCCGGAACTTCAGCGGATGCCCGCTCGGCGTGGCCAGGTGGTTCTCGACGCCGAGGACCATGAGGCCCGGGTCCTTGGCGTTGGCGTCGCCCACGAGCACGCCAGGCGCGTAGCCGGACGCCTGCAGGTCGGTGTCCATCACCTGGCTCCACTGCATGAGCAGTGTGTTGCTGAGGTCGTTGCCGTTCGCGTCGACCACGACCGCGGTGAAGGCCACATCGGCATAGCAGCGCCAGCTCCACGTGGGCGCCGCCTCGCCGCTCGCGAGCGGCACATCGGCGGCCCACTCGCAGATCTCGTTCACCTCGGTGGGTCCGCTGATCGAGATGTTGGTCCGCACCGGCGCGCCCTTGACCTCCACCGTGGTGCAGGCCTTGCTGCGGGCGCCGCGCTGGTCGGTCACCTGCACCACGAGGGGGTACTTGCCCTGCGGCGGCCGGTTCTGCGTCATCACCACGACCGCCGTCTCCGCGGCCTCCGGCGTCAGGAACATCACATCGCCGGGTCCGGCGGTGGCGGGCGCGCTCACCCCCTGGCAGCTCTTGCTGGGATCGAAGGACCACCGGTAGCGCAGCGGCGTATCGGCATCGGTGGCCTCGACCTTCACCTTGAGCGGCACCCGCGCCACGTCGGCGGGATCGTCGATCACGTCGGCGAGGCAGGCGTAGCCGAGCTTGCCCGCCGTCGCGCCGCAGGTCGGCAGCTCGAACACCTGGGGGTCCGTGATCTTCGAAATCACCGGCGGCGTGTTGTCCACGCCGAACGTCTTGCCCGTGCCGGGCACCAGCGGATTCAGATCTTCGGCCGCGCTCTCGCAGCCGCCGGCGCTGCCGTCGGGATTGGCGGGACAGCCGTCGCCGTCCCGGTCCACGCCGCCCAGCCACATCGCCCGGCACAGGCCGCCGAAGGCCGGGCGGTCGTAGTTGGTGTCCTTGTTGTTGCTCCACAGCGTGGGGCCGCAGCGCCGCTCGCCGGCGACGATCTCGCAGGGGTTCTCGCACACCCAGTACTTCTGGGGGAAGGAGCCCTTGCGCCAGTCGAGCGTGGCCAGGGCCGCGGACATGATGACGCCGACCTCGCGCGAGGCCGCCTCGTTCGCCAGCGGGTCGCAGCGGTAGCCGTCCGCGTTGCTGCTGTAGTACACCGCCAGGTCCCCGTACCCCTTGCAGTACCGCCCGGCGACCCCGCTCGGCCTGCCCGCGCCGTCGGTGACGTCACACGGCCCCGCCGCCGGGTTGCAGGCGCACAGCCGGCGTTCCCGCTCGGTGATCCACTCCTCCTGGTCCAGCTTCTCGTTCTGCCGCGGGCCGACCTTGTAGGTGGCCTTCTTGATGTCGTCCATGTTCTCCAGTTCCGACTTGCTGTAGTCCCAGTCGCCGTTGCGCAGGCAGGGGTTGGCCTCCAGGCTCGGGGCGTGCGGGATGCTGCGACCAGGCATGATGCTGGCGTCGAACATGGTCGAGCAGTTCGCCCGGCAGTTGACCCCCGCGAGCGCGGTCCCGTAGTTCGCGACGAGCTGGCAACAGGGCAGGTCGTAGTCGCACTCGACGCGAGCGCCGTCGACTGCGGCGACCCCCTTGCCCGCCTGGCAGGCCGGGGTCGTGAAGGTGGGCTCCGGCGTGAGCGCCAGCGCGCTGTGGGTCGGTATGAAGCCGGTCCTGAGCGCCAGCATGATGGGGTCTTGCGGCAGGTAGACGTGGTCGTCGAAGAGTTGCTTGTAATTGGTGGATCTGAAGCCGACCACCCGCTTGGTGATCTTGAGGGAGGCGGTGAGGTGCATGTCGAAGAGCTCGAGCTTGTCACCATACTTCTCAATCGTGGTCGAGCCCGACCAGAAGTCCTCGGGCCACGCCGGGTACGAGATGTTGCTGAAGTTGTACGGCAGGTACAGATCGACCAGGCTGGTGAAGTCGCGGCCGCCGAGCGGCTCCCACAGACACCGATCACGAAGGTAGTGGCAACCCGGGTCGGTGCTCGGGTCCGGCGTCGAGGTCTTGCGCAGCGCCGAACTGGGGCACCACTGGCGCGGCCGCCATTGCCCGTAGCAGGAGTACTCCTTGCAGCACACGGTCCCCGGCGCCTTGCGCTGGTTGACCGTCCGGTCGATGGGGGGAGCACCGCCGCCAAACCCGAAGCCGGTCGTGCGCGCCTTCGTGGACCAGCCCCCGTTCCCATTGAGCGAACCGATCCAGGCGTAGAGCGCGTCATGGTCGATGGTCGAGGCTTCGACCTCGTCGCCGGTGGGCTGGCAGTACATGCCCCAGTAGTCCTTGCCATAGCCCCGCGTGAAGGGGCGCGCGAGGCCGAAGTCGGCCGGCATGCCGTGGCCCTGCATGATCTCCGCGCGTCCGGCGCAGGCCGGGTACTTCGTGGCCACGCGGTACAGCATGTCCTTGGCGCCAGGGGCCTCGAGCACGGTCTTGACCGAGAAGGGGAACGAGGGCCCTTCCCGCGACTTCCCGTCGCCGATCGCGTCGTGCGCGTGGTCGTCGACGGTGAGGTCGGCGGACACGCTCATGATGAAGTCCGGGAAGACCAGGTTGATGATCAAAAGAATGACCGCGGCGATCTGACACCACGGGGCGCACTCCATTTGCACGGCGAGGTAGGTGATGTATGCGTCTACGGCCATGAACGCCATGTAGGCGATCGTCCACCCGGCGCCCAGCAGCTCGAACATGCTGGGGAGCGAGATGATGGCCACCGCAATCATCAGGACTGTCCCGACCCACCCGATGGCCTTGAGCCACGGTGACCACAGCTGGCCGGCCTGCGCCAGGCTCGACAGCGCAGCAAAGCCACTGACACCCTCCGCGGCCGCGGCCGCATACACCGCGTCTGCGGCTGCAATCGTTTGAATGGTCTTGACCGCGCTGACGGCATAGCTCAAGGCCCCCAGGAGCTTCGCGGCCCCCGCGGTGGCCTGGAGGAGCCGGAGCGGCTCCGGCAAGTCTTTCGGATTGTTTGAATCCGAAAACCGCGCCAGCGCATCGCGGTAGGAGTCCCGGCGCGCGATCGCCAGGGCCGCAAACCCGTCATTGCCCGAGAACTTGTGCCCCATCCCGCCGAAGGAGCCGCTGGCCGAGCCCTGGTCCTTGGTCTTCGCCTCGTAGTTCTTGAAGAACCCCTGCAGCGAGACCGGGAAATTGGCGCCCTGCTGCGGCCCGTCGAGCGACTGGAAGACGCGCACGCCGAGCTCCCAGACATCGCTGCCGGCCGCCACCCCGGCGCTGCCGCGCGCCGGCTTCGCGCGCGTGGCACCGGCACACACCGCGTACGGGTCGCCGGGGTTCGCCTCGTTCACGGTGCCGTCGTTGGTGTTCCGGTTGAAGTCGCACGGGTAGCCGAACCCGACCGTCGTCCTGCTGGCGTCCTCGGACCAGGCCATGGCTGTGCGCCCGATGAGGCCGCCCATGCTGAAGCCCAGGCCGCGCACGAAGCAGCTCGAGATATCGGGGTCCTTGAACTTGCCGTCGTTGAGGCCAGAGGGACACGTCGCCTCGAAGACCTGGCGCGCCGCGGCCGCCCACACGACGGTGTTGAGCGCGACGCGATTGTCGATGGGCTGCTGCGGGTACGGGCAGGCGCACTTCTCGCCGTTCCCGGTCTTCTCGTTGTAGAACAACTCGTTGCAGTAGCCCCAGTTCGCCGTCACGTCGGCAATCGCGCCGCCGCTGCAGACCGGGTGGAAGGTGAGGTACCAGACCTCGTAGCCGTTGTTCCGCAGCATGCTGACGACGCCCTTGAGCGCGCCCGAGGTCGGCGAGTCGGCGTGGCCCTCCGAGGCCGCGGTCGTGCCGCTGAAGCCTTCGTTGATGAGCACCGGCTTGGGGTTGTTCGCGTCGCAGTTGTTCAGACAGGACAAGCGCTCCAGCGCGCCGCCCGAGCCGTGCGGCGCCCTCTTCTTCCGCGTCTCCTCGTCCGGCCCGCAGTCCCGCTGGCCGCCCGGGGTCATGAGGCAGCCATCGACCCCCGGCCACCCCGCCGGCATGGCCACCGGCATGGCCGCGTCGTCGACCGCGATAGTGGCCACGCTGGCGGCGTTGCACGCTGGGTATGCCGGCCGGGACTCGCCCGGCCCGCACGACGACTGGCCGGTGTTGTCCCACACCTGCACGTGCACCCTGTACTTCCCCGGCTTGTTGGTCGTGAGCTGCACCTGCGCCTGGTTGCCCTTCACGACGCACGGGGTGTAATGGCCCTGGGCATCGGCCCCCGCCACGCAGGTCGTACCGTTGAGCTGCGCAATCGCGCCCGCGACGTTCGGGACCTCGAGGACGGTCCACGCGTACGTGAACGTCGCCCGGTTGTCGACCGGGTCGTAGGAGTCCTGGGCGCCGAGGATGAGATTCTGCGACCCCGCGCTGTACCTGAGCCGCGACTCCCGGGGCTTCACGACGGCGACCGGGAACTGGTCGACGATGCCGGACACGCTCACCCGGGCCGTGACCAGGTCGCTCACGAGGGAGTCCCCGTCCACGACGCGCAGGCCAATGAGGTAGTCGCCGTTGGCCCCGTTGAAGCGCAGGGTCGGGCTCGGGCAGTCGTACGCGGGCGACTGGACCGGATCGCAGTAGATGTACGCCGCGCTGCTGGCCGGCGCGCTCAGAATCTGCCACTGGTACGAGAGGCCCTTGCGGCTCACGCCCGTGTTGTCGGGATCGGGCAACCGCGTCGTGTCCCAGTCGGGGTCATAGCTGCCGGTCCCGTCGAGCACGAGGAGGTTTCCGGTCGCGAGCGTCCGCATGCCCGGCCCGAAGGCCGCCACCGGCGGCTGGTTCCCGCCGGGGCTCGACACGTTGATGACGGCGTAGGCCGGCAGGCTCGCGAGCGACCCGTCGCGCACTATAAGCTTCACGCGGTAGGTGCCAGGCTTGTCCGCGATGAAGGTCGGCCGCACCGGGTCCACGACCACGAGCTTCGCCAGGCTCCCGGTCGGCTGGGCGAACAGGCTCCAGCTGTAGGTGAGGAGCGCGCCCTCGGGGTCGTAGCTGCGCGCGCCGGACAGCCGCACGACGGGCGGCGGTGCGGACATGGCGAGGTTCTGGTTGGGGCCGGCGTCGGCCACCGGCGGCTGGTTGGTCGCCTTGCCCGTGAGGATGATCGGCGCCCACGGGCTGTAGCGGTCGCCGTCGTAGACGCGGAGCATCGCGACGTACGAGCCGGCCACGTCGGTCGTGAGCGTGGCGGTCGCCAGGTCCGCGCCGGCGATGACCGCCGCGCTGCCATACGGCCGCTGCCAGAGCCGCCACTCGTACGTGAGCGCGAGCGGAGCGGCGTCCGGATCGTAGCTGCCGGCGGACGAGAGCGTGAAGCTGCTGCCGACCGGCTGCTCGCGCGACGCCGGGGTCGCGCTCGCCACCGCGATCGGCGCCTGGTTGTTGACGTACGCGCCGTTCCTGAGGGCGGCGGGCATGAACCCGGGCTTGAGGTGGAGCCCGGAGTTGATGAGGGTGCAGTCCACCGCGGCGTCACTCGGACAGCTCAGCCCGGCCTCGGCGAGCACGTGGCCCACCTTCCGGCCGCCGTACACCATCGACTGGGTCAGCGCGCCGGAGGAGGAGGTGGTCGCCGCGACCAGCTTGTACTTCTTCGTGAAGCCAACCGCCGGGCCGCTGTGCGCGAAGAGCCGCGCGTCCTCGGCCGTGATGATGACGTAGCAGGGGGCGCCGTAGCTGATCCCGTCCGACGGCGTCGCCTGCACCATGTAGTAGCCGTAGGCATCGGGCCGGAAGCTGACGCTGCTCGTGGCCGCGCCGGTCAGGTTCGCGCTCGTGAGCGCGCTGACCTCCGGCGTGAACGCGAAGCTCCAGCTCACGGTCACCGGATCGCCATCGGGATCGCGGGTCTGCACCGAGGCCGTGGCGAGGTCGCCGACCTTGACGGTGAGGCCCGTGCCGACGGAGCAGGTGGGCGGCAGGTTGGCGCGGAACGTGGCAGAGGCGCCCGTCAAGTAGCCGATGTCGCCCATCGCGGTCGGCGCCTCCAGCGCGTCGGCGATCGGCGTCATCTGCTGCACCGACGATGTCGCGAGCCGGTACTGGCGCTCGACCGGGATGGGGGTGCCCGTCGGGGTCGTCGCCGGAGTGACGATGAGCGGCTGGCCCGCGGCGTCCAGGCCATGGAACCCCGAGTCGAAGACGTAGCCGCCGAGGACGTACTTGTCGCCCATCGCGTTGGCGCCGGTGCGGTTGTTCGCGCGCGTCGGGTCGAGCCCCATCTCGACCTCGAAGCCGTCGTTGAGACCGTCGCCGTCCGTGTCCTGGGCGGTCGGGTTGGTGCCGTGCACGAGCTCCCAGCCGTCCTTGAGGCCGTCGCCGTCCGAGTCGGCGCTGCGGGGGTTGGTCCCGAGCAGGAACTCCTGGAGGTTCGACAGGCCGTCGCCGTCCGGGTCGGCGAGCGCGTCGCTGGGGTCGTTCGGGTTGAGGCCGTTCGCGGTCTCCCAGGCGTCGGGCATGCCGTCGCGGTCCGTGTCGCCGACGGCGATCGTGGCCGTGGCGGGCGGCGACCAGTTGGGCGCGTAGATCGCGAAGGCGGAGTAGGTGTACGTGCCCGTGCCGTTGACGTTGACCCCGGGGTCCGGGACCGAGCTGGAGGACTGATACGAGGTGGCCACCTGGCGGTACACGAGCTGCGCGGGGGTGCCCGGGACGGCCAGCGCCGTCGGGCCCGCGTTGCGGTAGACCTCGATGGCCACGAGCGCCGGATCCACGAGCTGGGTCCAGCTCAGCATGACCGCCGCAGGGGTCAGCTCGGCCTTGAAGCTCGCTGGGCCGGTCGCGCTCGGGCACGTCTGCGCCGCGCCATCGGGCGGGCAGGTGACCGCGGTGCCGTCGCAGGTCTCGGCGAAGTCGCAGGGACCGACCGACGCGCGGCACGTCGTGCCCGCCGGCTGGCGCGCGTCGGGCGGACAGGTCGGCGTGCGCCCGGTGCAGGTCTCGGCGGCGTCGCAGGGGCCGGCCGCGTCACGGCAGGTGGTGCCGGCGGCGGCGTAGTGGCAGGCGAGCGTGCAGCAGCTCCCCGCCGCGCCGTTGGCCGCGCCCTGATCGCACTCCTCGCCGGGGTCGAGGACGCCGTCGCCGCAGGCGTAGAGCGAGAAGATCTCGGTGGCCGCGAGCGACGCGCTGCCCGCGCCGCCCGCCAGCAGGATCTTGCCGCACACGAGCGAGGCGGTGTGCCGGTAGCGGGCGTCGAAGAGGTTCGCGCCCGCGGTCCAGGTGTTCGTGAGCGGGTTGTAGACCTCGGTGCTCGCGAGCGGCTGCTTGCCCATGCCGCCGGCCACGACGACCTTGCCGTTCGCGAGCAGCGTCGCGGTGTGGGCGTGGCGCGCGGTCGCCAGCGGCGCCGCGGCGCTCCACGTGCCGGCCACCGGGTCGTAGACCTCGGCGGTGGCGAGGGCGTCGCTGCCCCACTGCCCCGGCACCACGTTGTTGATGCCGCCGACGACCAGCACGCGGCCGTCGCCGAGCAGGGTGGCCGTGTGCTCGTAGCGCGCGGTCGCCAGGCTCCCCGTCGCCGTCCACGTCCCGGTCGCCGGGTTGTAGAGCTCGGCGCTCGCGAGCCCGCCGCTGGCGGCGGGGCAGCACGAGTAGGCCTGGCCGGTGCCGTCGTAGCAGGTGGTGGTGACGCAGCCGGCGTGGCCGCCGGCGACGAGCAGCTTGCCGTTGCCGAGCAGCGTGGCCGTGTGGCCCTGGCGCGCCGTCAGAAGCGCGCCGGTCGCGGTCCAGGCGCCCGTGTCGGTGTCGTGGATGTCAGCGGTCGCGAGCAGCGTCCCCCCCGCGCAGTACTCGGGCCACCCCGGGGGCCTCGGGCCGGGCGGCGGGGTGGGGGGCGTGCAGCCCATGCCGCCGGTGACGAGGACCTTCTTGCCGTAGGCGGTCCCGTCGGCGCCCAGGCGCGTGGCCGTGTGGCCGGCGCGCGCCGTCACCAGCGGCTTGGTCGCGCACCAGCTCCCGTTCGGCGCGATGTAGGTGTCGGCGGTGGCCTGGTAGTACCCGTCCGCGTCCTGCCCGCCGGTGACGAGCACGGTCCCGTCGTCGATCGGGGTCACCGTGTGCCCCTGGCGCGACGCGGACATGGCGGCGGTCGTGGTCCAC
This sequence comes from Polyangia bacterium, assembly GCA_036504295.1. Lineage (GTDB taxonomy): Bacteria > Myxococcota_A > Polyangia > JACRCY01 > JACRCY01 > DASXVK01. The sequence goes on from DASXVK010000317.1 coordinate 14,656, forward strand.
GCGCCCGTCGCCGGGGTGTAGAGCTCCGTGCTGCCCAGGCTCACGCTCGTGCCGACGCCGCCGGCCACGAGGACGCGGCCGTCGGTGAGGGCGATCGCCACGTGGTCGCGGCGGGCGGTCGCGAGCGGCGCGCTCGACGAGGCCATGGCCGTGCAGGCATCCGCCTGCTGCGGCGTGCCGGCCGGCGGGCACACCCCGCTGAGGCCGGTGCAGTACTCGGGCCGGTCCTCGGGGCCGGTCGCCGCCCGGCACACCGTGCTCGGGGGAAGAACGGTGTCGGGCGGGCACGCGGCCGAGGTCCCGCTACAGGTCTCGGCCACGTCGCAGGTCGGGTCGGCGGCCGCGCGGCAGGTCGTGCCGGCGGCCTTCAGGGCATCCGCCGGGCAGTCCACGCTGGTGCCGTTGCAGGTCTCGGCCAGATCGCAGAGCCCGATGGCGGCGCGGCAGACCGTCCCGGCGACCTTCTTGGCGTCCGCCGGGCAGGTGACGCTCGTGCCGTCGCAGGTCTCGGGCGCGTCGCAGACGCCGGCGGCGGCGCGGCAGACCGTGCCGGCCGGCATCCTGGCGTCGGGGCACGCGGCCGCGCTGCCGGTGCAGAGGTCGGCCGCGTCGCACGGCCCGGCGGCCGCGCGGCACGCGCCCGAGGCGTACACCTGGAGCTCGAGCCAGGCGACCCAGGAGGGGGTCTGGGTGGTCAGGACGCGCAGGTAGCGCACGCTGGTGGGCGCCACGCTCGCCGTGAGCCAATCCCCGCTGGTCGTGTAGCCGCTCAAGGTCTGGAGCACCGTGGTCGGTGCCGGCGCGAGCCCGCCCAGGATCTGGTGGGTGGTCTGGCCGGCCGGCGCCTGAGCGACCATCAGCTTGACTTGATTGACGAGGTAGTTTTGGCCGAGATCGAGCTCGATCCAGTTCCCGGCGTAGCCGGGCGCGTTCCAGCCGGTGCTCTCGTTCCCGTCGATCGCCAGCGAAGGAATTGCAGCGCCGTAGGAGCCGGACGCCGTCGCCCCCACCGGCGTCACCCTGGTGGTGTCCGGGGAGAGGAACGCGTCCGCGGGACACGCGGCCGCCGTGCCGGTGCACTTCTCGGCCACGTCGCACGGGCCGGCCGCCGCGCGGCACACCGTGGTCGCGAGCAGGAAGCCATCCGCCGGACAGGTGGGCGCGCTGCCGTTGCAGGTCTCGGCGACGTCGCAGGCGCCGGCCGCGGCGCGGCACACCGTGCCCGCGGCCGCGAGCGTGCACGTCGCGGTGCAGCAGCTCCCGGGCCGGCCGTTGCTCGCGCCCTGGTCGCACTGCTCGCCGGCGTCGACCACGCCGTCGCCGCATGACGGCAGCTCCACCGTGGTGAGGCCCTGGACCGCCACCGGAGTCCCGCTCCAGGTCGCCACGTTGCTGCCGAGCTGCCCGAAGCCGTCGTAGCCCCAGCACTTCGCCGTGCCGTCGCCCAGCAGGGCGCAGGTGTGATACATGCCGCTCGCGAGCCCCACGGCGGTGCTGATCCCCGCCACCGCCGTCGGCGCCAACCGCG
>DASXVK010000318.1:0-26006 GCA_036504295.1 Polyangia bacterium
CCCGAGGGCTACGCCGTCGACGACGCCACCGGGCGCTTCTACACGAACCTCGAGGATCGCGACCGGACGCTCGCGATCAACGTCCGCACGCGGCGCGTCGCGGCGAGCTGGCCAGCCGGCTGCGGGGCCGCCGGGCCGCGCGGCCTCGCGCTCGACGCGGCGGGCGGACGGCTCTTCGTCGCGTGCACCGACCGCGTCCACGCCGTCGACGCCGCGGGCGGCGCGACGCTGTCGACGCTGGCGACGGGCGACGGGGTCGACAACATCGATGTCCTGCCGGCGCGCGGCCTGCTCTACGTCGCCGCCGGCAAGGCCGGGCGCCTGATCGTCGCGCGCGTCGACGGGGCCGGGCGCCTCGCCACGGTCACGACCGCGCCGACCGCGGTCGGCGCGCGGGTGGTCGTCGCGGACGCCGACGGCACCGCCTACGTGGGCGATCCGCTGGGCGGGAACGTGCTCGTCTACGCCCCGCGGCGCTGAGGGCGATCGGTCCGCTCACGCGGCGGTTCGCTCGGTGCCGCGCCGCTTACTTCCGCTGGCGGAAGTGGCCCCGTGACGCGGTCCTCGCGCCGCGCCGAGCTCGACCGTTCCACCGGTGCTTGAGCCTGGAGCCGCGCGCCCAGTTCCGCGCCGCTCGATTGAGCTGAGGCTCGCGCCCACGCTCCCCGAGACCTCGAGGCTCTGGTCGAGCTCGCTCGTCGGCGGAGCGCTGTGGGCAGTCGACCAGCCGCGCGCACTTGAATATGGCGATAATAGTCCGCGTGACAGCCGGACCTCATAGACAAACGCGTCGCTTGACGCACGTCCCGACGACAGCGCATCGTGAGGTCGTGTCCGGGGGCACACCATCGATGGCCGGCCAGGGTCAGCCGCGGGTTCGGCGCCGCCGCCTGCACGCGGCCGTGATCGCCGTCGCGCTCCTGGCGCCGTGCCCGGCCGCCGCTGCGCCGCCCGAGATCGGAGTCGCCGGCCCGCCGGACGGGTGCCCGGCGAGCGGCGCGGTGGCCGTCGCGCTCGCGGCCATGCTGCCGTGCGCGCGCGTTCTCGTGGGCGGATGGGATCCGTCCGCGCAGGTCGTGCAGGTCGAGGATCTCGGCGGGCGCTATCGGGTTTCGGTGGCCGGCGCCGCGCGCGAGGAGGCCGACCCGGCGCGCCACTGTGCGGAGCGCGCCCGGGTGGCCGCGGTCTTTGTCACGCTCACGCTGTATCCGCCGTTTGCGCCCGCGACCGACGCGCCTCCGGCCTCGGCGCCCACCCAGGGCGCGGCCTCGGCCGCGCCAACCGGAGCGCCCGCCTCCGCGGCGCCGCCCAAAGATCTGGAGCTGCCCGGCGCTGTACGCGCGGCGGCACCCGTCAGGGGAGGCGGCCTCACGCTACGGCCGAGTGTCGAGGCCGCCGGCCTGGTCGCGATGGCGCCCGCGAGCCCGGGCGCCCTACCGGCCGCGGGAGGCGGCGCCGCCCGCCTGCGGCTCGAGCTCTGGCGTCGGACCACGATCGGCCTGGGCGTCGCGCTCGGCGCCGGGGCGGCGGCCGCGGCGACCCTCGAGCTGCCGCACGGCCGCGCCACGCTCGTCCGGGCGCCCGTTGATCTCGACGCATATCTGGCGCACGGCCGCGGGCGGGTCGAGCTGCTCGCCGACCTCGGCGTCGCCGGCAGCGCGCTGCACGTGCGCGGCCAGGGCTTCACGCCCGACCTCGCCACGACCATCCTCGAGTGGAGCCTCCGGCTCGGCGCGGCGCTCCGCCTCTGGGTCGCCCCGCGCCTCGGGGTCGGCGTCGGCCTCGAGGTTTCTGTCGTGCCCCGGACCTACGACCTCGTGGTCCAGCCGGTCGGCCGCCTGGGCGCGACCCCGACCGTCTGGCTCGACCTGACCTTCGGTCTCTGCGCGCGATTCGATTGAAGCTTACCGCGCGCGGTCACCATTTCTCCGGAGTGGGCATGCCCGCACTGCCGATGCCGGATTCCGGAAACGAGCCGGGGGCCGAAGGGCCGCTGACCTTCGAAGGCGTCTACCTCGCCTGGTTCGACGCGGTGGTGCGCTGGGTCCGCGCGATTGGGGGGCTGGCGGGCGACGAGGAGGACCTCGCCCAGGAGGTCTTCCTCGTCGTCCGTCGGCGACTCCCCGGGTTCGACGGTCGCAACCTACCGGGCTGGCTCTACGGCATCGCCGCGCGCACGGTCCGGGATCGGCGCCGCCGCGCCTGGTTCCGCAACCTGTGGCGTCGCCGCGCCACCCAGCCGCTCGAGGCGCTCTCGAGCTCCGCGCCGGGGCCGGCGGAGATCATGGAGCGGGCGGAGGCACGGCGGCTGCTCGCACGCCTGCTCGGCCGCCTGAGCGAGAAACGCCGCACCGTCTATGTGCTCTTCGAGATCGAGGGACTGAGCGGCCCTGAGATCGCGGCCGCCCAGGGTATTCCCGTGAAGACCGTCTGGACCCGGCTCCACCACGCCCGCCGCGACCTCGCCGCGCAGCTCGCGCGGCTGCGCCGCAGGGAGGCCTCTCGATGACCGAACGATTGCGGGACGGGTCCCCGCCGCGCGACGCCGACCTCGCGCGCCTCGCCGCCATCACGGCGGCGGTGCGGCCCCACACGCCATCGAATCTGCAACGCCAGCGGGTGTGGGGCGCGCTGGCGAGGACGGGTGAGCGCCCGAGGGTCGCGCGCTCGCGGCTGGCGGTCGCGATCATCGTGGCACTGATCGCCGGCCCGGTCGTCGCGGCTGCGGCCGCGGTGGCGACGCGCTGGGTCGGCCGGCAGGCGGCGCCGCCGCGCGGCGATGGCGCCGCGAGCACCGGGCGCTCGGTCGCCCCAGGGGCGGGCGCTCCGGCTCCGGTGGGAGCCCCCCGAGGACCCACGGCGACCGCGGCGACCGCGCCGTCTCTCGCGCCGGCCACGGCGCAGCCACCGACGCACGCGGAGCGAGCGCGGCCGCGCACACCCAGGCCCGCGCGCGTGCCGCCATCGGCTGCAAGCCCGGCCGCTGCAGCCCCCGCGACCGCGCCCGACGCCATCCTCGTGGTCGGGGCCGTGCAGGCCCTCCGCGAGAATCACGATGCCAAACGCGCCGAGCGGCTGCTCTCGGACTACCTCGCCCGTCAGCCCGACGGTGTCCTGTCCGAGGATGCGCGGGCGCTCCAGATCGAGGCGGTCGCGCACGACCGGCCGCGCGCGGGGCGGCTCGCGGCCGCCTACCTCGCGCGCTACCCACGGGGGCGCTTCCGCGCCAGCGCCGAGCGCGCTCTCGCCGGCGGCGCGCCCGCGCACCAGGAGACGCCATGAACCGCACCTGGAACCGGCGCTGGCTCGTCGCATGCGCCCTGCTCCTCGGCGGGTGCGGCTGCGGCGACCGGGCCCTCATCATCGGCCAGCTGCCGGACAGCGGGCCGGCGGACCGCGGAGTGGCGGGGGACACGCGTCGCGACGGCACTGCGGCGTGGCCGGACGGCGCACCGGAAGACGGCGGGACGCGGGACGCCGACAGCGCGACGGATGCGTGGCAGGACGCACGGGCCGGAGACGGCGCGTCCGACGCCTCGAGCGACGGCCCGTGGGGCGCAGCGAGCGACGCCGCGAATGACACATCTGTGCCCGACGGCTCGTGCGCCGATCCAACCACCGACCCGCAGTTCGGCTGGGCGCAGTGGCCGATGCCCGACCCGGCAGGGCCCGTCTACCCGAGCTACGCGGTGGGCGCCGAGACGGTGAAGGACCTCGTGACCGGCTTGACCTGGCAGCGTAACGCCACGACCCAGACGTTCACATGGCAGCAGGGCAAGGAGTACTGCGCGAACCTGTCGCTCGGCGGCCTGACGTGCTGGCGCCTACCGTCGCGAATCGAGCTGGTGTCGATCGTCGACTACACGCGGAGCGATCCGGCCATCGATGCGGCGGTGTTCCCGGACACGCCCTCGGGTTGGTTCTGGTCCGCCTCGTCTTACGCAGGGATGACCGGAGCGGCCTGGGCCGTCAACTTCGGCTTCGGCGGCGGCAACGCCTGCAGCGGCGGCATGGGTTTCGCAGTCAATGTGCGTTGCGTGCGTTGAGGGCGAGCCGGTGATGAAGGGCCGCTCGAAATGGAGACGCCTCGCGGGAACGATCGCCCTGGGGCTCAGTCTGGTCTTCGCCCTCGCGGTGCGCGCCGAGCCGGGCGCGCCTGCCGGGCGTTATCAGGTGACCGCGGACACGGTGTTCGACACGACGACGCGGCTGACGTGGCAACGGGCCTTGATCTGGCGCAACACGGGCTACAGCTACCCCGAGGCATGGCACTACTGCGCCGGCCTCGATCTCGAGGGCGGCGGTTGGCGACTCCCGACCGTGAAGGAATTGCAGACTATCGTCGATGAACGCGCACACGATCCGGCTATCGACCCGGCGGCGTTCCCGGGAACGCTTCCGGGTACCGCGTGCTGGTCGTCGTCGGGCAATGTCGCGCAGGGAACTCCGCTTTGGCCATGGCTGGTGGACTTCACCGACGGCCACGCGTTCACAGATGGAGGCGTGGTCGGCGCCTCCATGCGCTGCGTGCGATAAGGAGGTACGCGTGGGACCTGCGGTCAAGCACATCAGGCGGAGCCCCGCGATGACCGCAGGCGGAATCGTGCTGGCCCTGGCCCTGGCGTTGGCAGTCCGCGCCGATCCCGGTGCCCCTCCCGGACGCTACCAAGTGACCGCCGAGACGGTGCTCGACAGCAGGACGGGGCTGACCTGGCAGCGCGCCTCCGCCGCGCACTACGACTTCGCCGACGCGAAGAGCTACTGCGCCGGTCTGACGCTGGCTGGCGGCGGGTGGCGCCTGCCTACGGTCAGGGAGCTGCAGACCATCGTGGACGAGGGGGCCTACGCGCCCGCGATTGACGGGGCGGCGTTCCCGCAGACGTTGACATTGCCTTACTGGTCCGCCACGCCCTACGTCCCCGTCAGGGGGGCCTGGATGGTGGATTTCACCGAGGGGCGCGTCGAAGACCACGAAGTGTCCGACGTCATGCCAGTCCGCTGCGTGCGCTGACGCGGGGGGTCGGCCCACGTCAGGGGTTTGCCTGTGCGCGGACGCAGGCACTGGCCGTGGTAGCCACCATCCCGTCCTTGAGAGCGCTGACGTCGATGGGTGAACCTTGCGAATGCGCACCTATGACGTAGTTATCGTCGGTGCCGGGCCAGGCGGCCTCGAGTGTGCGTGGGGGCTCAAGGAATCGGGCCTGCACGTCCTCGTCCTCGAGAAGAACGCGACCGTGGGGCCGAAGGCGTGCGCGGGGGCGGTCACGGCGCTTGCTGCCGTCGACCTGCCGGCGGAGCGCTGCCGCACGTTCACGGACGAGCACTACACGATCGGGTCTCGAGAGTACGTCGTACCGCTCACCCGACCGTTGCAAACGGTCGATCGCGGCGATCTAGGCCGGCACCAACTCGGGCGCCTCGGCGGCCACGCGAACATCGAGGTACTCACGGCGACGCGGGTCCTCGCCGCCGGTTGCTCCGGCTCCATGCCCGCCTGCCCGGCCGTGGCGCGCAGCTCAGGCTCTACCTGGCGCTCAGGCGCCTCCGGGCCTGCCGGCGCTGAGCTCGGAGCGTCGACGCGGTGAGCGACGCCGGGTCATCCTACTGCGAGAGTGCGGCGCGCGAATGCGGCGCGCGCGAAGCGTGTGGCGCACCATCCACGCCCCCCCGAGGAGGGCCGATGACCCTCGTCGCCCTGGACGTGGATTACCGCCCCGCGCGCGTGGCCACCGCGTGCGTCGGCTTCGCGGCCTGGACGGACGCGGCGCCCGCGTTCGAGCTGGTGGCGCGCTCCGCCGCGGCGCCGGCGGCCTACGCGCCGGGGCGCTTCTTCGAGCGGGAGCTGCCCTACCTGCTCGAGGCCCTCGCGCGCCTCCCGGCCGCGCCCGGCCTGATCATCGTCGACGGCTACGTCTGGCTGGGCGCGGACCGCCCCGGCCTCGGCGCGCGCCTCTTCGACGCGCTCGGCGGCCGCATCCCCGTCGTGGGCGTGGCGAAGCGGCCCTTCCGCAACGCCCCCGCCGTCCCGGTCCTGCGGGGCGCGAGCCGGCGGCCGCTCCTCGTCACCGCCGTCGGCGTGGACCCGGCGTGGGCCGCGGCGGGGGTCGCGGCGATGGCGGGCGCCTGCCGCCGCCCCACCCTGCTCCGCCGCGCCGACCGGCTGGCGCGCGACGCGTAAGGCGCGCTCAGCCGCGCTCGGCGTCCGCGGCCGGCGGCGCGCCCGGCGGCGCGGCGGCCGGACCCAGCCCGAGGAACGCCAGGCTGCCGATGACGTAGAGCGCCACGCCGCCGGCGAAGAGGGCGGTGAAGCCGAAGAGCACCGCCCCGGGCAGCGACAGCACCGAGCCGATCACCGAGGCGAAGCCGTTGACGGCGATGGCCCACGGCACCAGCCGCGCGCCGCGGTCGCCGAGCTGGCGCAGCCCCAGCGGGAAGAGCGTGCCCATGGCGCAGCCGAGCGGGGCCACGAGCAGCGCGACGAGCAGCATGCGCACCGGGAAGGCGAGCGGCATGAGCGCGCGGAAGATCGCGCCGAGCCCGAAGGCGTAGCCGCCGCCCACGACGGCGATGACGGCCGCCGCGCCGAGCACGATGGTGCGCGGCGCCAGGCGCAGCCGCTGGCTGAGCAGGCTGCCGAGGGCGCTCGCGAGCAGCAGCGAGGCGAGCACCACGCTCACCGAGTAGGCCGGGTGCTCGACGACGAGCACCGCCTTCTGGATGAGCGCGATCTCGAGCAGCATGTAGCAGAAGCCGAGGCTGAAGAAGTAGCCCAGCGCGGCCAGCGAGCGGCGCCCGCGCTGGTGGCGGCCGCGCAGGACCGCGGCCGGGAGCACGATGAGCGCGAGCGCGACCGCGAGCAGGATGCCGACGAAGCGCACGTAGACGCCGAGCACCGGCGCGACCGGGCCGTAGGACTGGCCCTGGAAGAAGCCGACCCACTCGGCGATGAAGTAGTAGGGGCAGTCGTCGGTGGGCACCGCGACGTTGGGGGTCTGCCCGGCGGCGATGGCGGCGAAGAGCGCCTGGTAGACGGGCTCGCCGTCGGGGGCGCCGGGCGCGTAGATGCGGCGCAGCGGCGCCCCGAGCCGCAGGTCCATGACGTCGTAGCCATGGACGCCGAGCCCCGCGTTCGCGGCCCCGCTGGCCGCGACGGACCGCGCCACGGTCGCGAGCTCCACCGCCGTGAAGGGCGTGCGCTTGATCAGCAGCAGCGTCGCCATCGACTGCTGCAGGATCAGCATGTGCTGCTCGGGGTGGACCACGCCGATCCGCCGCAGCGCCGCCGCGGCCAGCACCGACAGCCGATACGGCTCGCGGCCGAAGCGGACGATGGACAGGAGCCCGTCGTCCGCCAGGGCGCGCAGGTAGTCCTGGAACGCGTCGACGGTGTAGAGGTACTCCTCGGCGAAGACGTAGGAGCTCGCGGCCTGCACCGTGAGCGTGTCGACGCCGGACATCTGGATGATGTCGAACTTCTCCTCGGTGCGGCGCAGGAAGCTGCGGCCGTCGGCGTTGACGACCGCGACGCCGGGCTGCGCGTAGGGCCGCCCGAGGAAGTCGGCGAAGGTGTCGCGGACCGCGCGCACCGTCGCCGCGTTGATCTCGACCGCGGTGATGCGCGCGGCGCCGTGATGCAGCGCCGCCTGCACGTCGCTGCCGCCGCCCGGGCCGACGACGAGCACGCGCGGCTTCGTGCGCAGCTTCAGCGCGGTGCTGTAGATGGTGTCGCCGAAGAGGCGCGCGCCGCGGGCGGGATCCTGGCCGACCGCGACGAGGAGGCTGGCCGCGCCACTGTCCTGGGTCAGCATCTTGAACGGCACCGGCGCCGGCAGCCGCGCCGTCTGGCCGGCCCAGGAGTGGATGTCGACCTTCGCGACCGGGTCCCACACCGAGTACTCGCGCACCGGCGCGCCGGCGCCCGCGGCGCGGTAGGCCGCCGCCATGATCGCGTGCTGGTCGGCGGCGTCGGGCGCGAACTCGATCAGGCGCGGCGCGACCGGCGCCACGGCCGCGAGCGCGAGCCCCGTGACGAGCGCGGCCGCCCGCAGCCGCGGGGCGGTCCGGCCGGCGAGGAGCGCCCCGCACAGGGCCGCGAGCGCGAGCAGCGCGGTGACGAGCCGCTCGGCGCCGAGCGGCCGCAGCGCGAAGTTGATGACGAAGCACCCCACGCCGCTGCCGACGAGGTTGAGGAAGTAGAACCGCCCCGAGGCGGCCGTGCGCCGGCTCAGCACCACCGCGACGAGGAGCCCGCCGCACGCGTACGGCAGCGTGCAGAGGATGATGACGCTCAGGCTCGCCGCCGTGAACGACCCCGTCACCTCGGTCCGCGCGGAGATCCCCGGCGACGCCAGCGCGAAGACGACGTTCGCGACCGCCCCGCTGACCGCGAGCCCGAGGCTGGCCGCCGCGCCGAGCGTCGCCGCGGGCACTGCGGCCAGCCGCTTCCACAGCGTCAGCACCGTGCTCGCCAGCCCGAACCCGAGCATCGTGATCGCGACGCCCGTGTACACCAGCACCGGGTTGAGGGAGTACGCGAACACGCGGAGCTGCGTCACCTCGTACGAGAGCACGACGAAGCTCACGCCGAGGAGGCCGAGGCCAAGGCGGCGGTCGTCGGTGGCGGGGGCGGAGTCCATGATCGGCGAGGAGTCTAACCCTTCGCCGCCGCGGAGGCGAGCGGTCAGACCGCCTGTGCTAGGGCGCGGTCAGAATGCAACACGGAGGCACGGTGACACGGAGTAAGGTCCTAAACAATCAGAGTCATCCTCCGTGCCTCCGCGACTCCGTGTTGCATTCCCCCGCGCCTGCTAGAACCGCAGCAGCTCCGTCTCCCCGCCCGCCGCCTGCTCCACCGCCGCCACCGCCCGCGCCCGCGCCGCGAGCGCGTCCAGGTACGCCAGGTGCACGTCCGAGGCCGTGCGCTGCGCGATCAGCACCTCGACGAGCGTCGCGCTGCCGCGCTGGTAGCTGTACAGCGTCTTCTCGAGGACGGTCTCGGAGTCGGCGAGGATGCCGCTGTCGTAGATCGCCACCCGGCGCGCGGCGGCGTCGAACCGCGCCAGCGCCTGCTTGAGCTCGCTCGCGGCCCGCACCCGGGCGGCCTCGAGCTGGCTCTGCGCCTGCCGCTGCGCCGCGTGCGCCGCCTGGAGCTCGCCCTTGTACACGTGCGAGAAGGGCAGCGGCACGCTGAGCGAGCCCACGAGGAAGTCGGCCCCCTTGACCCCGCCGGGCCCCCCCACCGGGAAGTTGTGCTGCCACCCGGCGCCCACCGAGACGTCGACGACGCGCTTGGCCTGCTCGAGCGCCACCTGCCGGCGCGCGGTCTCGACCCGCGCCGCGGCGGCCCGCACGTCCGGCCGCGACTCGACCGTGGCCAGCAGCCGCGCCGCCTCGATCCCCGTCGGCGGGAGGCGCAGGTCCCCGCCGAGCGCGGGCGGCGTGGCGCCAGCGTCCGGCCCGAGGAGCCGCGCGGCCGCGATCTCCGCCGCGAGCTGCTCGCCCCGGGCGGCCAGGACGTCGGCCCGGAACTGCCGCGCCTCCACACGTGACTGGAGCACCGCGGCCTCGGCGATGTCGCCGGCCTTGAAGCGGCGCTCGTTCGTGTGCACCAGGCGCTCGAGGTGGGCGAGCGCGCGCTCCTTCTGGGCCACCACGAGCCGGGCGTAGAGCGCGTCGATGAAGGCGTTCGCCGCCGCGGCCCGCAGGTCGCGGACCGCACCCTTGAAGTCGAGGCCGGCCGCGTGCAGGCCCGCCTGCGCGACCGCGATGCGCCTCGACCGCTTGCCGCCGAGCTCGATGGGCAGGCTGAGCTGCGCCCCGAGCACCGTCGGGTTGCCCTGGCGCGTCACCTCGAGCTGGGTGAGGCCGAGGGTGAGCTGCGGATCGGGGAAGACCTTCGCGATCGGGATCTGCGCCCGGGCCACGTCGACGCCGGCGCGGGCGGCCGCGAGCTCGGGGTTCGCGGCGAGCACCCGCGCGAGGTAGTGACGGAAGTCCAGGCCCGCCGCCGGCGCGCTCGCCGGCGCCGCCGCCGCCGCCGGCGGCTCGGCCCCGGCCGGCGCGGCCGCGAGCAGGAGGAGCGCCGCCAGCACGCGCGCCCTCACGACGCCACCTCCGCGACGCTCTCGAGGCGCGGCGCCGCGCGCTGCACGCGACGCTCGATGACGAGGTACAGCGCCGGGAGGATCAGCAGCGTCAGCACCGTCGCGCTCACGAGGCCGCCGACGATGACGGTCGCGAGCGGCCGCTGCACGTCCGAGCCGATGCCGCGCGCGAGCATCGCCGGCAAGAGGCCGACCGTCGCCACCGTGGCCGTCATCAGCACCGGCCGGAGGCGCTCGCCGGCGCCGCGCACGATCGCCTGCGGCAGCGCCAGCCCGCTGTCGCGCGCGCGGTTGAGCGCCGAGACCATGATGACGCCGTTCTGCACCGCCACGCCGAACAGCGCGATGAAGCCGACCGCGCTCGAGACGTTGATGGTCATGCCGCGCACGAGCAGCGCCACCATGCCGCCGAGGAGCGCGAGCGGGACGCTGACGAGGATGAGGGCGGCGTGGCGCAGTGTGCCGAAGGCCGCGTAGAGCAGCAGGAAGATGAGCGCGAGCACCATCGGCAGGATCACCCCGAGGCGCGCCTGGGCGCGCTGCTGGTTCTCGAACTGGCCGCCCCAGGTCACCTCGACCGGCTCCCGCGTCGCCTTGACGAGGGCGTCGATCTTCACCTGGGCCTCCCCGAGGAAGCGCGACAGGTCGCGGCCGCGCAGGTTCAGCCGCACGGTCAGGTGACGGCGGTTCATCTCGCGCGTGATCGTGCTCTCGCCGTCGCGCAGCGCGATATGCGCGACCTGCGCCAGCGGGATACGCTGGCCGTCGGGCGCGGTGAGCATGAGGTCGCCGATCGCCTCCGGGCTGCCGCGGGCGCCGGCGAGGTAGCGGGCGGTCACGTCGTAGCGGCGCTCGCCCTTGAAGACCGCGCCGACGGCGCGGCCGCCGATGCCGATCTCGATGAGGTCGGAGATGTCCGACACGTTGATGCCGTAGCGCGCCGCGGCGGCGCGATCGACCTCGATCTGGAGCTGCGGCAGCGGGGGCTCCTGATCGACGGTGACGTCGGCCGAGCCCGGCACGCGCTCGAGGGCGGCGGCGATGGCGCCCGCCAGGGTCCGCGTCGCCGCGAAGTCCTGGCCGTAGATCTTCACCACCAGCTCGCTGTGCGCGCCGGCGATCTTGTCGTTGACCATGTCGATCATCGGCTGCGAGAAGCCGACGCTCACGCCGGGCAGCGCCCGGTAGCGGCGGTCGAGGTCGGCCACGAGGTCGCGCTTGCGCCGCCCGGCGGGCCACTGCGCGTAGGGCTTGAGCCCCACGAACGCCTCGATGTGCGACGGCGTCCACGGGTCCATGCCGTCGTCGGTGCGCCCGAGCTGGGTCACGACGGTGCTCACCTCGGGCTGGGCGCGCGTCACCCGCCGCAGCTCGCCCGCCATCTCGCTCGCCTTCTCGAGCGAGACGCCGGGCGGCAGGATCACCTGCAGCCACAGCGAGCCCTCGTCGAGCTCGGGCAGGAACTCGCGCCCCGCGACCGCGGCGAGGCCGACGGCCAGCACGACCGCGAGCGCCCCCGGGATCAGCGCGCGGCGCGGCACCGCGAGCAGGGCGCCGAGGACGCGCTCGTAGACGCGGCCCACCCACGCGAGCGCCCGGTTGGGCCGCACCCGACGCGGCCGGCGGAACGACCACAGCGCCAGCCCCGGGATGAGCGCCAGCGCCACCAGCACCGCGCCGGTGAGCGCGTAGCCGATGGTGTAGGCCATCGGCGTGAAGAGCTTGCGCTCGACGCGCTGGAAGGCGAAGAGCGGCAGGTAGGCGGTGATGATGATGGCGGTGGCGAAGAACATCGGGCGCGCCACCTGCACCGCCGCCTCGCGCACCTCGGCCTCGCCGAGCACGGCGCGGGGGTCCGCCTCGCGCCGCCGCAGGATGTTCTCCAGCACGACGATGGCGCCGTCGACCAGGATGCCGAAGTCGATGGCGCCCAGGGAGAGGAGGTTCGCCGGGATGTTCGTGGCCGCCATCAGGACGAACGCGACGAGCAGCGCCAGCGGGATCGTGATCGCGATGATGAGCGCGCTCCGCGGGCTGCCGAGGAAGAGCAGGAGGACGATGACGACGAGCCCCATGCCCTCGAGCAGCGTGTGCGACACCGTCGTCACCGTGGTGCGCACGAGATCCGTGCGATCGAGGTAGGGGACGACGCGCACGCCCGCCGGCAAGCCCCCGGCGTTGAGCGCCGCCACCTTGGCGTGGACGCCGTCGAGCACCCGCGACGGGTTCTCGCCGCGCAGCAGCAGCACGATGCCGGTGATGACGTCCGGCGCGTCGTCCTTGCCGGCGATGCCCTTGCGCGTCAGCACGCCGAGCTGCAGCGTGCCCAGGTTCTTGAGGAAGAGGGGCGTGCCCTTCGACGAGCCCACGACGATGTTGCCGAGGTCGTCGAGGGAGCGGATGAGCCCGATGCCGCGGATGACCGCCGCCTGCTCGCCGCGCACGAGGAGGCTGCCGCCGGCGTTCGCGTTGTTCGCCTTGATCGTCCCGATCACCTGCTGCAGCGACAGGTTGAACTGCGCCAGCTTGGCGGGGTCGAGCGCGAGCTGGAACTCGTTGGTCTCGCCGCCGAAGTTGCTGACGTCGGCGACGCCGGGCACCTGCTTGAGCGCGGGGATGACGACCCAGCGCTGCAGCTCGGTCAGCTCCGGGACCGAGCGGCCCGGGGCGTCGATCGAGTAGCGGTAGATCTCGCCGATGGGCGAGGTGAGCGGGTCGAGCGTCGGGGTCGCGCCGTCGGGCAGCGAGGCGTTGCCGATGCGCTCGCGGACCCGGGTGCGCGCCCAGTAGTCGTCGATCCCGTCGCGGAACACGAGCGTGATGAGGGACAGGCCGAAGGTGCTGCGCGACCGCATCACCTGCAGGCCCGGGATGCCGTTCAGCTCGCGCTCGAGCGGGATCGTGATCTGCTCCTCGACCTCCTCGGCGGCGTGGCCCGGGTGCTGCGTGATCACCTGCGCCGTCGTGTCGGAGATGTCGGGGTAGGCCTCCACGGCGAGCGTGCCGAAGGAGTACCAGCCGAAGAGCGCGACCAGGACGAAGGCGGCGACCGCGACGAAGCGCTTGTCGAGGCAGAGCGCGACGAACTTCTCGATCATGGCAGGACGATCGCGTTGGCGGTGACGATCCGCTCGCCCGCCGTGAGCCCCCTGGTGATGCAGACGCCCTCGGCGAGCGGCTCGCCGACCTCGACCTTGCGCCGCTCGAAGAGCCACGGCGCCCGCTCGACGTACACGTAGCTCGTCTCGCCGCGGACGATGAGCGCCGCGGGCGGGACCACCAGCTCCGGCGCGGGCCGGTCGCGCAGGACCACCCGCGCGAACATCCCCGGCTTCAGGCGGCCGCCGGGGTTGTCGAGCTGGATGCGCACCTTCACGCTGCGCGTCTCGGGCACGAGCACGTCGCCGATGAACGCGACCTGCCCCGTGAGGCGCTGGCCCGGGTAGGCGCTGAACTCGATCCGCGCCTCCTCGCCGATGACGACCCGCTGGATGTCCTTCTCGGGCACGCTGGCGGTCACCCAGATGGTCGAGAGGTCCGCGACGGTCATCATGGCGGCCGCGGGCTCGTTCTGGTACTGCCCCGGCGCGGTCGCGAGGTCGATGATCCGCCCCGACACGGGCGCGCGCACCACGAGCGGGCGGCCGACCTCACCCGGGTCCATGCCGAGGAGCCGCAGCCGGGTCGTCGCCCGGCCGAGCTCGCTGCGCGCGACCTCGAGGTCGGTCTGCGCCTGCTCGAGCTCCTTCCTGGCCCCGATCCCCTGGGCGACCAGGTCCTTCTGCCGCAGCAGGCTCCGCGCCGCCTGGGACTCGCCGGAGCGGGCCTTGAGGTAGTCGGTCTGCGCGCTCACCAGCTCCGCCGAGTCGAGCGCCAGCAGCGGCGCGCCCTGCTTGACGGCGTCGCCGAGCCGGACGTGGAGCTTCACGACGCGCCCGGGCAGCGGGGGCGAGACCTTCGCCATCTTGGCGGGATCCGCCTCCGCCGTCGCCGGCACGTTCAGCTCGTGGCGCACCAGCCGCGGCGCGACGGCCTCGACCTTGAGCCGCTGCCGCAGCGGCGAGCCCTCGGGGACGGTGAGGCCCGCCGCCGAGACCTGGAACGCGGGTCCGGGATCGCCGGGCTGGGCTTCCGCGTGGCGGGAGCAGCCGCCCACCGCGAGGGCGAGGAGCGACGCGCAGGCGAGCAGCCCGTTTCCGATGCGACTCAGTCTCAACTCCATGTGGTGAAGAGCCTCTCTCCGTCCCCGACCCGACCGTCACCTCGCAGCGGCCGCGGGCTGGCAGGCCGCGCACCGCCCGTAGAGCTGGTGCGAGTGGCCCGTCAGCCGGAAGCCGTGCCGCGCGGCGACCTCACGTTGCAGGATCTCGAACGCCTCGAACTGGAACTCGACGATGGCGCCGCACGCCGTGCACACCAGGTGATCGTGGTGCGCGTGGCCGGCGGCGGCCTCGTAGCGCCCGCGCTCCGTCGGCACCGTGGCCTGCACGATGCCGGCCTCGCGCAGCAGCGGCAGGCTGCGGTACACCGTCGCTCGCGACACCGCGACGCCTCGCGCCTGCAGGTCGCCGACGATCTCATCGACGTCGAAGTGGCCCTCGCGCGCGACGATGGCCCGCACGATCGCGTCGCGCACGTCCGTGGCGCGCAGGGCGCGTCCGTGCAGAAACTCACGAAACTGGGCCAGGATCTGTTCCATCGCTTGGTCCGCGCCGCGTCGCTTCCTGCGACTCGGTCGCAACCAGAGTTCTATCGCGCGGCGGGCGGGGGGTCAAGCCATTCTGGCCGGGCCCCGCCGCTACAGCGCGGTGCCGGCCGCGAAGTCCCCCCGGGTCGTCGTGAGGACCTTCTGCACCTCGGCGGCCGCCGAGAAGATGACGCCCAGCTCGCGGTTGTACACCAGCGAGTTCGTCGTGAAGTTCTCCGAGCCGACGTACGCCGACGCGCCGTCCACCACGAGCGACTTGGCGTGGACGTACGGGTTGGACAGGCTGACGAGCTGCGCGCCCGCGCTCTTGAGCGTGGCCACGGCCTGCGACTGCGAGGCGCTCGGCGGGTCGTCCGCGAGCACGATCTTCACCGCGACGCCGCGACCGCGCGCGACCACGAGGCTGCTCACGATCTGAGAGTCGCTGAGCTCCTCGGCCTCCATGTCGATGGTGCTGTTGGCGCTGGCGATGAGGGCGACGAGCCTGGCCCGGGCGTTGACGGGCGCCACGACGAGGTTGCCGCTGGGGGTGATGGACGCGCCGCTGTAGTCGGCCTCGAAGATCGCCTCGGCCTCCGCGACGTCCGCGGGCGCCGTGTCGACGGCGAGGTACTCGCGGTTCGAGCTGGGCGACGAGGTGGTCGCGTTCATCGTCATGATCCAGGCGGTGTGGCCGTCGATGATGACGCACTTCTCGTGGGTGAACGTGAAGCCGCTGGGCGCCCAGTGCACCCCGACGCCGGCGGTCTGGAGCTGGCTGTAGACGCTGGCGTTCGAGCTGCTGGTCCCCGACGGGAAGCTCTGGTTGAGCACGACCCGCACGTCGCGGCCCGCGTGCTGGGCCGCGATGAGCGCGTTGATGATCGTGCTCGAGGAGAGGAGGTACATCGTCATGTGCACGGACGTCGTCGCGCTCCCGATGGCGGCGCCGAGGGCGGCGCCGTTGTCGCCCGGCTCGACGATGATGCTGACGCCCACGCTCGGCGGCGCGGCGTCCGCTTGCGGCGGGCGGGCGTCCTGCGGCGGGTGGCCGGCGTCCTGGGGCGGGTGGCCGGCGTCAGGCGGCGCGCCGGCGTCGTCCGGGGTGACGCCCGCGTCGCAGTCGCCGGTGCACGACGGCGCGACGGCGGGGCACGCGCCGGAGGCGGGCACGCAGTTCGCGCCGCCGCCGGTGATCGTGGCGCACAGGAAGCCGGTCGGGCAGCTCGCGCTGGTGCAGTCGATGCCGCACGCCACCCCGCCCTGGCTGAGATCGAGGCAGCGATTGGCCGGATCGCCGCAGTCCGCATCCGCGCCGCACGGCTGGCACAGGAAGGGTGGCAGCGGCGCGGGCTGTGGCGCGGTGGAGCGACAGCCCGTCGCGCCGCACAGGGCGGCGAGGGCGAGGATCGCGCCCGCGCCGCGCGCGCGTCGGGGCGCGACGACGGTGAGCCGCGTGACATGCATGCCAGGTGCCTCCGCTAGTCCCCGACCCGACGGCTCGAGTCTCGTCCCGGGAGGGCGCTCCCGTCAACCCCTGCCCCGCGTCTCAGCGCCTCAGGATCGGCCAGAGGCCGATGACGACCTCGATCAGGATGAGCGCGACGATCGTCACCTCGAGAAACAGCATCCGCCGGTGCCGCGCGAGGTCGACGAGCAGCTCCAGGTTGTCCTGGATCATCCGGAGCTTGAACTCGAGGGCGCGGAAGCGGTCGTCGATCTCGAGCGTCTGCCGCAGCTCGCGGTAGAGGCGGTCGTACAGCTCCTCCTCCCAGGCGATGTCGGGCTTGTCGAGCAGCGACAGGGTCGCGACGATCTGGTTGCGGCTCACCATGCAGGACCCGATGAACCGCAGCAGCTCGCCCTGGCGGCCGCGCAGGCGGCCGAGGGCGGCGAGGCGCTCGGCGGTCTGGTCCAGCCGCCCGATGACCCCGCCGATGTCCTCGTTGTAGTAGTCCAGCGCCACCGACTGGGCGAGCAGCAGCGCGCAGAGATCGATGACGGGATCGGTGAGCTCCGGGACGACCAGGCGGTCGAACCCGACCTGCGGGGGGCGGCCCGGCGCGACCTCGAGGAGGAAGTCGTCGAGCAGCGGCGGGTGCGGCTCAGCCGGCACCCGGGCGAGCACGAGCCGCATCACCCGCTCGCGCTCGGGCTCCGGGGTGTTGAAGAAGACCACGGCGCCGAAATCGAACGCCACGACGCGCTGGTCGGGCCCGGGGACCGCGGTCACCATGCTCTTGCCGATCCGCGTCGGCGCGGGGGCGAACGCCTCGACCACGTCGCGCGGGCGGAACGTGGCGGCGAGGCCGTAGGCGTGAAACGCGTACACGGGCACTCATGGGTTTGAGTCCCGGGTGGGGCGCGGGCGGCTCATTCGTGGGGGCCGCAGGGCGTGCAGATCGCCAGTCCAGTCTTGCACCACGCCACGGCTCGCCGCCGGAGCCCGCGGCGCGCGTGGCCCACCGGGTCCGTGGCCGGCGGGCGCGTGCTCGCGGTTCCCCGCGCAACCACGAGGGATTGCACCGCCCTCGCGCCGGTCGCTGGCGGCTCGGGCCGGCGGACAGACGCGTGGCCCAGCGCTTGCTATCGCCGAGGGATCGAGGGCTGCGATGATGACGATGGCACGTAGGATTGGGATGGTAGCAACCGTGCTCCTCGGCGCGGGGGCCGTGGTCGGGTGCGGCGCGAGCGCGGTGCGCACTCCGCTCGCGGCCCCGGTCGCCAGCGCCGCCGTGACCGACGACGCGAGGGCCGGCCTGATGGAGCACCACCGCCACCACCACGGCGGCGTGACGCTCTGGATCGCGATGAGCCTCGACACGCTGGGCGTCTCGCCCGAACAGCGCGTGGCGGTGGAGGTGATCCGGACCGATCTGCTCGCCCGCAGCGAAGCGGCCCGCGCCGCCGAGCAGCACCTCCTGGCCGCGCTGGCCGACGGGCTCGCCGCGACGAGCTTCGATGCGGCGAAGGTGGACGCCGACGTCGCGCGCGTGATCGCGGCGGTGGCGGCCGTGCACGACGCGTCGGCCGCCGCGCTGAACCACCTCCACGCCGTGCTCACGCGGCCCCAGCGCGCGGCGCTCGTCGAGAAGGTCGAGGCGCACTGGGCGGTCTGGCAGACGGCGAATACCGAGGAGAGCATCGCGGCGAGCGCGAACGGCGGTCACCTCGCGACGCTCGCGACCGATCTCGGCCTGACGCCGGACCAGGCGGACCGGATCCGCGCGGCCCTCGGCGCGCGCATGAAGGCCGTGCCGCGGCTCGATCCGCAGGCGGTCGCGATGCACCTCCGCGCGTTCGGCGAGGCCTTCCGGCACGAGAATTTCGACGCGCGCACGCTCACCACCGCGCGCGGCGCGGACGCGCACCTGGTCGGCTGGGGCGCGGCACGCATGGCGCGCCTCGTCGAGGCCGTGAGCCCCTTGCTCGCCCCGGACCAGCGCGCGACGTTCGCGCAGCGGCTCCGCGAGCACGCCATCTACAACCCGAGCGCCGAGGGAAACCAATGAGCCGAGTCAACTGGACGACGATGCTCCGAACGCTGATCGTCGCGGTCACGCTCGGCGCGACGGTCGCGGTCACCGCGGCCTGCGGTATTGAAGTCGCGGCCGTGTATTCATCCGACGGCTACCCGTCGGAAGCGTACATCGCGACGACCGAGCCCGTGTACTTCGAGGGGCACGCCGCGTACTGGTATGGCGACCGCTGGTACTACCAGGTCGGGGATCGCTGGGCCCACTACAACCGGGAGCCGCCCGCCCTGTACGCGCGTCGCATGCAGGCCCCGCCGCAGCGACGCGCGTACGGTCCGTCCAGCGCACGTCCGGCGGTTCGTCCGGCGGCACGTCCGGCGGTTCGCCCGGCAGGTCGCGCGGCGGCGCCGCGGCCCGCCGATCAGCGCTGACCAGGTTCCGGCCGCGCCGCCGCTAGTAAGGCCCCGCCGCCTACTCGCCGAACGGCAGGAAGTCGTCGAAGGTGAGGACGATCTCGGCGTCCGGGGGCGTGCGGCGCGGCGGATCCGCCTGATAGCTGATGGGGATGGTCGCGACGCGGAAGACGCCGTAGCTCGAGGCGTTGTTCTTCGGCACCTCGCCGAAGAAGACGTCGATGTAGTTGTAGGGCACGCCGCGCAGGCGGAAGGTGGCGCCGATCCAGCCGCCGTGGTTCGGCATCGTGCCGGACTCGTCCATCTTCTTCCACGTGCCGCGGTAGACCCAGAAGCCGGCGTTGGCGCCGCCGGTGATCTCCACGGTGTCGCCGTCGACCGCCGTCGCCGGGTAGTCCGCCGCGCGCACGGGCGGATCGACGCGGTTCCACTGCCCGCCGTCCCACGCGTAGAACTGCGCCTCGGCCCGCGTCGGCACGAGCGTGATGTTGCTCACGCGGAAGTTGAAGCAGAAGCGGCGGCTCGCGCTCAGGCGGATGTTGTCCTGCACGCCGATGGTCGGGAACAGCACGCTGATGATCTCGACCGTGATCGACAGCTCGCCCTCGGGCACCCCGGGATCCGACGACAGCGAGTCGATCGTGTAGACACCGTCGGTCGGCACCGGCACCGCCGCGTCGCGCAGCTTCTGGCTGCACGGGTCCATGACGCCGCCGCCGGCCGCCGCCGCCACGTCCTTGGGATCGACCCAGTTCAGCGTCCAGGTCTCGGGCTGGCCCGGGCCGCAGTCACCGGGCGCGTTGAGCAGCAGCTTCGCGGGCCCGGGCTGGGTCGCCTGCGACGCCGCCTTGATCACGACGCCGGTCGCGTTGATCGGCTGGGAGAAGCTGACCAGGTCGCGCTCGCCGGCGTCGGTGAAGTGGTAGCGGTAGGACATCTGCTCCTGCTGGGTGACGTCCTTCGCCGCCGGGTCCGTGTGCCAGCGGGTCTCGTCCTTGTTGCTGGCGCCGTCGGCGTCGAGGTCGCCGAGCGCGTCGCCCGCGAGCGGGTTCGTGCCGTACTTGAACTCGAGGAAGTCCGGCAGCCCGTCGGCGTCGCTGTCGAGCAGCGTCGGGTCGGTGCGCAGGAGCAGCTCCTCGCAGTCGGTGAGCCCGTCGCCGTCGCGGTCGCGGTCCGGCGGGAAGGCGTTCGGCAGGTACGTCTGCGGCAGCGAGCACTCGGGCGGCCACGGCAGCAGGGTCTCGGGCGTGGCGTTCGGGTCCACGCAGCTCGGCTTCATGATCGCCACGCCGTTCGCGTCGAGCGCGCAGTCCGGCGCACAGTCGCAACGCGGGGCCGGGTCCGGCGGGCAGCCGCCGGCGGGGCAGCAGCCGCCGACGGTGTTCGGCGGCGTGCCCTTGGGCGTGCAGGGCGGCAGGTTGGTCCGGAGCGGGTCGAGCCCCACCGAGCGCATCAGGTACTCGGTCAGGTCCGACAGGTGATCGCCGTCGGTGTCGGGGTTGAGCGGGTCGGTGCCGATCTGGATCTCGAGGTCGTCGGGCAGCCCGTCCCCGTCGCTGTCGACCACGATCCCGGCGGGCGTCGGCTGCGCGTTGCGGTTCGCGACGATGAACTCCTTGCGCAGGTACACCGACTGCGTGCTGTCGAAGTTGATCGGCGCGAAGAGGCAGCCCGGGGAGCTCGCATCGGAGGCGCCGCAGACGCCGGTCGCCGGCGCCGCCGCGGGCGTCGGCCGCGTGCCCTGCGGGTACATGTACAGCGAGCCCTCGCCGGCGATGGCGAGGTCGGTCAGCAGCGACACCGCGGTCCCGTCGTCGGTGTTCGCCGCCGCGTTGCCCGGATCGCGCTGGTAGATGGTGTGGAACCACAGCTCCTGCGCGCCGTTGTCGATGGCGAACTGCTTCATGTCGCGCACCTGCTTGATGTAGAGCGCGCGCTCGCAGTCGGCCGGCGGCGGCTGCATGTCACCGCAGAACTTCGTGGTGTAGAGGTCGGAGCACTCCGTCGGATCGGTGATCTTGGGCGTCTGCGACATGCACCACATCGACGAGAGCGACTGCGTCGGCGGCCCGTTCGCGAGGAGCACGACGACGTACTTGGTGCGCGCCCGCAGGCCCTTGTCGGTGTGCAGGACGTCGCCCGAGATGGTGCTCGACGCCAGGGAGAGCGCCGACATGATGTCGCGGCCGGTGTAGGGCTGCTCCGAGCAGCGGACGCCGACGATGGCGTCGTCGACGAACTTGGAGAAGCCGTCGGGGGTGAGGTTCTTGATGCCGCAGTTCGTGCCCTTGAGCGGCCCGGCGTAGCGGATGATCCCGTAGGAGTAGTTCAGGCCGCCGTAGGTGCGCACGACCTTCTCGACCGAGTCGCCGCGCTGCTGCCCGTACGACGGCGTCGGCGGCGCCGGGTCCGTGACGGAGGTGTCGACGAGGAAGAGCACCTTCACCGGGAAGCCGCGCTCGGTCGGATCCTCGGTGCAGATGTCGCCGGAGACGACGAGCTTGTTCGCGAGCGCCGGCTCGCGGTCGTACCCGTAGAGGCTGGCGTCCGTGCACGCGAGCGCGGCGGCGCCGAGACCCAGGACGGCGGCGGCCGCGAGGGCCGCGCCGCGGCTCACCACGGCACCACCACGAGCGGGCTGCAGAACTCGCCCATGAGCGCGCGCTCGGTGCCCGCCTCGGTCGTGAAGGTGGCGTGGAACGAGCCGCAGACGGTCTGGCCGTCCACCAGGTCGTCGTTGAAGGTGCACTGGCCTTCCTTGAGGGTGGGGAAGCCGACGCCGTCGGGCGCGATGTGCCGCACGCTCGTCGCCGGCACCGCCACGCCCTTGGTGAACGTCGAGATGTCGCAGACGACGACCGCGGCCCGGGTGGTGGTCTCGGTCACCGGCCCGTCGGTGTAGTCGATCTGGATCGTGGTGGCGCCCACCTGGCGCACCGCGACCTCGTTGAAGCCGCAGTCGTACACCGAGCAGATGCTGCCCGTGAGCGACTTGCCGGAGTCGCCGCAGCCCCCGAGGAGGCTGCAGCCGAGCACGAGAAGGAGCAGAGCCCCACCTCGCGCGGGGAGCGCGCGGTGGGGGGGAGCCTCGACGGGCTTGGCCCGGCGAGGGGGGGCGGGCAGAGCCCCCTGTAGATAGACGAGCCCAAGACCACGCATGGTCACTGCACCTTGGCGCGCGCCACGACGAGCGCGTTGACGACCTCGGTGGTCGCCGGATCGAGCGACGAGGCCTGGTACGCGATGGCCGGCATGCCCGTCTTGTCGAAGGCGAGCGACACGTAGCGGCCGTCGTAGGTGCCGGGGTCGTTCTTCACCAGCACCGTCTCCCAGACGGTGGTCTTGACCGCGAACTTCAGGCCGTCCCGGCCGAGGTCGCAGTCGCTCGTGTCGGGGTCGTACTGGTTGCGGCACATGTAGTACGCGATGGCGGGCCGCCCGGCGGGGTCGAACGCGAGCGACGGCGACTGCCCCGTGTCGCCCTGCTGGTCCACGATCTCGGGCGCGTCCCACAGGACGCCGTCGGCGGAGTTGACGTACCACAGCTTCTGCTCGAGGGACGGGCGCGACTGCCGCGGTGGGTAGTAGGCGAGGCCGTAACGCCCGCCGTCGCGGGCGAAGCCGAGCTTGTAGCCGAGGCTGACGTCGGGGACGACGTTCGCGCGGTGCCACGCGGCGCCGTCGTAGGACGTCACCCACACGCCGGCGGAGCTGCGGCCGCAGTCGTCGCAGGAGTGCGAGAACTTGTTGTAGTGGGCGATGACCGGCTGGCACGCGTCGTCGGTGAGCATGCGCGTGTAGGTGCCGCCGCCGCAGGTGGCGTCGATGGTCGCGAGGGTGAAGCCGCCGCTGCCGCGCGCGAACTCGAGGTCGCTCTTGGCCTCGTCGTCCTGGGCCCAGCCGCCGAAGTGGATGTCGCGGTAGGCGACCAGCGCCTCGCCGCCGCAGAAGGCGAGCCCCGGCCACGGTCCGACGGTGTCCTGGGCCGCCGCGTTGCAGTAGTTCTGGTAGTTCGCACAGCACGTGACGTCGGCGGCGATGGCCGGCGTCGCGACGCCGCTCGTGTCCACCGTCGTCACGCTCCACTGCCCTGCGCCGCTGCGCTTCGCCAGCATGATGTCCGAGCCGCCGCAGCGGTACTGCCCCTCGGCGCCGCCCATGAAGGCGATGCCGGCGTTGCCGCCGCCGTCGAACGAGAGGGCGAGGCCCTCGAGCGTGAGCAGGTTGACGGTCGTGACGACCTCGGTGCTGAAGGTCCCGTCGGCCTGCTCGAGCGCATAGACGATGTCCCACCGGTCGACCGGCACCGGCGGGGTGAGCCGCGTGCAGGTCCCCGCCGAGGCGGCGCGGCGGAAGTACGCGACCGCGAGGCTGCCGTCGGGCGCCTGGGCGATCTCGGGCTGGTGGCCGGCGTTCGCCTCGTCGACCGTGAGGAAGCTCCACGTGAGCCGCGACGGGGCCGGCCCGTCCGGGTGCACGGCCGCGTCCCGCTGGCCGCCGTCCGGTGTGACGCTCGTGCTCTCGCCGCAGCCGAGCGCGAGGAGCGCGGCCGCGAGCAGCGCCGTGATCTCCCTATTGGCACGCATAGCAGTTCCCCGTTCCCTGATACCGCTGGCACCCGCCGTTGCCGTTGTCGGCGCCCGGACAGCCCGCCGAGAAGCTCACCGACAGCGAGTACGGGTGCGTCAGATCCCACTTGTTGTGGTGCCAGTCGCGGACCATGAGGTAGTAGTTGTCGCTGTCCTGGCCCCAGAAGAACGCGCACTCGGCGTCGCCGCTGCCGCAGGTGCCGTCGCCGAACACGGTCTCGCTCCCCTCCTCGCAGCCGTGCCACGAGAACTTCAGGTCGAAGTTGTTGCTGTAGCCGAAGAAGACGATGTCGAGCGGATCGCCCGGGCCGCCGGTCGCGAGCGTGGTGCAGCTCGTCGACCCGGCCGGCTTGCCGTACGTGATCTGCAGGCCGCAGTCCCCGGTGCCGCACGGGTTCGGGAACGCCCACACGTCGATGTCCCCCTCGTACGAGATGTAGCCGTTGACGGTCGTGTTCATGGGCAGGGCCCGCGCGAACGGCTTGTTGCGCGCGAGCACGTCGCCGGGGTCCTGCTCGGGGTTCTCGATGGCGAGGAACGCGTTGTAGAAGTTGTCCCGCTCGCCCGCGTCGGGCTCGGCGTGCTGGGTGAACGTCATCGTGTAGGACCCGGACGCGTCGTACACCGGGGGGTTGTGCGTGTCGTAGATCGCGACGTAGGTGGTCGCCGCGAACGCGGGCTGCTGCGTGTGCACCGCGTTCGGCGCGGTGCTCGCCGGCCGCTTCTGGTACTGCAGCACGCCGCACTGCCCCTCCGGCAGGCACACGGCCGCGCCGGCGCAGGCGTGGGCCGAGCAGCCGATGGCCCCGGGGCAGTCGAGGTTCGTGTCGCAGAAGAGCGCGCAGCGGCCGCGCTGGCACACGTTCGAGTCGCAGTCGGTCGGCAGCGTGCACGTGTCGGTGCCGGTGAGGTAGGCGCACGAGTCGTTCGCCGCCGCGTTGCAAGGC
Organism: Polyangia bacterium; assembly: GCA_036504295.1. GTDB lineage: Bacteria > Myxococcota_A > Polyangia > JACRCY01 > JACRCY01 > DASXVK01. Next base: position 24,216 of record DASXVK010000318.1, read on the forward strand.
GAGGTGTCGTGCGGGTACACCATGGTCATGCCCAGGCGCACCGTCGACGCCGGCGCGCCCTCCGCGTCGACCTCGATGAGCTGGCCCGCCGTCTGGTGCACGGCGTACCAGTCGGCGTCGCCGGTCGAGGCGATGAAGCCGGTCCGGGTGCCGCCGGTGCCGAGGTTCGTCGCCGCCCCCGGCGCGTCGTTGCGCGCCGAGGTCTCGTTCGTGTCGGGCTCGTCGACGATGGTCGCCGCGATGTGGTAGCCGGCCTTCGGGTCGGCGGCGGTGTCGTCGAGGTCGCGCACCAGCACGCAGTAGTCGCCGCCGGCGCCCACCACCGCGCGCCGGGTGTGGATGGCGGTGACCCCGGCGCCGGGGTTCGAGTCCTCGTAGAGCAGCGTCCCGCCGGACGGCGGGTAGAGCTCGGCCTTGTAGCGCACCAGGCTGGGCTGGTTCTTCGAGTCGAGGGTGAGGTCGATGATCTTGGCGCCCGCGGGCACGCTGATCTTGAAGGCGTCGCGGTCGCCCTGGTACGCGATGAAGCCGTCCTGCCCCGTGCCGATGTCGATGGCGTGGGCGCAGTCGTTGTTGCCGCTCGCCTCGTTCGGGTCGGGATCCTGCACCGCCGACAGGGTGATCGCGAAGGTGCTGTACTGGTCCTGCGCGTTGTCGCCGGCGTCGTGGACCATGACGTAGTAGGTGCCCGGGTTCGTAATGTAGTGGGTCCCGGCGAGGCGCGAGGCGTGCGGCGTCTCGTCCTGGTCGACGCCGCTGCCGAGCGGGTGCTGCAGGTCGACCGGGTCCGCGAAGACCTGGTACTGGAGGTTGACCTTCGACCGGGCCTGGGGCGGGAAGCCGACCTGCACCGTCAGGAGCGGCCGGTCGGCCGGCAGGTCGACCTTGAACCAGAGCTGCATGCGCGTCGGGTAGATGCAGGTGTCCTGGTCCGCGTCCACCGGCGGGTAGGTATCGCCGAGCGCGAGCGGGATCGCCTTCTCCGGCGTGTTGTGGCCGGTGACCACGCACGCGCGGCCCACGCCGCCGTCGCCGTCGATGGAGCCGGGCGAGCTGCAGGCCGCGCACGCGAGGAGGACGGTGAGGCAGGCACACGGGATCTGGCGTCGAAACATGGGCGTGATGGCTCCTGGGGGCCACACGGGGCGCGGCCTCACCCGGACGGCACGATGCAGTCGCGGGCGGGGTCGAACACCTCCGGGTCGTGCGGGTTATCCGGGTTCGAGCTGCGCTTGAAGCTCTCCTCGGGGATCGACATGACCCCCTCGCCTGGCGTCTTGAGGTCGAGGGCGCGCACGAACCGCGCCTTGACGCACCCGACGCGAAACTCGCCGAAGTCGAGGGGCGCGTCCTGCGGCACCTGGCCGATCGTGACCTGGACGTAGTTCCAGCCCTCCTCGCCGCCGGCCGGGGCCAGCGTGGAGGCGAGGGTGATGTTGTCGACGGCGAACTCGTAGCAAAACTGGCTCGCGGTGACCGACTGGACCGTCGCCGAGAGCGCGCAGCGCGCCGTGCCGTCGGGGGCGGTGACCGTGATGGTCGCCGGCTCCGTCTTGTCGCCCGGCAGGTCCACGGTGACCTCGAGGTCGGTCTCGGAGCTCACCCGCGCGACGGTGTAGGTGCCGTCGCGCGTCGCGCCCCGCGTGGTGCCGTCGCCGGTGACGACGAGGGTGTCGCCGGACTGCACGCCGGCGGTGAGGAACGTGGCGCCGACGACCGAGAGGCGGCGGGTGCGCACGCGGATCTCGGTCTGCTTGAGGTCGTAGCGGTAGCCGAAGATGGAGAGGTTGC
>DASXVK010000319.1:0-4856 GCA_036504295.1 Polyangia bacterium
GGTGCCGGCCGTCCGGCAGCGCCGCCAGGACCAGCGCGCAGTCGGCCGGCGCCGCCACCAGCGTCGCGGCGGTCCACGCCAGGCAGCGGGGCGCCTTCCAGCTCGACGCCTGGCGGCAGGCGGCGATCAGCTCGACGAGCACGCGGCGGCGCGCCCGCGGGGCCGGAAACACGCCCTGGAACACGCGCTCGAGGGCGTCGAGGCGGTTGACGGGGTTCGCCAGCCGCTGCACCCGCTCGAACACCCGCGGCAGGGCGCGCTCACACTCGCCGTCCAGGCCGCGCTCGGCCAGCGCGCGCAGCGGCCAGGCGGCGAGCGCGACGCTGCCGTAGGGGTTCTCGAGCTCCTCGCACGCCGCGAGCGCCTCGTGGGCGATGGCGCCGGCCCGGCGGTCGTCGGCGTAGTGGGCCACCCAGGCGAGGTAGTGGCAGCGGTCGCCGGCGTGCCCGTCGCGGCGGGCGCGCGCCAGCGCCGCGCCGGTGTCGCGGCGCGCGAGGTCGATGAGCCCCTGGAGCGGACGCGGCATGCCCGTCCCCGAGCCTAACACGCGCGCATTCGCAGCGGCGAGCTCGAGGCCGCGGGTCCCGTGATGCGGCGCGCGCCGCGGTCCAACCCTCGGGCCTCAGTGCTTCCGGTGCGCCGACGGGCGCTCCGAGGCTGCTGCAGCGGTCCGCCGCCCGACCGGCGGCTCGGCCTCCAGCTCCTGGAGCTCCGCCTCGGCACGCAGCCAGTCCTCGAGAGCGTGCCCCTCCTCGCCGCCCCGGGCGATGAACAGGTCGTACGCGCGTCTGGCGACGGCGTTCGCATCGACGACATGCGTGTCGTTCTTCATGGGAGCCTCCGTGTGCGCGTCTCGCGCATGTTCCGGTTCAAGTCACCCGGGCTACGCCGTAACGCCGGTGCGCGGCGGCGCAACATCCGAAACGCGCCGTGTTCGATGCCCTCCGGCTCGGGCGCGAAGGCCAGCGCCCGGCGACCGGCATCAAAAAACGTTACGCGTTCCCGATGAGGTCACCGGGGGAGCGGGGCCATCGCCGTGAGAGGGGGTGCCCTGATGAGCCCGAGCGTCGCCAAGATCATCCGGCGCATGCGTCTCTTGTACCGGCTGCATGATCTGGACGCGCCGCCGGACATGGTCGAGGACGCCCAGGCCCTCGTGGGCGCGGCCCGGGCGGAGGGCGGGGAGCCCGCGTGGCACGAGGCCCAGCAGCACTTCGCGACGGAGCTGCGGGACCAGTGCGCCATGTGGGAGGCGCTCGCCAGCTTCGTCGGCCGCTGCGCCGCCGACTGCCTCTACTGCGATGCGGAGGTGCTCCGCGACGCCACGGACCACAGCCTCGCGTACCCCCACGCCCCCTGGTGCACCAGGTACGAGCAGAACGACACGCCCGACCTGGTCACCTCGGGCGCCTGCGTCGCGTTCCGGCTGCGCAACTAGGAGTGAGGGCCCTCGGTCACCGCGCCCGCGGCGCGGGCTTCCCGAGGAGTGGGAGCGGCGGCAGAATGGCGTCCAGCCGCGGGTCGAGCGCGAGTCGGGCGGCGCGCGGCGCCAGCGACGGCGCCCGCGACGGCGCCAGCGGCCGGGCCTCGAGGCGGAGCGCGACCGGCCAGCGCGGCGGGGCCGGTCGTGGCGCGGGGCGCGGCGGCGCGGGGCGCGCCGGCGGGGTGGGCAGCGGCGCCAGCTTGGGGAGCCCCTCGGTGGGCTCCCACTTGCTGCGCACCATGTGGTGCACGCCGTAGATTCCCGGGAGCTCGTTCGGCGCCAGGGTCGCGAGCCAGATCAAGCCGGCGGCGACGGCCACCGCGCCGAGGGCATGGGCGACGCGCGCGCGGAGCGGCGGGCGCCCGTCGCCGGCGAGCACGAGCGCGACGGCGGCCAGGATGAACGGCACCAGCGGCAGCCCGGCGCGCAGCCCGCGCAAGCCGACGAGCCAGCCGAACGAGTACGGCAGGTAACCTTCGCGCACGAGCGGCCACGCGAGCGAGAAGGGCGGGTTGCGAAACGCTTGCGGGTAGTGCGGGTAGATCACCGCGACGCCCGAGATCACGACGGAGGTGAGGCACAGCGCCGCCGCCGTGGTCGTGAGCACGCGGGTCGCGCGGCTGTCGGTCCGCGGCAGGAACAGCAGCACGACGCCGTAGACGAGGAACGGCAGGACGACGGTGATGTAGCGCGGCCCGACGCTCCAGCCCGCGCGCCAGGCGACGAGCCCCGCGAGGTAGAGCGTGGGCAGCGCGAACGCCGCGAGCACGAGCGCGCCGTCGGCGCGCAGCCGCCGCCGGCCGAGCGCCACGACGGCCCCGACGAGGCCGAGCAGGCACAGCGGTGAGTAGTAGAAGAGCCCGTTCGAGCGGCCGCCGAGCGCCTCGGCGAGGATGCCGGGGTTGATCGACGCGAAGCCGAGCAGGCCCTGCTGCGTGTTGTGGGCGAAGCTCGCGTTCTCGAGGTGGGCGTAGGAGAACTCGAGCGGGCCGCCGAAGCACAGGGCGTTGGTGACGAGGAGCAGCGCGACCGTGGGCAGCGCGCCGAGCAGCAGCCAGGCGAGGCGGCGCCGGTGGCGCAGGACGGCGGCGGCGTAGACCGTCAGCACCGCCGCGACGAGCGCGATCTGGTACTCGGTGATCGTCGCCCAGCCGGCGAGGAAGCCCGCGAGCGCGAGGCGCCAGCCGACCGTCGGCGCACCGGCGAGCCCCTCCCAGTCGAGATCGGCCGCGCGGCGGATCAGCATGAAGCTGCCGAAGGCGCAGATCGCGACCTGCGCGTGCGCGACGAAGCAGACGCTGTACGCGGCCATCGGGGTGCCGAGCGCGAGGCCGATCACCGCGAGGTCGCGGGTGAAGGGCGAGGCCCCCCGCCCCTCGAGGAACTTGCCGAACGCGAAGAGGAAGGCGAGGACCGGGAGCACGACCGCGAAGAGGCGCGCCGCGTACGTGATGCGCGGCCGCGTGAGCTGCCAGCCCAGGGCCTTGAAGAGGTGCTTCTGCACGTAGTAGACGGGCACGCCCGTCAGCGACGTGCCCGGCGCCTTCGCCGAGTAGTTCTTCCCCGCGAAGACCGAGCGATCGTTGACGTAGCCCCACTCGCGCAGGACCGGGTCGATCGCGAAGCTCTGGTGGTCGACGAGCGCGCGGACGAGGTAGAGCCGCACGTTCTCGTTGGGGTTGTTGATGCCGGCGTAATACGGAAAGAAGTACAGGTAGACGCCGGCCACGGCGGCGAAGGCCCAGAGCAATGAGCGGGGGCGTGGCATCGGCCCGGAAATCTAGCACAGCCCGCGGGGCGACAGCCGGACCGCGGGGAGACCCGCGCGCGACCAGGGGCCGCTCGGGCCGCGGACGGCCGCGGCTGGCCGCCGTTGATTCTTGACCGCCGGACACCACCTTCTCCACCGGGGTCGTCATCATGAGCGAGACCAGGGACACGAAGCGGCCGCGCGCGCCAGACCAGCGAGACAGCGGCGAGCCGGGCGGCGGCGCGGGGCGGAAGGACGAGGTCGGGCAGTCGGGCGTGTGGCCCGCCTCCGCCGACCCCGCGCGGATACCCGCGCATGCCGAGCCGCGCACCATGGCCGCCTGGGGCCAGGGTGAACGGGGCGCCGCGGGGTACGAGGACGCGGGCGGCTCGGAGCTGACCTATCGTGACGGTCAGATCCTGGGCGGCACGACGTCCGGGCCGTCAGGCGAGCCGACGATCGACATCCACGGCGGGGATCGGCATCAGGCGCCGGAGGAGGAAGAGGCGCGCCCGCCGGATGAGAAGAAGTAGTGGCGGATCTACCGGTGGACTTCGTGCCACTCGCCGGCTTGGGCGTGCCGGGACGGCTCGGCCTCACCTGTGCGCCGGGCAAGTGCGAGCCAGGCGAAGCGGAACGGGACCTCGATGACGACGTGCGGCAGCTGCGCGAGGAGCACGGCGCCGACCTGCTCGTGTGTCTCGTCGAGCGGCACGAGCTGCAGCTGCTGCGGATCGAGGACCTGCTGGCGCGGGCGGGCGCAGGAGGGCTCGCCACCGCTTGGTTCCCCATCCGCGACGGATCCGTGCCCGCGTCGCGCGCATCGCTCCGGGGCTTGCTCGACCGGATCGTCGCGGCCCTGCGCGCGGGCCGCACGGTGATCATCCACTGCCGCGGGGGCCTCGGCCGCACCGGGCTGGTGGCGGCGGCCTGCCTCGTCGGCCTCGGCGCGCGACCCGCGGAGGCGCTCGCCGCCGTGCGGGCGGTGCGGCCCGGGAGCGCCGGCGCACCGGAGCAGGAGCGCTGGGTCTTGCGGCTCGAGGGCTGAGGTTGGACGCCACTACTTCGCGGCCGCGGGCCGACCGAGCCATTCTTCGAACCGGACGTCGCCGAGTCGCGCGTCGTTGCCGGGAACGAGGGTGCGCTGGTCCACCTCGACACCGTAGTAGCCCGCGCGAGGGTCAGCGACCACTTCACGCGGATCGTGGCGGGCGCGGAGACCCTGCCGGATCAGCTCGTCGAGACCAAACTGTTGGGGCCCGGCCACTTCCACGGTGCCATTCACCGGCGTGCCCACGGCGATCCTCGCGACCTCTTTGGCGACATCGTCGGCCGCCATGGGCTGGATGAGCACCGGTGGCAGTCGAACCGTCGTGCCGTCGGTGGCGGCATCGGCGATGCTGTTGACGAACTCGAAGAACTGCGTCGCGTGGACGATCGAATACGGGATCGAGGATTCCCTGATCAGCTGTTCCTGCGCGAACTTCGCGCGGAAGTATCCGCGCGTGTCGTGCTCGGCATCGGTCGGCCTGGCCTCGGCCAGGCGGTCGGTCCCGACGACCGACAAGGCCACATGATGTCGCACGCCAGCGGCAGCCTCGTACTGGAGGAGGTTGCGCGTCG
>DASXVK010000320.1:0-8392 GCA_036504295.1 Polyangia bacterium
CGACCCGAACGGCTCCCAGAGCGGCCCGGGGCCCGCCGGGGGCGTGAAGTCGGGCGGCGGCGCCGCCCGCGTGGCGAACGACAGCGTGTCAATGCGGTGCCGGCGCCAGAGCGCCTCCTCCTCCTCGCGGCTGTCGCGATGGGCCGGGCTCGGAGCGTCTGCCTTCAGCTGCTCGGCCGTCAGATCGTCTATCGCGCCGAAATCGGAGCTCGAGCGTCAGGCGCGCGTCGTCGACGTTGGTGTCGTAGTAGAGCCCGCCCATGGTCATGGCCCCGAGGGCGGGGTCGCGCTGCGCCACGGCCGGTTCGAGCTCCTCCACGACGGCGGGGCTGAAGAACTCGGCGTGCCGGTAGGTCCTGTGCGGCGAGAAGCTGTCGGAGAGCAGGTCGTAGGCGTGGAGCGCGCCCCGGATGGCGAGGGCCTTGTCCTTGCCGCGCTCGTAGGTGCAGTACATGAAGCCGAGCGGCCGCACGAGGTGGGGCAGGTCGTGGCGCATCCAGTTGCGCTCGGTCGTCGACTCGCGGACGAGCCCGAGCTCGCCCTGCGACAGGTAGCGCAGCCCGCCGTGCGCCAGCTTCGAGGACCGTGACGAGGTCCCGAAGGCGAAGTCGTTCTTGTCGACGAGGCAGAAGGAGAGGCCGCGCAGCGCGGCCTCACGGGCGACGCCGGCCCCGGTGATGCCCCCGCCGACGATGACGAGGTCGAAGACGCCGTTCCTCGCGTGGGCGACGTGCGCGGGCCGGTCCTTGGCGCTCCAGCGGCGTTCCACGGGTGCCTCCTCTGGCGGCGCTGCCGTCAAGGCGCAGCGTACGCCCTGGGCGCCCGCGCCGGCAATCCACCCGGCACGCCGGCCGACCCTGGCCCGCCCTACCGCACCAGCCCGAGCACCTTGCGCACCGCCTCGGCGGTGACCACGAGGCGGGAGCCGCCGCCGTCCAGCGGCTGCAGGACGCCGGTCTCCCAGGGGTCGAACTCGTACTGGTTGACGACGTCGGCGAAGAGCGGCCGCAGGGCGCGGGCGCCGGTGCGGGCGTGCCGGGCGGCCTGCTGGGCGATGAGCGTGGCCGCCTCGTCCTCGATCTGCAGCGCGATCCCCAGCCCCTCGAAGAAGCGCCGCGAGCGCAGGAACGGCGAGTCGAACGACTTGAGCAGGATCTGCTGCAGGTTGCCCACCGACAGCTCGGCCAGCAGCAGGACGCTGTCGAAGCGCGCCATGAACTGCGGCACCATGCCGAACTCGAAGATGTCCTCGAGCTTGAAGAAGTCGCCGAGCGAGAAGCGGGTCTCGAAGCCCATCGCGCCGTCGGCCTGCCGGACCATCGTCGCGCGCAGCTTCTCGCCGTTCTTCTTGGCCACGACGCGCTCGTACACCTGCTCGTAGAGCCCCTCGAAGGCGCCGCCGCAGATGAACATCATGCCGCGGGTGTCGATCTCGATGGTGCGATCCTGGTCGCGGCCGTCGACGAGCGCGTGGGTGCGGTAGGGGACGGTGCCGCCTTCCATCAGGGTGAGCAGCCCCTGCTGCAGGACGATGCCGATGGGGTTGCTCTTCCCGGCGAGGATGGCCGAGAGCTTGTCGATCTCGTCGATGCAGATGGTCGCGCGGTCCATGGCCGCCTTGAGCTCCTCCGGGGTGGCCGGATGCCCGATGGTGGCGCGCGCCTGCTGCTCCATGGCGGCCAGCAGGCGGTCGGGACGGAACTCGAGGCGGTCGGGGTCGACGAGCAGGTTGGCGTTGACGATCGCCATCGCGCGAAACGGCCGGTACGCCGGCAGCGTCGCGTACAGCCGCTGGATGGCGGCCATGACGGTGGTCTTGCCGGTGCCGGAGTTGCCGATCATCAGGATGTTGCCCGGCACCAGCCCGGTCGTGTGCTTGTAGACGGCCAGCGCCACGTGCCGCAGCGCCGCGTCCTGTCCGAGGACGCTCTTCTGCAGCTCGGCGAGGATCATGGCGGGGCGGATCGCGACCGGGTCAGCGGCCGCGGCGGCGTCGGATGCGGGGACGGCGATCGATGGCGACGACATCGGGGCAAGTCTAGCCGATCCGGCCGGCCGGAGCACGACCCGGGGCGGGGCGCCGGAGGTCAGCGCCGCGGCGGCGGCGCCGACACGAGGTCGAGGCAGGCGATCTCGGGCGGCGCGCCGAGGCGCAGCGGGATGCCGGCTTCGACGCCGAGGCCGCGGCTCACGTAGGCGACGAGGTTGCCGACGAGGTAGCGGCCGCCCTGGAACCGCCGGCCGTGCCGCGCCAGGGTGACGAGGGCGCCGTAGCCCGGGACGCGGACCTGGCCGGCGTGGGTGTGGCCGCACAGGTACAGCTCGAGGCCGCTCGCGGCCGCCTCGGGCACGAAGTCGGGCGTGTGATAGAGGAAGACGCGCGGCCCGCCCGCCGGCGGCGTGCCCAGGAGCTCCCGCCACCGGGCGTCGTCGGTGTAGGCGTGGCCGCCGACGTGGAGCGGCCCGGCGGCGGTGTCGAGCGTGCGCCAGCCGGCGGTGAGCTCGTCGAAGCCGGTGCCGGCGAAGAGGTCGATCCCGCCCCAGTACCAGACGTCCCAGTTGCCGCGCACCGCGAGCTTGGCGTCGCGCGCGCGCAGGCCGGCCAGCATGGCGCGGAACGCCGGCGCGCGGCCGCGGCGGTTGAGCGCGTCGCCGGTGAAGACGATGACGTCCGGCGCGAGCGCGTTGACGCGGGCGACCACCTCGTCCTCGATGGGGAAGCGCGGGTCGGAGTGGGTGTCCGACAGGTGCACGACGCGCACGCGGCCGCGCAGGCCCGCGAGCGCCACCTCCTGCCGGGTCACCGTCACGCGGCGCGGCTCCACCCAGCGCGCCCACACGAGGCCGCCGGCGAGCAGCGCGACGAGCGCGCTGAGCCCGGCGAAGAGCGGCCGGTAGCCGAGCAGCCCGCGGCCGCTCACGACGCCCGCCGCGCGCAGCAGCATGCCGAGGCCCGCGATGACCCAGAGGCCCGCGACCGACACGGTCCAGCTCGCCGCGAGGACGGCGGCGAAGAACTCGCCGCGCGCGAGCGGCACCCGGCCGATGATCGGCGCGCGGCCCGTGACCGCGGCGGCGAAGCCGACCACGGCGGCGTGCCAGAGCACGACGAAGATGACGAGGCGCCACGGCATCGACTGCAGCCTAGCACCGGGGCCCGGGGGACGCCGCCGGCAGCGGTCGACGCGTCACGGGCCCCCGGCGGCCGTCACCCCGCGCCGACCAGCACGACCTTGCCCTTCACCGCGTCTCCTCCACGTCGGCGCGGGGCGCCACGTGCAGCGCGGGGAGCGCGGCGGCGTGGAGCTCGCGGAACCGGGACGCCGCGAGCGAGAGCGTCACGTCGTCGGCCTCGTCGGCGTAGGCGCGGGCGGCGGGGCTGTCGTCGGGCAGATAGCCGAGCTTCTCGAACATGCGGCGCGAGGCCGCGTTCGCGGGGATGATCGAGCAGTAGACGCGCTCGAGCCCGAGCGGGCCGAAGGCGAGCGCGTGGGCCATCACGGCGAAGCGGAGGCCGAGGCCCTGGCCCTGGGCCGAGCGCACGCCGACCATGATCGCGAACTCCGCGGTCGGGGGGACGATGCGGCGCAGGTCCGCGTCGCCGACGAGCAGGCCATCGCGCTCGAGGAGGACGGGCCGCCCGCCCTCGCCCCGCAGGCGCGCGAAGTGCTCGACCACCTCGGCCGCGGTCATCTCGGCCTCGTGCGCCATCATGCCGCGGTTGTAGGGCTCGTTGTAGTAGGCGGCGAGGGTGTCCGCGGCGGCCGCGACCTCCGCCATCGTGGGATCGACGACCCGCAGCGTGTCCGCGGCCCGCCACTCGACGAGGTAGCGCATCCCCGGAACCTATAACCGCCGCCGCCGGCGCGCAACTCGTATACTCCAGGCATGCGCGAGCGCGACCGGCGGGGCTGGCGGCTGATGGAGGCGGAGGCGCAGCACGCCTTCGTCGGCCCGGGGCGGTTCCCGCTCCCGGCGTACTCGGAGCTCATGCCGCCCCCGTGGGTCGGGTTCAAGCCGTACGACCCGCGCTGCGCGGACGCGCCCGCCACGGCCGGGGCCGCGGGGGCGACGACGCTCGACGTGACCGAGTACGAGCAGGTCGAGGAGCTCGGGCCAGGCCTGCGCAAGATCGCCGCGCACGTGCTCGATCAGGTGGCGAAGCTCGCGCGGGGCCACGCCCACGACATGTCGCGCGCCCTGCTCGCCGACAACCCCGCCTGGCCGCCGGTGCTCGCCGAGGCCGCCCGCGCGGGGCGCTTCCGCGACGCGCCCGTCGCGCTCGCGCTCGCGCTCGCGCTCTCGCGCACCCAGGACGATCAGGGCAACGTGCGCTGGACGATCTTCGGCGCCAGCCACGAGGGGCCGGCCGCGCCGTTCTGGGCGAGCTTCGGCGCGCGCGATCGGCAGCGCTTCGCCCGCGTCGTCGCCCACTTGACCGGGCTCCCGCCGCGGCTCGACGAGGTGCGCGTGCTGGCCGCACCCGCCGAGGTGCCCGCCTTCGCCGCGCGGCTCCTGCTCGACGAGCGCGGGCCGCTCGGCGGCGTCCGCGTCCTCGTCACCTTCCGGCCCTTCGCCACGCTGCCCGCGGCGGTGCGGCGGGCGTACCTCGGCGGGAAGCTGCGGCTGGTGCCGAGCCCGGGCAGCCTGGTCTTCTTTCACCACCCCGGCTACGCCGCGCTCGCGCGCTCGCTGCCGCGCGCGCAGCAGATCCCGCTGCTGCACCTCTTCCCGCGCGTCCAGGGCGGCTACACGATCCGCATCCCGCAGTCGGGCTGGCTCGACGAGGTCGCGGGCGGCGAGAAGGTCGTGCCCCACGTGGTGCGCACGCACCGGTGGCAGCGCCGGGCCCGCGACGAGAGCCTCAGCGTCGAGGGCGCGTTCGCCGACCACGTCTCGGTGGCGCTCTTCTCCACGAACCCCGACCACCTCGGCCTGTACGACAAGCCGATGGCGCGCAACGCCCAGATGTGGCGTGACGACTACGAGCTCCTGCTCGACGGGCCGCGGGCGACGGTGCTCGAGCTGGAGCGCGCCGCGCAGGCCGCCGGCGAGGGCGGCCGCTACGGCTACCGCTTCTACTACCCGCCCATGCGCGCGGGCCGGCGCGAGCTGTTCTGGCACCGGCCTCTCATCGCGCGGCTCGATCCCGGCGACACCGGGACGGTGCTCCACGACGAGGCGCCGCTCGGCTACGTCCTCGCCGAGCCGCAGCCCGAGGAGTCGTACCTGCCCCGCATCAGCCTGCGGCCGCGGCTCCTCAGCCGCCCGGGGCACCGCGAGGCGGCGCGGCTCTTCGACCACGAGGCCGGCCAGGCGCGCGCGACGACCCGCCACAACATCCGCAAGCTGCTCGAGTTCCGCGAGTACCTCGGGGCCCCGCTGCGGCCCTCCCTCGCGCGGGCGCTGCTGCGGATCGGCCGCGACGTCAGCCTCGAGGACTGGCTCGCGCGACTGCCGGGGCTGGGGACGGAGCGGGCCGGCGGCGTGCGGCTGGCGCGGCGCCTGCGGGCGCTGCTCGGCCGTCCCGCCGACCTCGGCCCCGCCCGCACGTTCGCGCGCACCCGGACGCGCGCGTTCGAGGAGCGCCTCTTCGCCACCATCGCCGCGCTCGCGCACGGCGAGTTCCGCGCCAAGGACAACGCCGACACCGTGGCCGCCAACGCCGGCAAGACCGGCGGCGAGGCCGCCCGCGCCGCGCACCTCGCCCGCCGCGCGCGCCGCGATCTCGAGCAGCTCGGCGACCACCTGCACGCGCGCCACCGCGCGCTCATCGAGGCCCACGGCATGCTGGGCCGCGCGCGCGTGGCCGACCACACCTTCCGCTGGGAGACCGACTTCGCCTTCCCCTGGTCCGAGGGCTGGTCGCGCAACCAGTCGCGCAGCGCGCACGAGCGCAACATCGTCGTCATGATCCCGGGGCGGCGGCGGGACGAGGCGGTGATCATGGCCGACCACTACGACACCGCCTACATGGAGGACCTCTACGAGCCGGCCCGCGGCGGCGACGGCCTGCGCGCCGCGGCCGCCGGCGCGGACGACAACCACTCGGCGACCGCGACCTTGCTCGCCGCCGCCGACGCGCTCTTGCCGCTCGCGCGGGCGGGCGCGCTCGAGCGCGACGTGTGGCTGGTGCACCTCACCGGCGAAGAGTTCCCCTCCGACTGCCTCGGCGCCCGCGCCCTCGCCCGCGCGCTGGTCGAGCGGCGGCTCCGCCTCGCGGCCGAGGACGGCGCCGTGCTCGACGTGTCGCACGTCCAGGTGGTCGGCGCCTTCGTGCTCGACATGATCGGCCACAACAGCCAGCACGGGCGCGACGTCTTCCAGATCGCCCCCGGCGAAGGCGCCGCCGCCGCGCGGCTCGCGCTGCGGGCGCACCTCGCGAGCGAGCGCTGGAACGCGGGGGTGCCGGAGTGGAACCGCGCCCCCGCGCGCGCCGGCCGCGGGCGCGCCCAGCGCAGCGACTCGGCCGCCGCGCCGCCCCCGCCGTTCGCCCACCTGGCGCTCGCCGGCGAGATCCGCACCGAGTGGGAGCCGCGCTCGTCGCTCTACAACACCGACGGGCAGATCTTCTCCGACGTCGGCATCCCGGTGGTGCTCTTCATGGAGAACTACGACCTCAACCGGGCCGGGTACCACGACACGCAGGACACGCTGGCGAACATCGACCTCGACTACGCCGCGGCCCTCGCCGCCACCGCCATCGAGACCGTCGCCGACGTGGCGTGCGCGCGCGAGGTGTGAGGCGCCGCGCTGTGGCCCTGCCGCGGGCCGACTGATAGCATGCCGCCATGAGCCTCTCGCTCGATGCCCTCGTGCGCGTCATGTCCGCCTCGCTGGCGCCGGTCATCGTCATCTCCGGCGTGGGCCTGCTGCTCCTGAGCATGACGAACCGCTACGGCCGCGTGATCGACCGCGCGCGCCTGCTGGCCCGGGAGGTCGAGTCCGCGGGGCCCGCCGGCGCCGCGCGTCACCTCGAGGAGCAGCTCGCGGTCGTCTGGCGGCGGGCCAAGGTGCTCCGGGTGGCGATCGTCCTCGGCGCGCTGAGCATCCTGCTCGTCGCGATCACGGTGCTCGCGATCTTCGCCGAGGGGCTCGCCGGCACCGGGCGCGACCGCGTGGCCGGCTGGGTCTTCGGCCTCGCGCTCGTCGCGCTCGTCGGCTCGATGGTGACGTTCATCCTCGACGTCACCCTCTCGCTGCGCGCCCTCAAGCTGGAGATCAGCCGCCGGGACTGACCGCGGGCGCGCTCGCCTCGACGTCGTGCTGCCACTCGGTCATGAGGTGGGCCGCGAGCACGTGGCACGGCGGCGCGAGCAGGACGAGCCCGATCCCGAAGCTCGCGTAACCGCCGAGCGCCATCACCAGGTAGGCGGCGAACATCGCGAGCCCGGTCACGATGTACGCGGCCGGCCGCCGCCGCACGACCACCAGGCTGGCCCATGGCCGCGCCACCGCGAGCGGGTCGCCCGCGACCAGGGCCCGCCGCAGCAACTCGGGGAAGACGACGAAGATCGCGACGCACAGCAGGGTCGCGGTCGTGTCGACGAAGAAGCCGGGCCCGCCGCGCTGGAAGACCCGGCGCGGGCTGGCGAGCCCGGCGGCGAGCAGCGGGACGCTGAAGAAGAGCAGCAGGTTCACGAACGTCGGCAGGCCCAGGCGGACGTCGCCCCGCAGCGCGAGCCGCGGGAGCTGCCGCTCGCCGCGGCGGATGGCCTCGTAGACGCGGCGCTGCCACCCGAGGAGCGCGAGGTAGCCGGCGACGGGGATGAGCAGCACGAGCGCGGCCATCCCGTAGCGCTGCGGCCACGCGCGATCGGCGAACGCAAACCGGAACGCCCGCGCGAGCCGGGCGCCGGTCTCCTGCAGCAGCTCGCCGATGGCCTCCTGCAGGCCGAGGGGGCCAGGGTCGCTCAACGGCGGCTCCGGGCGCGGGCGGGGATCGCTGTCACGGGGATGAGCCTAGCACGCGCGGCGCGCGGCGCCGTCACCGCCGCGTCAGCGGGGCGCGGCCACGTCGGCGATGGTGATCACGAGCCACGCCACCAGGAGCAGCAAGGCGCCGGCCACTTGCACGCCCGTGGCCACCCGAGGCGGCAACCGGCGGCGGCGCCCGGCCTCCACGAGCTCGAGGCACACGCGCCCGCCGTCGAGACCGGGGAAGGGCAGCAGGTTGAAGAGGCCGACGGCGCACGAGAGCACGGTCCCGAGCGCGAGCACGCGGCGCAGGTCCCAGCCGCGCGACTGCGACACACGGCCGGCGAGCCCCACCGCGCCCACCGGCCGGTCGGCGCGCGCGCCGCGCCACAGCCGGCCGGCGCCGCCGAGGAGCTCCGCCGAGCGCACGAGGGGCTCGCGCGCCCCCGCGAGCAGCGCCCCGCCGACGCTGACC
>DASXVK010000321.1:0-28297 GCA_036504295.1 Polyangia bacterium
CGCCTGCCACCGGTGCGAGCCGGCGTCGAAGTGCCACAGGTTCGCCCCGTCGATGAGCGTGGCGACCGGCGGCGCGCCGAGCGGGGCGACGACCGGGATCTGGCCGATGCCGTCGTAGTCCGGCCGCAGGTTGTCCGACAGGAGCGTGCAGTAGGCGGTGGCCGCGTCGAGGTCCCCGCAGTCGAACGGCCCGCCCTGCAGGTGCCCGGTCGCGTCCCACACGGCGCCGCCGATGAGGATCTCGGGCGCGCCGTCGTCGTTCACGTCGTGGATCGAGGGGCCGCTCCACCAGCACATCCCGGTGCCGTAGTCGGAGTAGACGGTCGGGCTCCACGCCTCCTTGAACCGGTCGGTGGCGGCGTCGTAGCGGAACGCGACCACGCCGCCGCCGACGCGCATGGCGACGATCTCGGCCCGGCCGTCGTTGTCGAGGTCGGCGACCGCGACCGGCGCGGCGCCGAGCACCCGCGGGGCGGCGATCGTGTACTGCTGGGTGCAGTCGCGGCCATCGACGACGCGGATGACGCCGAAGCGGGTGGGGTCGACGTCGGAGCACGACTCCATGCCGGTGTCGTCGCCGTTGTAGCTGACGAAGACCAGCGAGGGGCGGCCCGCCGCGCCGGCGAAGTGGAAGTCGATGACGGCGGGGGTGCCGAGGACGTTGCGGTGCTGGGGATAGAGGTCGCCCGCCGGGGGGCCGGTCCACTCGCACTTGACCACCGGGGCGAAGATGCCGATCTTGAGGCCCTTCGTGCAGGCGGGGTTGGTCTCGCCGCAGGGTTTGCCCGGGCCGTACGGCTCGCAGGTGCCGGCGAGGCAGCAGGTGTCGTTCTGGCACTCCTCGTCCGAGCTGCAGGGGCGCTGGTCGGCCACGCACTGGTCGGCGAGGCACACCTCGCCCGCGCCGCAGCAGGCGCCGCCGCAGACGACGGCGCAGGCGTCGGGCCCGCCGTCGCGCGTCTGGCAGGGGCCGTCGCAGGTGGCGCCCGGGGTGCTGCCGCCGCAGTCGCAGCCCGGGTGCACGGTAGCGGCGACGGCGAGGAGCACGACGACACACAGGGAACGCATCACGCCGGACCTCCGAGGAGAACGGTCGAGGATCGCGCGCCCGGGGGCGGTGTGTCAAATGCGGCCGCCGCCAGGGATCCCGGCGTCGGCGCCGGGGGTGCAACGCGAGGGTTCACCCCGCGCCCGAAGCCTGCTATCCTGTCACGCCGTGGCAGAGCCCTGGCCGCCGACAGGCGGCCGACGTTGCACCCTCCACAAGGACAACCAGACGATGAAGTGCAAGAGCTGTCATAGGGAAATGACCTTCATCAAGGCGCCGCGGTACTCCGCGGTGTACGCGGTCATCGTGCTCGCCATCGGCGCGGGGCTGCCGCTGTTCCTCGCGCTTCGCCAGCCGGGCCTCTGGTACGCCGCCGCGGGCCTCGCGGCGCTGTGCCTGAGCATGGGCGCCTACCTGGCCCGGGCGACGGGCGAGATGACTCTCTGCGGCGCGTGCGGCGGGCGCGAGCCGCTCGACGAGGGGGCGCAGAAGCTGCTCGAGCAGGCCGAGCGCGACAAGCTCAAGGACGAGCTGCGCGCGGCGCTCGAGGGCGGCCTGCGCGAGAAGCTCGAGGGCGACCTGCGCGCCGGGCTCGAGAGCGAGCTGCGCGAGAGGCTCGAGGTCGAGCTGAAGCCGGCGCTCGAGGCCGGGCTGCGGCCCGCCCTCGTGCGCGAGGTCGAGGCGGAGCTCGGCGAGCGGCTGCGCGGGAGCCTCACCGCGGAGCTGACGCCCGCCATCGAGCAGCGCATCCGCGGCGAGCTCGAGCCGGCGGTGCGCGCCGACCTCGAGCCGAAGATCCGGCGCGAGATCGAGGACACCCTCCTGCCGGACCTCGAGGCGACCATGCGGCCCGAGCTCGAGGCCAAGCTGCGCGTCGAGATCGAGCAGAAGGTCCGCGCCGAGCTCGAGAAGATGGTGATCGCGAAGCGCGAGGCCGCGGCGCGCGCCGTCGAGCCGGCGCCCGCGAAGGCCGAGCCGGCGCCGGCGAAGGCCGAGCCGGTCGCGAAGCTCGAGCCGGTCGCGAAGCCCGCGCCGCTGCCGGCGCCCGCGCCGGTCAAGCCGGCCCCGCCGGCGCTCGCGGCCGTGCCGTCCGAGATCGAGGACGAGGCCACCGCGGAGCTCGAGCCCGAGCCCGCGACCCGCGTCGCCACGGCGACCGTGCCGTTCGAGGCGTACCGCACGCCGGTCCCCGCGCCCGCGCCCGAGCCGCCGGCGCCGCCCAGGCCTGCGCCGGCGCCCGCGGCCCCGGCGCCCGCCGTGCCCTCGGTCGCCGCGCCGGCCACCGCGATGCCGCCCAAGTCGGCCGGCGTCGGCAAGGTCACCGAGCCGCACCAGCGGGCGCAGCGCAAGGCGCGCGTCATCGTCTCGGACGTGCTCCTCTACGACCGCTCGGTCGTCGAGCAGGCCGTCCGCCAGCCCGATCCGTTCGCCGGCCTCGACCGCATCTGGTCCGAGGCGCAGCGCACCTACAACGAGTCGGTCGCCGCCGAGGTCCGCACCGGCACGAACTACCTGCGCGACGCCTTCGAGGACATGTTCAAGCGCATGCGCAAGGAGCTCAAGCTCGAGCAGCAGTAGCCGCCCCCGCCCCCGCCTCCTGACCTCTACCCCGCGCGATCGAGCTGCACGAAGAAGTCCCCGGCCTCCGGCGTGCGGCGAAGCCCGACAGGGCCGCGGGCACGCGTTCGTGAGCGGGCGTCGGGATGGGCCAGTCTCGCCGCCGGCGGCGAGCGCGGCGCGGGGCGGGGCGGGGCGGTGGTTGGTAATGCGGTGGGCGGAGGGGTTAGGCTAGAAGGCAGGCATCGGGACGACGGCGCCCCGGACCGCGGGCGCGCCGATGAGGGCGCCGATGTTCTGCGCGTCGATCTTGTTCTGGGCCGGCAGGTACTTCCAGTAGTCGCCGAACCGCGGCTGGTCCAGCCCGTCGTGCCGGTACGTGATCCAGACGACGACGGTGCCGCTCATGCCGTTCGTCTCCGCCCCATCGAGCACGCGCAGGGTCGAGTTCATGATGGGCGCGGGCTCCGCCTCCGGCGCGACCAGCAGGTCGATCGTCTTCGCGCCCGCGTACCGCACGATCTTGCCGCGCAGGCGGCCATGCGGCCGCAGCCGCTCCTCGCCCGTGAACTCCGTCTCGTTCCCCTGGATGTTGCGCAGCGACACCGTCCAGTCCTCCATGTTGAAGGGGTTCGTCACGAAGCTCCAGGCGGCCGGCACGGCCACGCCCGGCAGGAAGAAGTGGTTGCCGATGAAGTCGCCGTAGTGCTCGCTCCACGAGACGGTGGGGCGGAGCCGAGACCCGACCATGAACCAGATCGACATCGGCTCGTACAGCTCCACGTTGATGAGCCCCAGCTCCGCCGCGACCGCGGGCGTCAGGGGTGCCGTGTTGCCGGCAGCGCGCCACTGGAGGATCTTGCCCAGGTTGTCCCGCTCGATGCCGTGGGCGATCTTCATCATCAAGAAGCCCTGATGCAGCATCGGGTCGAGCAGGAACTTCTCGTGGCCGAAGTTGACCCAGGTGATCACGATGCCCGGCTTGCCGAGCACCTCCTGCGCGTCGACGATGCGGATGGAGTAGCGCATCCAGATGTCCTCGGGGGCCTTCCCGACCCACCAGTCGATCGTCCGCGACTCGGGATCCTTCCGCTCGAGGAAGTAGTCGTACCCGCCCGGGGGCATGGCCTCGGTGGCCGCGTAGCGGGTGCGCCCCTGCCAATCCGACATGGGCTGGACGTTGCGGACCGAGATCGTCCACTCCTGGAGGTTGTAGATGTCCTGGACGTAGTTCCAGGCGAAATCGGCGGTCACGTTCGGCACGTACCCGTGCACGTCGACGTAGCTCGTGTACGCGTCTTCCCACGTGAGCTGGTCGGTGTAGCCGGCGTGAATCTGGTCGAGCAGCTCGGTCCGCTGGACCGTGTCGACGGACACCAGGTCCAGGGCGAGCGCCTGCTGGGAGAGCGACAACAGTGAAACGAGCAGAACGATGCCAATCGGTCTTCTACTCATTTGCTGCCTCCTTCCAGATTCGTTGATGAGCCATTACATCAATGGGCGAACCATGAAATAACTGCAAAGGAATTGCATGTGGCCCAGCAACCAGTACTTACCATGTTCCGCCGCGCATATTCAACGACAATTGTTCGTCTTGAGCGAAACGATTTACGAGGGCATGTTCGCATGCTGCTCCGTAAGCCCAGGTACGTTTCTGGTAGATTCAGCTAGCATGAATCACCGGTCAGGCGCGCGGTCTGCGAACGGTCAGCAGCGCCAAGGTGGCCCAGGAAGCTTCTTGCACGCCACCTACCACCCGATCGCACGGCTGCCGCCATCAGCAACGGACTGGCGCCGGCTCCATGCTGAAGTACGAGGCAGCCCAGCGCGCCCCACCTCCGTTCTGCGCTGCAGAAATTCCCGGTGCGGCCAGGATGCGTGCCAGCGCCTTCCCTTGCCCCCTGATTGGTCTTACCCGGTGTAAGGTAGTACCTTGCCCGGGACGGAGCATACTGCGAGTGATCAGAGCGCTTGAATTAGCGTCGTTGATCGAGTAACCTCCTCCTCGCAGGCGCAGGGGGCATGCGCAATGACCGATACGATCTGTCAGTATCTGACCTTCAGCGTCGACGGACAGACGTACGCGCTGCCGGTCCCCGTGGTTCGTGAGGTCATCGAGTGCGGTGAGATCACCCGGGTGCCCACGCTGCCACGCGCGGTGCGGGGCGTCATCAACCTGCGGGGGACGGTGATCCCCGTCATGGACCTGGCCATCCGCTTCGGCCGCTCAGCGACCCCGGTCACGCCCACGACCTGCATCGTCGTCGTGGACGCGGAGGTCGACGGCGAGCCGACCGCGGCGGGCCTGCTCGTCGACTCCGTGAACCAAGTGGTGGATGAGCTCGCGCTGGAGCCGGCGCCGCACTTCGGTACGGCGGTCCCCGCGGACCTCCTCGCCGGAGTGGCGCAGCTGCGCGCCGGGGTCGCCCACGTGCTCGCGCTCGGGCGAGTCCTCGACCTGGGCGAGGTGGGCGCCGGCGCGCGTCAGGCCGTCACCGCCCCATAGCGGGAGCCTGCCCCGGCGCGGCCGGGGACGGAAGAGTGGGATGGACATCGACTTCGGGCTCATGCTCCAGCTGTTTCTGGCGGAAGCCGAGGAGAACCTCGGCGACCTCGAGGAGGGCCTGCTCGCGCTCGAGGCGCGCCCCGGCGACGAGGAGGCGGTGCGCGCGGTGTTCCGCAGCGCGCACACCATCAAGGGCAGCGCGGCGACGGTGGGCTTCGCGGACATCGTCGAGTACGCGCACGCGATGGAGGAGATCCTGGACCAGCTCCGCCGCAAGGCGATGCCTCCGAGCCCGGGTCTCGCCTCGGTGCTGCTGCACGCGGCCGATGCCTTGCGGCAGATGGTGCACGCGAAGGCGCAGCTCTCCGCGGCCGACCTGGCGGCGCTCTCGCTCGCCATGGCGCGGGCCCAGGGCTTCGAGAGCGATGCGGCGGACGCGGGCCGGGCGGCGGTGCGTACCCCCGCCCAGAACGGCGCGGAGCGGCTGCGGACGTTGCGCATCGGTCTCGACCGGCTCGACCGCCTGCTCGAGCTCACGGGCGAGCTCATCGTCGCCCGCGGCCGGCTCGAGACCTTGCTCGCGCAGACCGGCCCGGCGGCCGTGGCGGCGCTCGACGAGCTCCACGATGCGGAGCGGCTGTTCACGGAGCTGCAGGACCAGGTGCTGCGGGTGCGCATGGTGCCGGTCGGGCCGCTGCTGCGGCGGTACTCCTACGTCGTCCGCGAAGCCGCGGCGCAACAAGGCAAGCACGTCGGCTTCCGCGTCGAGGGCGCCGACGTGCTCGTTGACACGACCGTCATGGAGGGCGTGCGCGGCCCCCTCACACACCTCATCCGCAATGCCGTCGACCACGGTATCGAGCTGCCCGAGGTGCGCCAGGCGCGCGGCAAGGACGCCTACGGGCAGATCACGCTGCGCGCGCGCGGTGAGCCGCGCGGCGTGGTCTTCGAGGTGATGGACGACGGCAACGGCTTTGACCTGGACCGCGTCGCGGCGCGCGCCCGAACCCTCGGCCAGATCGCCGACACCGCCCAGCCCTCCGAGGAGGAGCTGCAGCAGCTCGTCTTCCAGCCGGGCTTCTCCACGGCCGACACGGTGACGGAGCGCTCGGGGCGTGGCGTCGGCCTCGACGTCGTGCGGCGCAGCGTGGAGGACCTGCACGGCAGCGTCTTCGTGACGACCGCCCCGGGTCAGGGCACGACCATCGGGCTCCGGCTGCCGCTCACGCTCGCGGTCATCGACGGGCTCGTGGTCGGGGTCGGCGGCGAGACCTACGTGATCCCGCTGGACGCGGTCGCCGAGTGCATCGACATGCGGCAGGAGGCGGCGCGCGGGAGCCACGGCATCGTGTACCTGGGCGGCCAGCCGGTCTCGTACGTGAGGCTCCACGACGTGCTCGGCGTGGCCGCGTGTGAGGGCGCCCGCGAGAGCCTGGTGGTGCTCCGGCACGGGCACCGGCGGGCGGCCGTGGTCGTCGACCGGCTGCACGGCCAGTGCGAGGCCGTCATCCGGCCGCTCGGCCCCATGCTGCGCGCCGCGCGCGCGGTCTCGGGCTCGAGCGTCCTGGGGAGCGGGCGCGTGGCCCTCGTCCTCGACGTTCCCGGGCTGCTGCGCGAGGCGACGAGCCGCGCCGGCGGGGGTGCGTCCTCGTGAGCCTGCCCGCCGGCCGCCAGGTTCTGACCTTTCGCGTGGGCGGCGGCGAGTACGGCATCGATCTGCTGCGCGCGCGGGAGATCGTGCCGTTCGTGGGCCCGAGCGCACCGGGCACCGGATGCCTGCGCGGTACGCTGCCGCTCGCCGACGGCCCGCTGCCGCTCGTCGAGGTGGGAGTCAAGGTCGGCGAGCCGCCCCTCATCCTCACCCCCCGCACCTGCGTCGTCGTGGCCGACGGCCCCGGCCTGCGGGTCGGCCTGATCGTCGACGAGATCGGGGCGGTCCTCGATCTCGCGGCCGCCGAGGTGGGGCCGGTGCCCCGGCTCGGTCTCCGGCTGCGAATCGAGCACCTCGCGGGGGTCGGGGCCGCCGGCGGGCGGCTCGTGCTGCTGCTCGACCTGGACCACTTGCTCGACGAACGCGAGCGCGGCGCCGCGCTGCAGGCCTGCGTCGCCGCGCCGGGGGCGCACCCGTGACCGGCGCCCCGAGCGCGCTGTGCCTCTCGCCGTCACAGTTCCGCATGCTGCGCGATCTGGTGCAGCGCGAGTCCTGGATCCACCTCACCGACTCCAAGCACACCCTGCTCGAGAACCGCCTGTCCCGGCGCCTGCGGACGCTGGGTATGCCCGACTTCGAAGACTACTTGCGGCTGCTCGAGTCGCACGAGGCCTCCGACGAGATCGTCCACCTGCTCGACGCGGTGTCGACCAACGAGACGCGCTTCTTCCGCGAGCTCCGGCACTTCGCGCTCCTCGAAGACTCCCTGCTGGCCACCTGGGCCGCGGAGGCCGACCGCGGCGAGCGCGAGCGGGTCCTGCGGGTCTGGAGCGCGGGCTGCGCCACCGGCGAGGAGCCCGCCTCCCTGGCGATGGTGATCCTGGCGCGCTTTCCGCCCGGCTCCGGCTGGACCGTGGACGTCCTCGCCACCGATCTATCGTCGCGCGCGCTGGAGACGGCCCGCGCCGGCCGCTACCCGCTCGCGCGGGCGAAGGAGATCCCGCCGCGACACCTCACGGCCTTCATGCTGCGCGGCACGGGCGAGCAGCGCCAGTGGATGAAGGTCGGGCCCGAGGTCCGGGGCGTGGTCCGCTTCCTGCGACACAACCTCGCCCGCGATCCGTACCCGGCGGGCCGCTTCGACCTGATCTTCTGCCGCAACGTCCTCATCTACCTCGACGGCGCGGCGCAGCTCGAGGTGGTGCGACGGTTCCTCGGCTGCCTCGGCGCCTCCGGCCTGCTGTTCCTCGGCCACGCCGAGACCTTGGCCGACGTGCGCGGGCTCGAGTGCTCGTGCGTGGCCCCGGCGGTGTACACACGCAAGCCGCGCGCCCGCAGGTCGGGGCGGGGGGCCTGACGTCATGAGCCCGCCCCTGACCCACGTCCTCGTCGTCGACGACTCGGCCGTGACCCGGCAGGTGCTGTCGCACGCCCTGGTCCAGGCGGGCGGCCTGCGGGTCAGCGTGGCCGCGGACGCGCTCATTGCCTTGCGCAAGATCAGGGGTGATCGCCCCGACGTGATCGTCCTCGACCTGCAGCTCCCGCACATGGACGGCCTCACCTTCCTGCGCCGGGTGATGGCCGAGGATCCCATCCCGGTCCTCGTGTGCTCGAACCTCACCCTGCCGGACACGGAGCCGACCCTGCGCGCCCTCGAGGAGGGGGCGATCGACGTCGTCGCCAAGCCGCGCTTCGGGGTGGCGGCGTTCCTGCGCGATCACGCGCCGGCGATCATCGAGATCATCCGCGCCGCGGCCGGCGCCCGCCCCCGAGCGCCCGCGGCCGCGAGCCCCGCGCCCAAGCTCACCGCCGACGCGGTCCTCCCACCACTCCGGCCCTATGCCGGCGCGCCGAGCGGGGCCGTGGTCGCCATCGGTGCCTCGACCGGTGGCACCGAGGCGCTGGCCACAATCCTCGGGGGCCTGCCCGCCGACGGCCCAGCGGTGGTCGTGGTCCAGCACATGCCCGCGGCCTTCACCGGCGCCTTCGCGACCCGCCTCGACAAGGCGTGCCGCATCTCCGTGCGCGAGGCCGCGCGCGGCGACGCCGTCGCACCGGGCCGGGCGCTCGTCGCGCCGGGGGACCACCACCTGATCATCACGCGGCAGAGCCACGGTTACGTCGTCGACCTCGTCGACGGGCCGCCCGTCCGCCGGCACCGCCCGAGTGTGGACGTCCTCTTCCGCTCCGTGGCCCGGGCCGCTGGTCCCGCCGCCGTCGGCGTCCTCCTGACCGGCATGGGCGACGACGGCGCGCAGGGGCTGGCGGAGATGCGCGCGGCGGGCGCGCCCACGCTCGTGCAGGACGAGGAGTCGTGCGTCGTCTTCGGCATGGGCCGCGAGGCCGTGCGCCGCGGCGCGGCCGACGCGCTGGTGTCGCTGCCGCAGATCGCGAGCGAGATCCTGACCCGATTTCGTCGGAGGTCCCGAGAATGGTGAACGACCTGGTAACCTCGGCGAGCGCGCTCGACAGCGCGCCCAGCTCACTCAGCGAGGCCCTGCTGCTGGCCCTCAGCGATCGCGACCAGCATCGCCGGGACCGAGCCATTGACGAGGCGGCCCACGCCGCGGATCCCACCGATCTCATCGAGCTCGTCGCTGACCATGACGACGCCGGCCGACGGAACGCGGCGCTCGAGGCGCTGGCGCAGGGCGGCGCGCGCAGCGTCCCGAGCCTCATCCGCGCCCTGCGCCACCCGGATCCCGAGGTGGTCATGTTCGCGGCCGGCACCCTCGGCCGCACCCGCGACCCGGCGGTGATCCCGCACCTCGTCCGGCTCCTCGACCAGGAGGACCTGAACGTCGCCCAGGCGGCGGTCGACAGCCTGGCGCGCCTGCGGGCCACGGTCGCAGTGGGCGAGATCGTGAAGCTCCTCAACCGCGACCCGTGGCTGCGCTTCGCCGCGGTGCACGCCCTGGGCGAGATCGGCGACCCGCACGCGGTCGAGGCGCTCTTGCCGCTGCTGGGCGACGAATCGGTCCGTGAGATGGCCATCGATGCCCTGGGCAAGATCGGCTCGGTCGAGGCGCTCGGCCCGCTCGCGATGCTCCTCCGCGAGAGCGAGGACGCCGGGTCCTTCGCGTCGTGCCTGCGCGCCATCGGCGGCGTCCTCGAGCACCACCCCGACCCGGGGGCGCTGCGCAACATCCGCGAGTGGGCTGCCATCAGCTCGCCGGAGGCCATGGGCGTGCACCAGCGCATCATGGAGGTGCTGGGCGCCATCGAGCGCCAGTGGTCCGACGACCTCGAGATCCGGACCGCGGCGGCGGCCATCATCCGCGCCCTCCGCCTCGAGCCGCTCTACACCACGCTCGTCCTCGCGGGCCGCGACCCGATGCTGGCCGAGGTGCTGCAGTTCTGCGCCGTCTCTATCGGCCCGGAGATCAGCCCATCGCTGCAGACGGGGCTCGGCGAGCGCAACGCGGAGGTCCGCGTCCTCGCCTGCCAGTGCGTGGGCGCGCTCGGCCTCAGCGACTGCGTCCCCCACGTCGCCGCCCTCCTCACGGACCCTGACGAGAAAGTGCGGGCGGCGGCGGTGCACACCCTGGCCCGCCTCGATCAAGCTGACGCGGTGTCAGCCATCGTGCGCCTCCTCCACGACCCGGCCCAGGCCGTCAGGGAGGCCGCCCGCGCGGCGCTCGGACGCATGGACGCGGCCGCCGTGAGCGCGGCGCTGCTGGCCGATCCGGCGACGGCCGGGGCGGGCAAGACCGTGGCGCTCGAGATCATGCGCGGCAACCCTCACCCCACGCAGGCCGCGTTTCTCACGGCCTGCCTCGACGACACCGATCCGACGGTGCGGCGCGCCGCGGTGGCCGCGGCGATGCGCCAGCCGGGCGACTTCCTGGGCACGGTCGAGGCCCTGCTCTACGACGGCGACGCCGCGGTCCGCCGCGAGGCGGTGCGCGCCCTCGGCCGCTCACGGGGCGAGCGCGTGTGCCGCCTCCTCCTCCTCGCGATCGAGCACGACGCGGAGACCCGGGCGGATGCCATCCGCGCCCTCGGTCAGGCCGGCGATGCGCGCGCCATCGGCCGCCTCGTGGCGCTGCTGAGCGAGCAGCCGCCGCGCCGGCCGGCGGAGATCGAGGCCCTCGCCGCGCTCCACGAGTCCGCGAGCGAGCCCCTCCTGGTCCGCCTCGTCGCGGATCCCGAACCCGCCACCCGCATGGCGGCCATCCAGGCCCTCGGCGTGTGCGGCTCGACGGTGGCCCTGCGGCACGTGTTCATGGCGGTGCGCGACTCGGACGCGCGGGTGCGTCGCGTCGTCGCGGACGCCGTGTCGCGCTGCTGCGATACGGCGCTGCTCGAGACCCTCATCATGGACTCCGACGCGTCGGTCGCGCTCGCCGCGCGACGACATCTCGAGGACCTGGAAAAGGCGGCCAGGCATGACCGCCCGTGATTCGTTCCGCCCCGGCTGAGACCTCATGGGAGGCATTGATGAAGAAGCTCCTCGTCGTGGATGACTCCAACCTCGTGCACGCGCTCTGCCGCCAGCTCCTCGGCCGGATGCGCGACTTGACGCTCTCCTTCGCCCGCAACGGTGAGGAGGCGCTCGCCTGGATCACGAAGGAGGGCGAGCCGGACCTCATCCTGCTCGACGTGAACATGCCGGTGATGGATGGCCTGGAGTGCCTGCGGCGGCTGGCCGCGCAGGG
This sequence comes from Polyangia bacterium, assembly GCA_036504295.1. GTDB lineage: Bacteria > Myxococcota_A > Polyangia > JACRCY01 > JACRCY01 > DASXVK01. Next base: position 11,421 of record DASXVK010000321.1, read on the forward strand.
CACGAGCCAGCGCGTTCCCGTGGTCATGGTCACCACCGAGGGGCGCGACGAGGACGTGCGCCGCGGCCTCGAGGGCGGAGCCACCGCGTATCTGCGCAAGCCGTTCGCGTTCCAGGAGCTGCGCGAGCTGGTGACGCGGCTCGGTGGACGCGCCTGATCCGCGTCGCTCGTCAACGCAAGGAGGCAGCCCCGTGTTTCGGAACCTGACGCTCGGCACCCGACTCGCGCTCATCTTCAGCCTCGCCGTGGTGCTCATCGCCATCGCCGCGACCACGACGTTCCTCACGATCGCGAGCATCGACCGTGATGCGCAGCGAGCCTTCGTCACCCTGGTGCCCGCATGCCGCGGGCTCGAGAGCGCTCGTGTGAGCTTCGCCCGCGCCGAAGGACTCGCCAGCGAAACGCTCGCGCGTAGCGGCAGCCCGGCCGCGGTCGAGGAGCGCCTGCGGCAGTGGCGGGAGCTCATGCAGCGCATGAGCGGCAACGTCGACGTCTGGGAGGCCACCGGCGCCGGCGGCGGGGGCAAGGCGGCCGCGAGCGAGCTGCGCCGGGAGCTCGACGAGTACCGGCGCGCGCTCGAGCCGACCCTCGAGGCGGCCGTCGCCAACCGGCTCGGGACCCCGGCCGAGGCGCTCGCCGCCGCCGCGCCCGCCCGCACCGCGACGGCCGAGCGCGTGCAGCGCGTGCTCGACGGCCGGCTGGCCGAGGAGAGCCGCCGCCTCGATGCGATGCCCGCGGTGATCGCGGCCGACCGCGACTCGTATTCGCGCGTCATGACCATTCTGACCCTCATCATCTTCGCGGGCAGCGTCATCGCCGCGTACCTGTTCATCCGTGGCGTCCGGCGCGCCATCCTCGACGCCGTGAGCGCCGCCGAGCGGGTCGCGGCCGGGGACCTGCGCGGCACCCTGACGGCTGACCAAGGCGGCGAGATCGGGCGGCTCCAGAACGCCATGCGCACGATGTCCGAGGAGCTCGGGCGCGTCATCGGCGAGACGCGCGTCGGCACCGATGCGATGGCGGCGGCCGCGAGCCAGGTGTCGGCGACGGCGCAGGCGCTCTCGCGCGGCACCGCGGAGACCGCCTCCTCCGTCGAGGAGACCTCGACCAGCCTCGAGGAGATGGCCGCCTCCATCGCGCAGAACGCCGAGAACAGCCGCAAGACCGAGCAGATCGCGATCAAGAACGCGCGCGAGGCGGAGGAGAGCGGCAAGGCGGTGCAGGAGACGGTCGCGGCGATGCGCTCGATCGCCGACAAGACCTCGTTCGTGGAGGAGATCGCCTACCAGACCAACCTGCTCGCCCTCAACGCCGCCATCGAGGCCGCGCGCGCGGGCGAGCACGGGCGGGGCTTCGCCGTTGTCGCCGCCGAGGTGCGCAAGCTCGCCGAGCGCAGCCAGACCGCGGCCAAGGAGGTGCGCAAGGTCGCGGACGAGAGCGTCAAGACCGCCGAGCACACGGGGCAGCTCCTCGGCGGACTGCTACCCTCCATCCTGCACGCCGCGGAGTTCGTCGAGGAGGTGAGCGCCGCCTCGACCGAGCAGGCGGCGGGCGTCAAGCAGGTGAACCTCGCGATGGCGCAGGTGGACGCCGTCACCCAGCGCAGCGCCTCCTCCGCGGAGCAGCTCGCCTCGACCGCCGAGGAGCTCGCCTCGCAGGCGGCGGCGCTGCGGCAGCTGATCTCGTATTTCGAGATCAAGGACGGCTACGAGCGGCCCGCGCTCCCCGTGCGCCGCCCGCTGGCGGCCGCGTCGCCGGACCCGCGGCCCGCGCCGCCCGCCGAGGGCGAGGGCCGCCCGGCCGCGCTCGCCGCGGTCGGCGCGGCGGGGACGAAGAGGCACAAGGACGAGGGCTTCGAGCGATTCTGAGCCAAGGAGCGAATCATGTACACGGCTGGACTCATCGGACTCGGTGGCTACATTCCCGGCAAGCCGCTGTCGCCGGAGCGGCGGCACGCGCTCACGAGATTCCTGCGCAGCAGGGCCTCGCTGCCGGCGGAGTACATCGACCAGATCGAGCAGGACGGCGTCCTGCCCGGAACGGTCGAGACGAACCACAGCGGCTGGGAGAGCCAGCCGTGGTTCCCTGCCTGGCTCGAGCGCTTGCCGGAGAAGAAACGCAAGGACCCCTTCTCCGGATCGAAGGAGCGTCGGCGGGTGCCGCTCGATCCTTTCTCCGTGAGCCACTCGATCCACCCACACCCCATGCTGGGCTCGGACGCCGAGACGATCGCCGGGGCGATGGCGATCGTGTCCACGCAGGTGAACCCCGACGACATCGACCTGGTCATGGTGACCACGATGGTGCCGGACCGGCCGGTGCCCCTCGACGCCTGCCTCGTCCAGCACAAGCTCGCGCTCAGGAACGCCGGCGCCTACAACATCGACAGCTGTTGCTCGTCGTTCGTCACCATGTGCGAGCTCGCGGCGGGGCTCATCCGGTCCGGCATCAAGCAGCGGATACTGCTGGTGTCGAGCTACATCGGCTCCTGCGTGATCGATCGCTCGGAGTACTACAGCCCGTGCGCCGGCGACGCCGCGGTGGCGGCCATCATGACCCGCGTGCCGCCGGGCTACGGGTATCTCGCCTCGCACTCGACGAGCCACGGGGACCTCCACGCCGCCATCGTCCACAAGCGCCGGCAGCCCTTCCTCCACGTGGAGTCCAGCTTCAGCCCCACCCAGGCGAAGGAGTACGTCACCTTCCTCGATCCGCAGGCGCTCCAGGGAGTGGCGGAGAAGTCGAAGGAGTACACCGCCGAGGTCGCGCTGGCCGCCCTCGACAAGGCGAAGCTCACCCCGCCGGACGTGCGCCTCCTCGTGACCCACCAGCCGATCCGCTGGGCGCCCTACGCCTGGCGCGAGGCCGTCGGCGTGTCCGAGGAGAGCCTCTTCGAGAGCTACGAGCGCTACGGCAACATCGCCTGCGCGTCGGTGCCGACGAACCTCCTGGAGGCCATCGAGGCCAAGCGCCTCGCGGCCGGCGAGGTCGTGATGATGCTGTCGCCGGGCGCGGGCGAGAACCACATCGCGGTGCTCGAGCGCGCGACGCCCGAGCTCGTCGCGAACAGCTGGACGTGACCCGGGCGATGCTGATCCTCGCCGACATCCTGGCCGGCCTGCCGGGGCTGCCGCGGCCGCCCATCGCCGGCCTCGGCGCCGTCCACCACGTCGGCGTCAAGGTCCCGGACCTCGACGCGCTCGCGCCGCGGCTCGCGCCGCTCGGCCTGCGCTGCGTGGCGGTCGCCGATCACCCCGAGGTGGGGCTGCGCGTCGCCTTCGTCGAGGGCGGCGCGGCGCCCCTCGAGCTCCTGGCCGTGATCGGCGGGGACTGCCCGCTCCGCGGCGACGAGGACGGCCTGCACCACGTGGCCTACCGCGCCCACGGGCTGCGTGACCTCGTCGCGCGGCTGCAGGGGGACTCGCGGTTCGCCTTCATCGGCGCGGTCCGGGTGGGCGGGCACGGGCGCGCGATCGCGACCTTCCGCCTGCGCGGCGGCCCCGCCTTCGCGTACGAGCTCGTCGACTGCGGTGGCGAGCCGGAGGGCAACGACCATCGGTGACTCACGCGCGCATCCTCGCGTCCTCGGGACGCGGGCGACCTCGGGGGGATGGGGCGGGGAAGGAGGACCATCATGTGCCAGGAGCGATCGGCAGTTGCACGCCGTCTTGACCTCGAGATGATCTGCCCGTATGAGCCGGGCAAGTCGATCGAGGAGGTCCGGCGGGAGCTCGGGCTGTCGCGGGTCATCAAGCTCGCCTCGAACGAGAACCCGCTTGGCCCCTCGCCGCGGGTGATCGACGCCCTGGCGCCGTCCAGCCTCGAGCTGCACATGTACCCGGACCAGGAGGGCCACTGCCTGCAGTCGGCGCTCGGCCGCTGGCTCGACGTGGCGCCGGAGCAGATCGTCGTGGGCGCCGGCTCGACGGAGATCATGCGCCTGCTCGCGGACGCCTACCTGCGGCCCGGGGACGAGGCGCTCATGGCCGACCTGTGCTTCCCGGTCTACGAGACCGTGACCCGCGTGGCGGGGGGCCGGCCGGTCGTCGTCCCCCTCGACGAGGCGCTGGGCTACGACCTCGAGGCCATGCTCGCCGCCATCACGCGACGCACCAAGCTGGTGTTCCTCGCCTCGCCGAACAACCCCACCGGGGCGCGGATCCCGTGCGCCGACCTGCAGCACTTCGTGGCGCGCCTGCCGTCGACGGTGCTGTGCGTGCTCGACCTGGCCTACGCGGAGTACGTCGAGGGCGCCGCCGCGGAGGCGCTCGAGCTGGCGACCCGGCACTCGAACCTCGTGCTCCTCTTCACCTTCTCCAAGGTGTACGGCCTCGCCGGGCTGCGCGTCGGGTACGCGGTGGCGAACCGCGACGTCGCGAGCTGGCTCAAGCGGGTGCGCATCCCCTTCACCATCAGCACCGCCGCCCAGGTGGCCGCGCGCGTCGCCCTCGAGGATCGCGATCACGTCCGGCGGACGCTGGCGCTGAACCGGCGCTCCCGGGAGCTGCTCGTGCGCCAGTCCCCCGACCTCGGCCTCGCGGTCCGCGGGTCGGGGGCCAACTTCGTCCTCCTGGAGTGCCCGGCGGAGTCCGAGGAGATGAGCCGGCGCCTGCTCCGGCGCGGGATCGTGGTCCGGCCGATGCGCCACCCGCGGCTCGCCCGGTGCGTCCGGGTGACCACCGGGACCGAGGAGCAGACGGGCGCCTTCCTCGAGGCCGTGCGCGACCTCGCGGTGCCGCGGGCGGACGGCGCCGCCGCGCCCGCCGCCGCGGCCCCGTCGGCCGGGACGGGGCCGGAGCTCCCGGCGGACCTTGCGCGCCTGCCCCGGGGCTTCCTCGGGTGCTGAGACCATGAGCGCCCGTTTCCAGGACCTGGTCGACGCCCCGGCGGGCGCCCGCGCGGTGCTGCAAGGGAACGTCGCCTTCGCCCTCGGCTGCGTCCGCGCCGGGGTTCGCGCCGCCGACGGCTACCCCGGGACGCCCTCGACGGAGGTCATCGATAAGGGCCTGCGCTTCGTGCAGGACCGTATGTGCGTCGGCTGGTCCGTGAACGAGGCGACCGCGACGGCGCTCGCCTTCGGCGTCACCATGGCCGGCGCCGACGCCGTGGTCACGATGAAGGTGCCGGGCCTGTTCCAGGCGGCCGACGTGGTGGCGAGCGTCGCCCAGTTCACGGCGGCGCGCGGCGCGCTCGTGATATACGTGGCCTCGGACTTCGTCCCGAGCTCCACCCAGTACCTCGTCGATCCTCGCTATTTCCTCAAGTCCTGCGGCGTCCCCATCCTCGAGCCGCGCACCCACCAGGAGATGCTCGAGGTGCCCGCCCTCGCCGTCGACCTCGGCCGGCGCTTCGCGACGCCGGTGGCGGTCCTCGCGAATGGCCTGTTGTGCCACAGCGAGGGGCTGGTGACCCTGGGCCCGTCGCGGGCGGCCCCGCCCCTCGCAGGCGAGGGGGACTACACGCGGTTCATGAACCTGCCGGAGATCGCGCGCCGCAACTACGACGCTGTCTGCGCGACGCGCCTCCCCGGCGTGCGCGCGCGCGCCGAGGAGCTCGCCCGGCTCGAGTGGCACGATCGCGCCCTCGGGGTCGTCGTCCACGGCCTGGCCGAGGCCTACCTGCGCGAGGTGTGGGACGAGCTCCCCGTCAAGCCGTCGATCCTCTCGCTGCCCCTGACGTACCCGCTGCCCCGCGGGCGGGCGCAGGAGCTCGCCGCGGGCCTCCGCGGCCCCATCGTCGTCCTCGGCGACGGCCTCCGGTTCGTCCAGGAGGAGCTGCTGGCCCAGGGACTCGCCGTCGAGGGCAAGCGCGAGCTCGACCCGCGGACCGAGTGGTCGCCCGCGGCGATCCGCGAGCGGCTCGGCGCCGCCCCGGCGCGGGCGCCGCGACCGGGCGTCCCCGCGCCGGTGCCGCGGCCGCCCACCATCTGCGCCGGGTGCTCGTACCGCGCCTTCGGCCTCGCCGTCGCGCGCCTGCGCAAGAAGCAGAAGATCGTGGCCTCCTTCGGCGACATCGGCTGCAACACGCTGCTCTACTTCATGCGCGCCATCGACACCTGCGCGTGCATGGGCGCGGCCGACGGCCAGCGCCAGGGCGCCGTCCTGGCCGACCCGACCCTCGCCGGCCGCGCCATCTCGGTCTGCGGCGACTCGACGGAGTGCCACGCGGGCCTCGACTCGACGCGCAACGCCGCGTTCCGCAACATCCCGGGCGTCAAGGTGGTGCTGGACAACCGCGTCACCGCGATGACCGGGGGCCAGCCGGCGCCCTCGTCGCCCCACAACCTCGCGGGCGAGGCGACGCGCTTCGACCTCGCCGCGGCCCTCGCGGCGGAGGGCGCCCGCGTGCAGACCCTCGACGCGTTCGACCTCCGGGGCCTCGAGACCGCGCTGCGCGAGGCGCTCGAGCGCGCCGCGGCGGGGGAGCTGTCGGTGCTCGTCGTGCGCGGCCCCTGCATGCGCCAGCTGCCCGACTCCGAGAAGGCGCCGCGGCTCGAGGTGGTCCGGGACCGCTGCGCGCGCTGCGACCTCTGCTTCGTCTGCCCGGGCCTCGAGCGAGACGAGGACGGCTACCCGCGGTTCACCCACCTCTGCACCGCGTGCGGCGGGCAGCCGGCGGTCTGCGCGCAGCTCTGCAACAAGGGCGCGCTGCAGCCGGGCGCGCTGGCGCCGGCGGAGCGCGCCGCGCCGGCGCTGCGGGCCGCCGCGCCGCTCCCCGCGGCGGTCGCGGACGGGGCGGCGTCGGCGGCGCGGGCGCCGGCCCCCGCGGCGGTCGCGGAGGGGGCGCCGGCCCCGACGCCGCGGGCCATGCGGGTCGCCGTCCGTGGCGTCGGCGGCCAGGGCATCCTGTTCGTCGGCAAGGTCCTCGCCGAGGTCGCGCTGCGCGCCGGCTACGAGCGCGTCCTCAAGGGCGAGACCCACGGCATGGCCCAGCTCGGCGGCGCGGTGCTCTCGACCTTCGCCTGCGGCGACGTGCACTCCCCGGTCTTCGCCCCGGGCACCGCCGACGTGCTCGTCGCGCTCGAGGCCGGCGAGGTGCTGCGGCCCGGCTTCCTCGACCTGCTCAAGCCGGAGGGCGTCGTGGTCCTCGACCGCCTGCGCCTCCTGCCCGCGGTGTTGAAGGAGGACGAGTACCCGTCGCTCGCGGCGATCCGCGCGGCGCTGGGGGCGGTCCGGGTGGTCGAGCTCGACCTCCTCGCCGAGGCGCGCGCGCTCGGTGACAGCGCCGGCCGCTGCGCGAACGTGATCGCCCTCGGCGTGCTGTCGACCGTGGCGCCGCTGGCGGCGATCCCCGTCGCGACCTGGCGCGAGGCGCTCCTCGACGTCACGTCGTCCGAGCGGGCGCGGCGGGCCAACCTGGCCGCCTTCGACCGCGGCCGGCTAGCGGTCGGCTAGCGGCCACGTCCGTGGCCACCACGTGAGCTGAGAGAGGTGCACCGATGGATCGCGTGTCCGTCAACATCGCCGGGATCGGGACGTACCTCCCCGACACCGTGAAGCGCAACGAGGACTTCGACCTCGCGGCCGGCGGCCTGGACGCCGCGTGGCTGGCCGAGTCGGGGCTGCGGGAGCGGCGCTGGGCCGCGCCGGAGGAGACGATCCTCGACCTCGCGCTGGGCGCCGCGCGGCGCGCCCTGGGCCACGCGCGGCTCTCCCCCAACGAGGTGGACCTGCTCATCCTGGTGTCGAGCACCTTCCGCCCGAGCCAGCTCGTGCCCACCGGCGCGGTGCAGCTGCAGGATCGCCTCGGCATCCACAAGTGCCTGACGCTGTTCCTCGCCGAGACGTGCTGCGGCGCGCTGATGGCGCTGGAGCTCGCCGCCGCCTACCTCCGCGCGGGCCAGGCCCGCAACGCGCTCATCGTCGCCGCGGAGACCTTCTCGAAGACCTTCAACCCGGCGTCGGGGCTGACCTTCCGCATCGGCTTCTCGATGGGCGACGGCGCCGGCGCGGTGGTCCTGAGCGCGGGCCAGGACGCGCCCGACGGCCACGTGGCGTCCTACTTCGACAGCAGCGCGAGCTTCCAGAGCGGGCTGGGCATCAAGCCGGAGTGCGTCGTCACCGACGGCGCGCCCGGGGCGGGCCTGCGGTTCGGGTTCGGCGGGACACCGCCCAGCCAGGACGGCCGCTTCCTGGCGCCCCACGAGGCGCTCGACGCCATCCGCCGGTTTACCACCACCACCGTCCCCGTCGCGGTCCGCGGCGCCCTCGAGCGCGCGGGCATGACCGGGGACGACGTGGCCCTCTTCATCCTGCACCAGCCGAACCGGAAGTTCCTCGAGGCCTGGCGCGCCGAGCTGGCGATCCCGCAGGAGAGGACCCTCGACACGCTGTCCCGGTTCGGCAACCTCTCGTCGGTCTCGGTGCTCGTGAACCTCGACATGGCCTACCAGACCGGTCGCCTGCACCCCGGCGACACCGTCCTCCTGGCCTCGGTCGGCGAGGGGGCCAACTGGGGCGCGATGCTCTGGCGCTGGCGCGTGCCCCCCGATCCCGGCCGCGACGACCTGCTCCGCGCGCGCCCGCCTACCCTGCAGCAGCGGCTCGTAACCATCGAGAACCTGCCCCTGACCGAGATCTTCACCAAGCACGTCCTCCCCGGCACCAAGGAGGCCTACCGCCACGACGAGCTCTTCCACGACTTCGTCCCCGCCTGGGCGGTCTTCGAGGGGGTGCCCCTCGCCGCGGCGTTCGAGTACCTGCGGAGCACGGAGAACATGGCCGAGTGGACACTCTCGATGCGCCGGCTGCGGCGGGTGCGTGACGACATCTTCGAGGGCGAGGAGGAGGCGACGCCGACCGGCCGCGTCTTCATCCGGACGCTGGCTGACGAGCGCGCGCGGACGATCGAGTGGCGGTGCTCGCACGCCGATCCGGACGACCTGTGGCTCGTCCACCAGGGCCAACTCGTCGAGGCACAGGCGGCGTTCGGGCGGCCGGGCACGGCCTTCTTGTGGATGAACTTCGTGCACGAGCGCGCGCGCCGCGATCCGGCCCTGGGGGCGGGGTTCCGCTTCATGTTCGCCAGGCACCGGCTCGAGATCGCAAACCTCAAGATGATCCTCGAGGACCGGTTCGCCGCGCGGTAGCGGCTACGACCCCGCGTGACCAGGCGGAGGGCACGGCCGGTGCCAGGCGCAACCCGTGGCTGCGCGCGCCGGCTGACGCCGGCTGCGATTCGCGAGATCATTGGACCCATGGTCGGGGCGCGCGGTGAGACACGGACCAGGAGCAGAAGGGCCCTCGTGCTCGCCCTGTGCGCCGCGGCCGCCGCCGGCGCCGGGTGCCGTCAAGCGCCGAGCGAGCGCTACGGGGCGGCGCCCGCCCGCTGAGCCGGTCCCCGGACGGGGATGGGCGGACCGGTCAGCGGCGGGTGCGCGCCGCCCGCGCTACCAGTGCAGGAGGCCGGGGTTGATCGAGAGGTCGGCCGCGGACTTGCCGGTCGCGAACTGGAGCGAGGCCGAGATGTAGTAGTACGAGTCGCGGTGGTAGCCCTCGTACGCGCCGCCGCCCTCCGCGCCCTTCTGGAGCGCGCCGCGGAAGGCCGCCGCCTGGGCCGGGCTCATGATGACGGTGATCTTCTGGGTCGACACCCAGCCGCCCCAGCCGAGGCCCGGGCCGAACCAGCCGGCCTTCGCGTCACCCAGCTCGTAGTAGCCGCCGCGCGGGTCGCCGACGCGGATGTGCTGGCGGCCGAGGGAGATGCCCGCGGACTCGTACCCGGTGTGGTAGTAGAACGTGAAGGCCTCGCCGCCGGACCCGCCGCTGAGATCGATGACGCGGCCGTCGGGGTGGGCGAGCGTGAAGGCGAGGTCGTAGGTGGCGCCGATGACCGCCAGCGGCCCGCTGAAGGCGCTGGTGCCCATGACGGCGGCGCGGCCGATGAAGGCGGCGGCCCACCTCACGCCGGTGCTGCCCTGGGACGTGAAGTACGCCATGGCCCAGCCGGCCGCGGTCATCGTGGCCTCGCCGACGAGCATCGCGCCGAGCGTGCCGATCTTGTCCTGCAGCGAGACGAACGAGGCCCGGAGGCTGTTCCCCATGTTGGTGAGCGTCTGCGAGCCGGTCGCGCTGCCCAGGTTGCTGAGCCCCTCCGCCATCGGGGTCGTGCCCTGCTGCGCGAGCTGGAAGCTCTGGACGAAGCCGTAGACCGTGTAGGCCCAGCCGATGATCTTCTTGACGGTGGGATCGAGCGGGCTGATCGGGCTCTGCGCGAGCGCCACGAGCCCGGCGACCCAGGGGTTGCCGCCCATGAGGATCGCGCCGCCGACCGAGGCCATGATCATGCCGAGGCTCTGCAGGAACGGCGAGTCGGTGAAGGTCAGCGCCGTCCCGATGACGACCATGCAGACGGCCACCACGACGTAGTTCGCCGCCACCCACGACACCACGGCGGCGATGAACGCGCCGACCGCCGCGTGCCCGCTCGGGTCCACGTAGTTGATGGGGTTGTTGTTCGCGTAGGCGTACAGGTCGAGGCTCTGCGGGCTGTTCGCGTCCGGGACGAGCGAGTCCGCCTGGACGAAGCGGCCGAGGGACGGGTCGTAGTGGCGGGCCTGGTAGAACATCAGGCCGGTCTCGTCCTCCGCCTCCTGGCCGGTGTAGCGGTGGCTGTCCGAGGCCGTGCCGCTCTCGGCGATGACCTTCCCGTAGGGCGCGTAGTCGTAGTACTTGACCTCCTTGCCCGCCTGGTCGGTGATCATCCGCGTGGAGCCCAGGTGGTCGGCGTGGAAGTACTGGTTGCCGGCGCCGGTCCGCTTCGCCACGCGCAGCGCGCCGGCGAAGTAGTACTTGGTGATCTCCGCCCCGCGCGCCTCGTAGAGGCTGCCGACGTGCACCGTCGGGCCGCCGGCGCCGGTCTTCTTGACCCGCACGCCCTGCGCGTCGTAGTCGAAGCTCGTCGTGCTCGACCCGTAGCTGATGGTCGCGGGCCGGTGGTCGAGGTTGTAGGTGAAGCTCCGGCCGGCGCCGCCGAGCATGTTGCCGTTGGCGTCGTAGCTGTAGGTCTCGCTGCCCGCGCCGGTGACGGCGTGCGCGTGGGCCGCGTCGCCGTAGGTGTACGCGCCCCGCTTGCTGTTGCACAGCATGCGCCCGACCGCGTCGTAGGCGAAGGTCTGCGTCGCGTTCGCGTCGATCAGGTTGGTCGCGCGCGTGAGCCGTCCGATCGAGTCGTACTCGTAGCCCCAGTTCGTCGACGCGAGCTCGGCCGACGTCATCGACGTGATCCGGCCGTTGCCGTCGTACCCGTACCCGATGGTGCCGAGCGCCCCGAACGAGATGCTGGTCACCCGCTCGCCGGTCGCGTCGAGCCCCGTGCTCGTGGTGACGCCGTTGCCGTAGCTGACCGTGACGGCCTTGCCGCGCGACGTGTAGCCGACGTTGCTCACGAGGGTGCCCGCGACGCTGCCCGTGACGGACACGAGCTTGCCGGTCGTGAGGCCCGCCGTGCCGTAGCCGAAGGTGACGACCTCGCCGTCGGGGTACGTGGCGGTGACCGGCCGCCCGGCGACGTCGTAGGTGTGGCTGATCGCGTAGGTGACGCCGTCGACCACCTGCTCGTAGCGCGTCCGCCGGCCCATGGCGTCGTACCAGGCGCGGGTCGTGACGCCGCTCGCCGAGGTCGAGGTGGTCAGGCGCCCCCTGGACGAGCCGCGCCCCGCCTCGTCGAAGACGTAGGTGTCGAAGGTCCCGTCGTGGTACGTGCGGCGCGTCACGCGCCCGGCCGCGTCGTAGACGAGCGTCGTCGTGTGCCCGAGCGCGTCCGTCTCGGTGGTGATCCGCCCGAGCGCGTCGTAGCCGTAGTGCCACAGCCCCTTGTCCGGGTCGGACTTCTGCAGCACGCGCCCGAGGGAGTCGTAGGCCGCCAGGGTGACGGCCCCGGCGGCGTCCCGGCTCCAGGTCCGCCGCCCGAGCAGGTCGTACCGGAACGCGGTCTGGCGCGGCGCGCCGTCGATGATCTCCTGCGCCTGCGTGATCCGGCCGGCCGCGTCGAACCACGAGGTCCGGACGTTGCCGAGCGCGTCGGTGGCGGTGCCGTAGCCGTTGCCGTAGGTGCGCGTGACCGTGGCGCCGTCGGGGTAGCGCGTGCGGGTCAGCCGGCCGAGCGCGTCGTGCTCGTAGCGCTCGGAGAGCGCGGGCTCGCCGGCGAGGCGCGGCAGCACCTTCTCCACGACCTGGCCGTTGGGCCCGAAGGTCGTAGTCGAGACGACGCCGGTCGAGGAGAGGGCCTGGTACGCCCGGCCCACGCCGTCGAAGTACTCGTCGTCCCACACCCACGCGCCGCCGGGCATCAGCGTGCTCGTCCGTTCGCGCTGGAGGTTGGGGTTGCCCCAGTCGAGGTGCTCGACCCGGATCTGGGATCCGTCCGGCTTGGTCGTCGTCGCCGGCCGGCCCAGCGTGTCGTAGGTGTGCGTCGTGACGTTGCCGTCGGCGTCCCAGGTCCGTAGCTGCGCCCCGAGCACCGGGTCCCACTCGGAGCGGACCTCGTGGCCGACCGGGTTCACCGTCGAGGTGACGAACAGGTGGTAGGTCGGGTCGTAGGTCTTGGTGGCGGTGCGCCCCAGCGGATCCGTGACCGAGGTCTCGTTGCCGAACGCGTCATAGCCGAACGTGTGCTCGACGTAGCCGCCGGTCTGATCGTGCCAGAGGCCCTTCTTCGTCAGCCGGGCCCGCGTCGGCGGCGTCGCCTCCGCGGTCGCGCCGTCGTAGAGGAAGCGCGTGCGCGCGAGCACCTGGCCCGCGGTGCCGATGCCCGCGTACATGTGCTCGTAGGCGGGGTACCCGACGATGTAGCGCTCGAGGTTCGGCGCGAACGACCGCACGGCCGTGCGCTCATCCCCGGCGACGTCGTAGTCGCCGTACTGATACTCCGCGGTCATGTTGGCGAACTGATCCCAGGCGTAGGTCGTCAGCACGCGCCGGCAGCCCGACTGGTACTGGGCCGCGTCCGGACACTGGTCGTAGCAGGTGTCGTACACGGTGTCGGAGCAGGTGTTCCAGCAGGTGTCGTAGGCGGTCCCGCACTCCCACGTGTACCCGCAACTCTCGGTGCAGTACTGGGTGTGCGGGTTGCACTGGTAGGGGTTGCAGGCGCGCGTGTTCGCCTGGTGGGGGTTGCAGGGGTGCGGGTTGCAGGCCTGCGTCCCCTGGACCAGGCCCCCGTTGCACTCGTAGGCCCACATCTCGGTCAGCAGCGACTGGTAGGGCGCGGCGGCGTTCTCGGTGAACCGGAACGTGTCGAAGGACAGCACCGCGCCGTTCGCGGCGCGCTTGTAGATCGCCTCGGGCTTCGCGATGGTGCCGACCCGCTGCCAGTAGTAGGTCTCCGAGTACGCGCCGGTGGTGCTCACCGTCGTGACCGCGCGCCGGAAGCCGAGGAACTCCCGCGCGGTCACGTCGTAGCGTGCGCCCTGGTAGGTGTAGCTCGTCGCCTGGGTGTCGCCGCGGCCGTCGCTCACCGTCACCGACGCGACCGTGGGGAAGGTCATCCCCACCGGCAGCGACGTGTTGCTCCACGTCGATGACGGCGTGTACGCGATCGTGGTCGACCCGCCCAGGCCGTTGTTGATGGCGGTGACGAGGTCCGGGCGCACCCCCTGGTTGGTCATGAGGGCGAGGTAGCCCCAGGCGCCCGTGCCCGACCGCCCGTTCATGAAGAAATCGGCCTTGCCGTCGCCGTTGAAGTCGCCCGCGACCGGCTGGTAGCCCGACCAGTCGCCGCCGGAGCTCCAGTTCCAGAAGGAGAAGCCGGTGCCCACCGACAGCCCGAGGTAGGTCCACCCGCCGCTGCCGGAGCGGCCGTGGAGCATCAGGTCGGTGCGGCCGTCGCCGTTGAAGTCGGCGACGCGCACCTCGTAGTTCCGCCAGTCCCAGCAGCCGGGGTTCCAGGTCCAGCGCTGGAAGCCCGTGCCGGTGGAGAGCGCCAGCGCGGGCCCGTAGTAGTCCCCGTAGTTGCAGTTGTACCAGTCCCAGTAGCCGATGCTGTCGTCCGGCATGAAGAGCAGGTCGGCCTTGCCGTCCCCGTTGAAGTCGCCGACGTAGACCGACTGCTTGGTCTTGTTCAGGGACGCGTCCACGGGGCTCCCGACCGGGTGGGTGGTGGGGTTGCTGCTGGTGCCGTCGTCGATCACCGACGACCAGGTGGCGAAGCCGCTCCCGCTCGAGAGCCCGACCGCGATGCCCGGCGTCGACGACATCGTGCCCGTGACGATGATGTCGTCGAGGCCGTCGCCGTTGACGTCGCCCACCGAGACGCGCACGTAGCCCCAGCCGTAGGCCATCGTGGGGCTGCCGCCGTAGCTCCAGTTCCAGAGGCCGAACCCGGCGCCGTTCGACAGGCCGAGGTAGATGCCGCCCACGGCCGGGTAGGTGTTGTTCTGCACCCGGTACTGGAGGAGGATGTCGGTCTTGCCGTCGCCGTTGAAGTCGCCGGTGATGACGTTGTAGTCGCTCCAGTTGGCGCCCGGCGCCCAGGTCCAGAGCTGGAACGTGCTCCCCTGCGACAGCCCCATGTAGTCGGCGAGCCCGGTCCCGAACCGTCCGTGCAGGTAGATGTCGGTCTTGCCGTCGCCGTTGAAGTCGCCGGTGAGCAGCTCGTAGCCGTTCCACGCGCCGGGGTCGGCCACCTGCGAGCAGGAGAACGAGGTGCCGTTCGAGAGGCACAGGTAGTCGGCCCAACCGCTCCCCTGGCGGCCGTGCAGGTAGATGTCGGTCTTGCCGTCGCCGTTGAAATCGCCGGGGATGGACTCGAAGCCGGACCAGTCGCCGCCGCTGTTCCAGTTCCACACCTCGAAGCTGTTCGCCGGCGCGCTCGTCCCGAGCGTCATCGCCGGCACCGCGGTCCCGCCGGTGACGCTCCCGCTGCCGTCGAGCGTGGCGTCACGGCCGAACTGCCGCACGCTCTGCACGACCGAACGGCCGCTGTTGGCCGACTGGGCGTAGACGATCTGATAGGCGCGCGCGCGGCTGCCGCTCACGGTGACGTCGATCGTCTTGAGGCGGTAGTTGACCCGCGCCAGCGTCTCGCAGGTGCGCACGTTGCAGGCCCACGTCTCGGAGCTGCACGAGTCCATGCACGTGTCCGAGCACTGCCCCGTCCCCTCCGTCGGCGCGCCGAGGCCGTACGTGATCGGGTCGCCGCGACCCTCGTAGTAGAGCACGATGGTGGCGCCGTTGTACTGGACGTTGCCGAGGTAGCACTCGTTGCGCGGCCAGCCGTCGCACCAGTAGTTGTACGTGACGGCGTTCCCGTACGTGTCCTCCACGGTCGCCAGCGCCCACCGGTACGTCCCGAGGACCGAGTTGAGCAGCGGCGCGTAGGTCGCCTTCGTGCCGTCCCGGCGCCACACGTACCAGGTGTTGCCGCTCTGCGTGATCCTCTGATAGCTCTCGACGCGGGTGCAGTGCGTGCCGCCGAAGGTCGCGCACGGCAGGAGCTCGTTGCCGTCGAGCGTGTAGGTGTCCGCCGCGTTCCAGCGCGGGGCCCGGCGCCCCGGCGAGGCGCGCTCGATGACCGACAGGCCGCCGAGCGCCCACCCGACCCCGACGACGCCGTTGCCCGCCGCCGAGGAGTAGCTGAGGGCGAGCTTCGGCTCGATGCCGCGGAAGGTCGGCGCCCCGATCGGCACCTCGCTGATGAGGCTCCCGGCGGACGCGTTCACCGTCGTGGAGGGTCCCGAGCCCTGGTCCTTGGCCGCGCCCGCGGACGCGAAGAGCAGCGCCAGGACGGCCAGCGCCCCGCCGAGGGTCCTCGACCAGATTAGCCGCTTCGCCATGGTGCGCGCTCCTCGTCCCGCGAGTGCTCCCGGATGGGTGGTCTGAGTGCCTGTCGCCGTCGTGGTCATGACCGGCCTCCTCACGGGCAGCTCCCGACCGTCGGATCGAGGCCGCCGCCGATCGGGGGGCACGCTCCGGACGAGCCGCTGCACTTGGCGTGGTGCCACGCGCTGCACACCGTGCCGGCGGGCTTGTAGCTGCACGAGCTGGTGCAGCACGACCCGCCGGTGCCGTTCTGCGCGCCCTGATCGCACTGCTCGAGGCCCTCGACGTTCCCGTTGCCGCAATACTGCGCGGTGCAGGCGCCGGCGATGCACACGCCGGCGCTACAGGCGACCCCGGTCGCCTTGGTCACGTTGGCGGGGCAGGCCGCGCTCGCGCCGTCGCACGCCTCGGCGAGGTCGCACTCGCCCGCGGCGGCGCGGCACACCACGCCGGACGCGACCTTGAGGTCGGCGGGACACACCGCGCTCGCACCGGTGCACGCCTCCGTGAGGTCGCACGGGCCGGCGCCCGCACGGCAGACGGTGCCGGCCGCCAGCATGGCGTCGGCCGGGTACGAGACGGCGCTGCCGTCGCAGGTCTCCGCGAGGTCACAGCCGCCGGCGGCGGCGCGGCAGACCGTGCCGGCCGGGAGCCGCGCGTCGGCCGGGCAGGTGACGCCCGCGCCGTCGCAGGTCTCGGCCGCGTCGCAGGGGCCGGCGGCCGCGCGGCACACCGTGCCCGCCGCCCGGCGCGCGTCCCCCGGGCACGCCGGGCTGGCGCCGTCGCAGGCCTCGGCGTCGTCGCAGGGACCGGCGGCGGCGCGGCACACGGTGCCGGCCGCGATCTTCACGTCGGCGGGGCAGGGGGCGCTCGTGCCGTCGCACGACTCGGCGATGTCGCAGGCGCCGTCCGCGGCGCGGCACACGGTGCCGGCCGCGACCTTGAGATCGGCGGGGCAGGTGTCGGCGGTGCCGCTGCAGGTCTCCGCGGCGTCACATGGCCCGGCGGCGGCGCGGCACACCGAACCCGCCGCCCGCTTGGCATCCGCCGGGCAGGCGGGGGCGGCGCCGTCGCAGGTCTCGGCGCTGTCGCAGGGGCCGGCGGCGGCGCGGCACACGG
>DASXVK010000322.1:0-17265 GCA_036504295.1 Polyangia bacterium
GCCGCCCGCGCCGCCGCCACCCGCACCGCGTTCCTCATCGGCGCGGTCGCCACCGTCGTCGTCATGGCCCTCAGCATGGGGCTCGCCTTCCCGGGCCACGGCTGGGTCCAGCTCGGCCTCGCGCTCGTTGTCCTCGCCGGCCCGGCGCGCCGCTTCTTCGTCACCGCGCTCGGCCAGGCCCGCCACGCGGCCGCGAACATGGACACGCTCATCGCGCTCGGCGCCGCCGCCTCGTTCGCCTACAGCGCCTGGGCGCTCGGCGCCCACGGCCAGGGGCTCTACTTCGAGACCACCGTCGCCATCGTCACCTTCGCCCTCGGCGGCCGCTGGCTCGAGGAGCGCGCCAAGGGCCGCACCGGCGAGGCCATCGCCGCGCTCGTCAAGCTGCGGCCCGAGACCGCCCGCGTGATCGAGGGCGACGCCACCCGCGAGGTGTCGATCACGAGCCTCACCGCGGGGACCCTCTTCCGCGTGCTGCCGGGCGAGCGCGTGCCCACCGACGGCGTCGTGCGCGCCGGCGAGAGCGCCGTCGACGAGTCGCTCCTCTCGGGCGAGCCGATCCCGGTCGACAAGACCCCCGGCGACGCCGTGACCGGCGGCACCCTCAACCAGAGCGGTGCGCTCGACGTCGAGGCGACGCGGGTCGGGGCCGACACCACGCTCGCCCGCATCGCCCGGCTCGTCGAGGAGGCGGCCGGCTCGAAGGCGCGCGTGCAGCGGCTCGCCGACCGCGTCTCGGGCGTCTTCGTGCCGGTCGTGATCGGCGCCGCCGTCGCCGTCTTCGTCGCGCGCTACCTGCTCCACCCGGGCGCCGGCGCGCTGCTCGCGGCGCTCGTGCCCGCGGTCACGCTCCTCGTCATCGCCTGCCCCTGCGCCCTCGGGCTCGCCACGCCGACCGCGATCATGGTGGCCACCGGCCGCGCCGCCCGCGGCGGCATCCTCGTGCGCGACGCCGAGACGCTCGAGCGCGCGCAGGCCGTGAGCGTCGTCGTGCTCGACAAGACCGGCACGATCACCGAGGGCAAGCCGGCGGTCGTCGACTTCGTGCGCCACCCCGCCCCGGGCGACGAGGCCGCCGCCCCCGACGAGCGCGACCTCCTCGCGCTCGTGGCCGCGGTGGAGTCGCGCTCCGAGCACCCCGTCGGCCGGGCGCTCGCGGCCTACGCCGCCGCGCGCGGCGGCCCGGCGCCCACCATCACGCGCTTCGCCGCCCGGCCCGGGGCGGGGGTCGTCGCCGAGGCCGACGGCCGCCCCGTCGTCCTCGGCAGCCGCGCCCTCCTCGCCGCCGAGGGCGCGCCGCCGGGCGAGCTCGACGCGCTCGAGGCCGAGGCGCTCCCGGGCCGCACCATGGTCTACGCGCTCGTCGACGGCCACGTCCGCGCCTCCTTCGCCATCGCCGACCGCATCAAGCCGGGCACGGCGGCGGCCATCGCGCGCCTCAAGCAGCTCGGCGTGCGCGTCGTCATGCTGACCGGCGACCTGCGCTCCGCGGCCACGACCATCGCGCAGCAGGCCGGCATCGAGGAGGTCCGCGCGGAGGTCCGGCCCGAGCAGAAGGCCAGTGTCATTGCCGACTTGCGCGCTGCCGGCGCGGTCGTCGCCATGGTCGGCGACGGCATCAACGACGCCCCCGCCCTGGCCGCGGCCGACGTCGGCATCGCGCTCGGGGCCGGCGCCGAGGTCGCGATCGAGGCCGCGCCCATCACGCTCGCGGGCGACGACCTCGCCGGCGTCGCCGACGTGCTCGCCCTGTCGCGCCGCACCCTCGCCATCGTGAAGCAGAACCTGTGGTGGGCGCTCGGCTACAACCTCATCGCGGTGCCGGTCGCCGCGCTCGGCCTGCTCGCCCACCACGGGCCCATGATCGGCGCGGCCGCGATGGCCCTCTCGTCGTTGTCCGTGATAACCAACTCCCTGCGCCTGCGCCGCGTCCAACTGTGATCGCGACGCCCGCGGTGGCGCCCTCCCTTGACACGAACTCCGTCGAGCGAGAGGATGCGGGCAGATTGGTGCACCGGCGCGGAAGCGCGCGTGCTCGATGGTGATTTGTCCCCAGTGCGAGGGCACGTATCCCGCAGGGACGGAGGTCTGTCCTCGCGATGGCGCTCGTTTGAGCGGAGTGCACGCGAGCGTCTCGGGCCGCCCCACGCCACCGCCCGACGAGCGCGGCGCCGCGGCGTCGCCGGTGCGGCCCCTCTCGACCACCGAGGTCGCGGTGCCGGACCCCGCCGCGGCGAGCGGCCCGCGCCCCGCGGCCGCCGCCGCGCCCGCGGCCGCCCCGGCCAGCGAGGCGACGCCGGGGGAGCGGCCGGCCCACCGGCGCGTCGTGCGCGAGGTGGCGCTGTCCCCCACGCTGCGGCAGGACGACCTCGCCGGCCCGGAGCTGACCGGCGACTCGAAGGCGCGGGTGGCCGCGCGCGGCGCCGCGGCCGCCGCCCGGCCCGACCCCATGGTGGGCATGACCCTCATGGGGCGCTACGAGGTCACCCGCAAGCTGGGCGAGGGCGGCATGGGCGCGGTCTACGAGGCCCGCCACACGCTCATCGGCAAGCGCGTCGCGATCAAGGTCCTGCTCGACAAGTACGCCCAGAAGGAGAACGTCATCCGGCGCCTGCAGCAGGAGGCCCGGCTCGCGAGCTCCATCGGGCACCCGAACATCGTCGACATCACCGACTTCGGCAAGACCGAGGACGGGCGCACCTTCGTCGTCATGGAGTACCTCGACGGCGAGAGCCTCGCGCAGCTCATCGCCCGCGAGGGCCCGATCGGCCCCGAGCGCGGCCTCGCGATCACGCGCCAGGTCGCCGACGCGCTGGCCGCCGCGCACGACAAGGGCGTCATCCACCGCGACGTCAAGCCCGAGAACGTCTTCATCTGCCAGCGCGACGGCCGCGACTATGTGAAGGTCGTCGACTTCGGCATCTCGAAGAGCCTCAAGCCGGGCGAGCAGGAGCCGGAGAGCCCGCGCCTCACGCAGACCGGCATGGTGCTGGGCACGCCGCTGTACATGTCCCCCGAGCAGGCGCGGGGCGAGGATCAGCTCGATCAGCGCATCGACGTCTACGCGCTCGGCGTGATCCTGTACGAGATGATCACGGGCGAGGTGCCCTTCCGCGGCACCAATTACCTCGGCATCATCTCGCAGGTCCTGACGCATGACGTCGTGCCGCCGCGGCTGCTGCGGCCCGACCTCGCGATCTCCGAGGCCTGCGAGCGGGTGATCCTCAAGGCCATGGCGAAGGACCGCGGTGAGCGGTACCAGAGCATGGCGGAGCTCGCGGCCGACCTCGACCGGCTGATCACCGGCGACCAGAACGTGAACGCCATCATCCCGACGAGCGGGGTGGCGCAGACCCGCGACCCGGGGGCGCTGGCGCCGGTCTCGATGCGGCGCACGACCACCCAGCTGCAGCCGCGGCGCCTGCCGGGCTGGGCCGCCGGGCTCATCCTCCTCGCCCTGGGCCTCGTCGTCTTCGGCGCCGTGCTGCGCCTGACGCGGGCGCGCGAGGAGCAGCCGGTCGCCGCCGCCGCCGACGCGGCCCCGGCCCCGGTCCCGCTGCCCGCGACCCAGCCGGCGTCGGCGCGCGCGCCCGCCCGGCCCACGACGGTGACGATCCACATCGCGAGCACCCCGCCGGGGGCGCGCGTGCGCCTGGGCGACCGCGACCGGGGCCCGGCGCCGGTCGAGCTGGTGCTGCCCTTCGGCGAGCGGCCGCTCACCGTGGGCGCCCGGCTCGATGGCTACGAGGAGGCGACCGAGAGCTTCGTCCCGAACCGCGACGCCCACATCCAGCTGGCCTTGCCAGCCAAACGCAAGCCGGTGCGCCCCGGCGTCCGGCGGCCCGAGGTCGGCCCCGAGCCGGCCAAGGCCGCGGGCTCCCTCCATGAGACCCTACCCAACCCCTACACGAAGCGGCCGCCCAAGTAGCCGGGGGCTCGCGCTCGCCCTCGCCACGGGGCTGCTGCTCCTGGCGGCCGGCGCGGCCGCGGCGCCGCCGCGCCGCGGCGCGCCGGTGCCCGCGCCCGTGCCGCCGGATCCCGTCGAGGACGCGGCGCGCCGGCACTTCGAATTGGGCCAGAAGGCGTTCAACGAGGACGGCGACTTCGGCGTGGCGATCGAGGAGTACCGCAAGGCCTACCGCCTGAAGCCCCACCCGGCCGGGCTCTTCAACATCGCCCAGGCGCACGAGAAGCTGCAGCAGTACACGGCGGCGGTGGCCTGGTTCGAGCGCTACCTCAAGGACCACGGCGCCGACCCGCGGACCCGCACCTTCGTCGAGAAGCGCCTGCGCTGGCTGCGGAATCTGCCGGCGCGCATCCAGGTCGACTGCGTGCCGCAGGCGACCGCGCTGCTGATCGATCCGGACGGCATCGTGGAGCAGGCCGAGACGCCGAAGCTCTTCACCGTCAAGGCAGGTCGTTACACGCTCCAGGTGGTCCGCCCCGGCTACGTGCCGCAGGAGCGCCGCATCGTCGTCGACCTCGGCCAGACCTACTACCACCAGTTCACCCTGCACGCGCAGCAGGAGCTCGTGCGCGTGCGGCCCGACCCGACCGCCGCCCGCGTCTTCCTCGACGACAAGCTCGTCGGCACCGGCTTCTTCGCCGACCGCGTGGCCGTCGGCCAGCACCGGCTGCTGGTCGAGTATGGCCAGTACGAGCCCTACACGAGCGAGTTCGAGCTCAAGCCCGGCCACCGGCTCGAGGTGGACGTGGCGCTCAAGCCTCCGCCGCCCGTCAGCCGCCCCGAGTTCGTCGCCGCCATGGCCGTGTACGGGGCTCTCGCGGTGCCCTTCGGCCTGCACGCGAGCGGGGCCATCAAGGCCAGCGACTCCTATCTGCTCGTCAGCACCGGGCTCGGGGGCGCGGGCCTGTTCGCGCTCGGCGGCTTCTACCTGACGCCCCGCGGCATCCGCCAGGCGAACGCCTCGCTGCTCACCGCCGGCGCCACCTGGGGCGGCATGGAGGGGCTCGCGCTCGCCATGCTCGAGAGCGGCGGCGGCGACGCCCGACTCACGACCGGCCTCGCGCTCGGCGGCAGCCTGGTCGGGCTCGGGACGGCGCTGCTGCTCATCCGGCCGCTGCAGCCCACCCCGGGCCAGTCCGCCATGCTCAACAGCGGCGGCCTGTGGGGCACGGCGCTCGGCGTGGGCCTCGGCTACGCGATGCGCGGCAACAAGGAGGACGTCAACCTCACGCTGCTCATCGGCCTCAACGTCGGCCTCATCACGAGCGGCATCCTCATCAACCACGTCGAGGTGAGCCGCACCCGCATGTTCCTCATCGATCTCGGCGCCATGGCCGGCAGCGCCACCGGCTTCGCCCTGGCCTTCGCCACCTTCGGCACCGACCCGCTCAAGTCCGACGCGGGCACGGCGCGGCTCGCCCGCGGCGCCCTCATCGGCGGCGCCGCCGGGGTCGTGGCGGCGGCGCTCTTGACCCGCCGCTGGGACGGCAGCCCGCGCACCATCACGCGCGACTCGCTCGTCAGCTTCGAGGGCACCCGGTTGGAGCTCGGCGTCCCGCGGCCGGCGCTGAGCCTGGGCCCGCGCGAGGACGGCGCGGGCCGGGACACCCGGTTCACGCTGCAGCTCGCGAGCGGAAAGTTCTGAGGTGGGGGCGGGCTAGCGGCTAGCCGGTCGCGCGGGAGCGGGCCTTCTCCTGCTCCGCGAAGAACCGGTGCGCCGTCTCGAGGGAGTTGGTGAGGGACTCGGTCACGAGCGGGATGAGGCCCGCGTGCTCGTGGCGCAGCACCTCGTAGTACCGCTGCCGCTCGGTGCCGTGGATGATGGCCGGCAGGTACCCGGCGCGCATCAGCATCAGGTTCTGCAGCAGCCGCGCCACGCGGCCGTTGTTCTTGGGCCACGGGTAGATGGCGAGCAGCCGGTAGTGCGCCTTGGCCGCGAGGTGGATCGGGTGCGTCGTGCGCGCCTCGTCCGAGTCGAGCCACTCGACGAGCTTGCGCATCCGGTACGCGATCTTGTCGGGCGCCGCGATCTCGTGGTAGTAGGCGCGGTGCAGCGGGTTGTCCTTGCGGTACGGCGCGCCCTTGGCCGCCGCCTCGGGCGTGGCCGCCAGGTACAGGCGCTTCAGCACCTCGAGCGTGATCGGGTGCCGCCGCTTCTCCGCGAGCTGCCGCGTCTCGGCGATGGCCGCCTTGTGGTTCTTGATCTCCTCGTACATCGGGATCAGCGACACGTCGCTGATGATCTTCCGGTCGATCGCGGCCTTGAGCTCCGAGTAGGAGACGACGATCCCCTCGAGGCCGTTGTCATGGAAGATCGAGGAGAGATCCAGCTTCTCGTTGAACTCCCCCACGCTCGCCGGCCCGCACCGACGGATCTTCTCGGTCAGGCTCTCGCTCTTGGTGTCGATCTCGAAGAGCTTCGCGTCCATCCGGTTCTCCCACTGCTGTAGGGTGGGTGATGGCCCGGTGCGTGCTTGTCCGCGGGTCCCCCACCCCAGATGCGCAGCACCCTATCGCAAGTACCCGGCATAGTCAAGCAAAAATGGTAGCTTAGGTTACAACACGCCGGTCGGCGACCGCGCGCGCGCCGGCTGCGGGCCGCGCGGCTGGCTCTAGACCGGTGATCAGACAGGCGTTTTCCCGCCGCGGCCGAGCGCCCGCGCCCAGGGCGGAGTCTGTCCTGACCGTCGTTGAGTGTGCCCCCGTGGCATTTCGCGCCGCCCACCGCGCGGAGTCGTGCTAGAAGTCTGCCGTGCGCAATCTGGGTCGGCGCGTGCTCGTGGCGGTCGGGCTCGGGGTGCTCTGCTACGTCGGGCTCACCCTGTACGCGGACGCCGCCAAGCTCGGCTCGCGGCTGCTCGCGTTCGAGTGGTGGCGCGTCGCCCCGGCGCTCGGGCTCGCGGCCCTCAACTACCTGGTCCGCTTCGCCAAGTGGCAGTACTACCTGCGCTGCCTCGACACCCGCGTGCCCCCGCGCGAGAGCCTGCTCGTCTTCCTCGCCGGGTTCGTCCTCACGGTGACGCCCGGCAAGCTCGGCGAGGTGGTCAAGTCCTACCTGCTGCGCGAGCTGCGCGGCATCCCGATGGCACGCACCGCGCCCATCGTGGTGGCCGAGCGGGTGACCGATCTCATCGCGCTGATCCTGCTCGCGCTCGTGGGCGTGCTCACCTACGGCGTCGGCGCGCTCGGGCTGCTGCTCGGCCTCGGCCTGGTGGCGGCGTTCCTGGTCGTGATCGCCTGGCGCCGCCTCGCGCTCGGCCTCATCGGCGTGCTCGCCCGGCTGCCCGGGATCCGGCGCGTCGGCCGCAAGCTCGAGGAGGCCTACGAGAGCATGGCGATGATGGTGCGCCCGGCGCCGCTCGTGGTCGCGAGCGCCCTGTCGGCGCTGGCGTGGTTCTGCGAGTGCGCGGGCTTCTACCTCGTCATCGGCGGCTTCCCCGGCGCCAGCGCGTCGCTGCACACGGCCACCTTCATCTACGCCGCCATGACCATCGCCGGCGCGCTCTCGTTCCTCCCCGGCGGGCTCGGCGTGACCGAGGCCGGCATGACGGGGCTGCTGGTCAAGCTCGGACGCGGCATCAGCGACGCCACCGCGGTCGGGGCCACCTTCATCACCCGGCTGTGCACGCTCTGGTTCGCGGTCGGGGTGGGCTTCATCGCGCTCGTGCTGCTGCGCGTCGACCGCCGCGCCGTGGTCGCGGGCGCCGCCGCCGCGGCCGCGGCCCCCGCCGCCCCCGAGCGCCGCGACGGCTGCGGCTAGACGAAGTGGCGGCAGCCGCGGGCCAGCAGCAAGAACGCGACGATGATGCCGCCGATGAGCAGCCACAGGTGCAGCCGCGTCCGGCCGGCCGGCGCCGGCGCGGGCAGGCCGGCCAGGAGGCCGGCTTCACCGAGGGTGTCGGCGCGGAACGTGCGCACCTCGTCGCAGTTGGCCCGGACCCGGTCGCGGTCGAGCTCGGTCACCTCGCTCGCGAGCTGCGGGTCGTAGACCTCGAGGCCGAGCGCCTGCGCGAGCGCAAACGCCGCCTCGAGCAGGCCGTCGACCCCGCCGTCCTCGGTCAGCGCCAGATCGACGCCGCGCGGCCGCGCGGGGTCGCCGCCCTCGCCGACGAAGGTGTCGACCCGGATCCCGGGTTGCGCATGGGCGGAGAGCGCCGCCCGCAGCTCGTCGGCGCCGAGGCCGCCGCCGGCGGGCGCGCGCAGGAAGAGCTCGTAGCTCGCCGGCACCGTGGCATCATAGCACGCGGCGCCCCGCTCGGCGGGCGCGGGCTCCTTGACAGCCCCGGGCGGCCTCCCTAGGATGCCGGCCCGTCGGAGGCCCGTCGGAGGACAGGATGAAGTACAACATCGCCCACGAGTTCGACTGCGACGCGAAGACCTTCTGGGAGATCTTCTTCTCGGAGGAGTACAACGACGATCTCTACGCCGGCCTGAAGATCAAGGAGCGGAAGGTCCTCAAGTACGAGGAGGACGACCGCGAGATCCGGCGCGCGATCAAGATCGTCCCCGAGCGGGACCTGCCCGGCGCGCTCAAGTCGTTCGTGAAGGGCGACCTCGGCTACATCGAGCACAACGTGTTCCACAAGGGGAAGGACGCGATGGACGTGCACATCGAGCCGACCCTGATGAAGGACCGCTTCAAGATGAACGGCGTGTTCCGCGTGGTGCCGGTCCGGCCGGGCCGCATCCGCCGCGAGTTCGTGGGCACCATCGATGTCTCGGTGCCGCTGCTGGGCGGTCAGATCGAGAAGCTCGTGATGGGCGACGTGCAGAAGAGCTACGACGAGGCGGCCAAGGTCACGGCCCGCTGGCTCGCGAAGCGCAAGTAGGCCTATCTCCGCCCGACGGCGCCGTGGGTCGCCGCGGCGGTGCCGAGCCCCGGGCTCACGCTGCCGCCGACCGGATCGGTGGCCGCGCGCGTGTTGAGGCGGATCCGGCCGACCGCGCCGCCGCCGCCGCCGCCGTTGGTGTCGTTCCCGCCGGTCGCGCCGTCGAGCTGGGTGCCGGCGCCGCCGGTGCCGCCGCCGCCGCCGTCCCCGCCGCCAGCGCCGCCCGCGGTCGGCGTGCTGCCGACCCAGCCGTTCGCGCCGCCGGGGCCGCTGGTGCAGTCCTCCCACGGCCAGCCCCGCTCCGCGGTGGCGCCCGCCCCGCCGCCGCCGCCGGTCGCGGCCACGTAGCCGTTCGGGTCGATCCTGACGCGCGGCGCCTCGAGGAGCACGCCGCCGCCCGCGCCGCCGCCGCCGCCCGCGCCGTTGTCGATGCAGTTGCCGGTCTGGCCGCCCTGGCCGCCGCCGCCGGCCGCGACCACGGCCGCGCCATCGGCCAGGTGGATCGACACGCCGGCCACGAGCTGGATCGCGCCGCCGCCGCCGCCGCCCTGCCCGCCGTCGCCGTCGCCGCCGCCGCCGCCGCCGCTGCCGCCGAGCAGCGGCGGGAGCTCGGGCGCGCCGTAGGCCGGCGCGCCGGCCGCGCCGCCGCCGATGTCGCCGCCCTTGCCGCCGCCGCCGCCGCTCCCGCCGAAGCCGCCGCCGCCGCCGCCCGAGTCGTCCTTCGTGAAGTTCCCGAGGCCGTTGCCGCCGGTGCCGCCGCGGCCCCCGGGCGCCGCGCCCTGGCCGTTCGCCTCGGCGCCGCCGCCCCCGGCGCCGCCCGGGCCGGCGACGTTCGAGTACCCCGACGCCGTCAGCACGCCCGCGATCGTCATCGTGGTCTGGGCCGTGACCGCGGCGGCGTTCGGGCCGACGAAGACGACCAGCGTCTGCGCGGAGACCGTCAAGCTGGCGACGCTCCACACGCCGAGCCCGGGCCCGCCGTTCTGGTTGACGACCGCGAACGGCAGCGGGGGCAGGGTCGTGCACCCGGACCCGTCGCGCTTGCAGTCCTGCAGCGCGCCGGTGTCGGTGTGCGCGATGATCATGCGGGTCTGATCCGGCTGGCTGAGGCTCACGTCGCCGGTGCCGGCGTCGAGCCGATCGCCGAGGTCGTTCGAGGGGCGCACGGCCCAGCAGCGCGGCGGCGCCGCCCCGTCGCAGCCGAGCAGATCGCAGGCGGTGTCGCTCGCCACCAGGCCGTCGGGGGTGCAGGCGACCACGTGGTCGCCGACGCAGCTGGTCACGCCCGGCGCGCAGGCGTTGCACTGGCCGCGGGCGCTGCTGCAGCCGTAGCCGCACGGGGTCGTCACGTCGAGCTGGCCGTCGGCGGTGCAGGTGGTCAGGGTGTCGCCGCTGCAGGTCGTGGTCGCGGGGGCGCAGTCGTTGCACGCGAGGCGGCCGGCGTTGCAGCCGAAGACGCAGTCCGTCCGCGTCTCAGCCGTGGCGTCGCATACGACGAGCGTCGCGCCCTCGCAGCGCGAGCCCAGCGGGGTGCACACCGGTCCGTCCACCGCCCCGTCACTCGCGGCCGGTCCGTCCACCGCCCCGTCACTCGCGGCCGGCCCGTCCGCCGCCGCGTCGCCCGCCGTCGCCCCGTCCGCCGCCGCGTCGCCCGCCGTCGCCCCGTCCCCTGCCGCGTCGTCCGCCGTCGCCCCGTCCACTGCCGCGTCGTCCGGCGATCCGTCCAGCGCCAGTCGATCGGCCGCCGGTCCGTCTGGCCGCGGTGCGTCAGCGCCGGCATCATCTCCGGCCAGCACCGGGCCGTCGGACCCGCCGAAGAGAGCCCCGGAATCGAAGGAGCAGCCGGTGGCGAGCACGCCCACGCTCACGGCGAGCCCCCAGCACCGAGCGCGGAGATGTCGCGACATGCTTCATCTTCGACCCCCCTGCGCCCGGGTGTCAACTCGGTGCCAGGCCCGCGGCCGCGTTGCCAGCCCCGCCCCTCTCATGTACCTTAACCTGGCGCGCCGGCGCCCGCGTGGACGTCTCCGGGCGCGCATCCCTCCGGAGCGTGCCGATGCCCGACATCGAGCTGAACTTCATGCGCTACGTCCGCGCGCGCCGCGGCGCCGAAGAGGCCCGCGTGCGCGAGGGCGCCGCGTACGCCTACGGCGCCGACCTCAAGCTGCTGCGCGCGACCGAGAAGCTGCGCCCCGTCGGCCTCGCCGTCGAGGGCGCGGTCCGCCTGTGGAAGGGGCTCGGGGAGGAGCGGCTGCTCGGCGACGCGATGCGCGTCACCGCCCAGAGCCACCCGGCCCTCGCGCGCGCCCTCACGCAGTGCGCCGAGACGTTGCACGTGCCGCCGCCGGCCGTCTACGTCGTCGCGCGGCCCGAGGGTCCGCCGGCCCAGACCCTGGGCACGAACGAGAGCCCGTACGTGGTGGTCGGCGCCCCGGCGCTCGACCTGCTCACCGAGGCGGAGCTGCGCCACCTGCTCGGCCGCGAGCTCGGCCACGTCCACAACCAGCACGCGCTCTACCTCACCACCCTGCACCTGCTCGCCGAGGGCGGCGGCTTCGTCGTCAAGTGGGCGAGCCAGCCGGCGATCCTGGCGCTGCGGGCCTGGGCGCGCCGGGCCGACGTCACGGCCGATCGCGCCGGCCTGCTGTGCACCCGCGATCTCGCCGCGTCGATCAGCGCCGTGCTCGTGCTGGCCCTCG
Organism: Polyangia bacterium; assembly: GCA_036504295.1. GTDB lineage: Bacteria > Myxococcota_A > Polyangia > JACRCY01 > JACRCY01 > DASXVK01. The sequence continues at coordinate 11,496 of DASXVK010000322.1, forward strand.
GCTCGCGCGAGCGCTACCGCGAGATCAACGTCGCCGAGTACCTGACCGAGCTCGTCGCCTCGAACGAACGCCTCGGCCGCCTCGGCACGCTCACGAAGGACCAGCCGCGCCTGCCGCAGCGGCTCGAGGCGCTGCGCGTCTTCGCCCGGAGCGCGTACTTCCGCGGCGCCTGCGGCCTCGACGGCGGCCTGACGACGCAGGCCTGCGACGCCCAGATCCGCAAGCTCGGGCTGGGCTGAGGGGAGAGACCATGCGCGCACGCTTCGGCGACTCCAAGGTCCGCGTCCTCGACGGCCTCAAGCGCCTCGCCGCGATGGCGGGCGCGCTCGGCATGCGCTCGCTGCAGACCGACATCGAGACCACCCGCGTCCCGAAGCTCGAGGACGAGCGCTTCCACCTGGTCGTCCTCGGCGAGTTCAACCACGGCAAGACCACGTTCGTGAACGCGCTGCTCGGCCAGGAGCTGCTGCCGGTCGGCATCACGCCGACGACCGCCACGCTCAACCACATCGTCTACAGCGCCGAGCCGTGGGCCTTCGCCGTGCTCGAGAACGGGCAGCGGGTCAAGGTGGCGCCGGCGGAGCTCGCGGACTGGCTCACCGTCGAGGGCCACAACGCGAGCCTCGCGCGCGTGGTCGAGGTGGGCTACCCGGCCGAGATCCTCAAGGACCGCGTGACGCTCGTCGACACACCCGGCGTGAACGACATCAACGAGCAGCGCGCCGAGATCACCTACGGCTACATCCCGCGCGCCGACGCGGTCGTCTTCCTCCTCGACGCCACGCAGGTGCTCAAGGAGAGCGAGCGCAGCTTCCTCACCCAGCGCATCCTCAAGCGCTCGCGCGAGAAGCTGCTCTTCGTGGTGAACAAGATCGACCTCCTCACGCCCGAGGAGGCCGAGGCGTGCCTCGGCTACGCCCGCGAGCACCTCGCGGCGCTGGTCGGCGAGACCGACGTCTTCCCGCTCTCGGCGCGGCAGGCGGCCCGCGGCCACGCCGCCGGCAGCGGCTTCCCCGAGTTCACCGCGCACCTCGGCCGCTTCCTCGTCGACGACCGCGGCCGGGTGCTGCTCGACAACGCCGTCGGCGACGGCCTGCGCACCGCCGCCTACCTCGCCCAGAACCTCGGCATCAAGCGCCGCTCGCTCGCCCTCGCCCTCGACGACCTGCAGCTCCGCATCGACCGCGTCCGCGCCCGCCTCGACGGCACCCGCGCCACGGTGCGCGCGCAGCAGGAGCGCATCCGCGCCGAGACGGCCGCGATCAAGGCCAAGGCTCGCCTCGATCTCGACGCGTTCCTCACCGCCTTCGCCGACGGCATCGCCGCGCAGATCGAGAAGGCGACCGGCGACGACGTGCGCCGCTACCTCGAGGACTACATCAAGGACAAGTTCAAGGAGTGGGCCGAGGCCGAGGGGGACGAGATCGCCGTCTTGCTCGAGGCCCTGGCCGAGGAGATCATCCAGATCACGAACGAGAACGTCCGCGGGGTGATGGAGACGCTCGGCGCGCAGCTCGGCGCGGCGACGAAGGTCGCGATCGACGTCGACCTCTTCAAGTACGACCTGGCGACGCTCGCGCTCGGCGCGTTCGGCACGACCATCTTCCTCTTCGTCAACGCCCTCGTCGGCGGCCTGCTCACGCTCGCCGCGCCGGTGCTCGCGATCGTGCTCAAGGAGCGCGCCGCCGCCGAGATGAAGGCGCAGGCGAAGCTGCAGGCGCCGCAGGTGATCCGCGCCGCCGGCGCCGCGCTCGGCCCGAAGTTCGACGCCTCGATCGACGGCTTCGGCGACCGCCTCGCGGACTTCGTCGCGCAGGCCGGCGAGACCCTCGAGCGCGGCATCTCGGAGATCCTCGACCAGGCGCTCAAGGAGCGCAAGGCGAGCGCCGAGGATCGCGCCGCGCGCGAGCAGGAGATCGACGCGCACGAGGCGCGCCTCGCCGAGGTGCAGCGCGACCTCGAGGCCGTGCGCGCGGCGATCTGGTCGGGCGAGCCGGAGGGCGAGGACGCGCCCGCCTGACGGGGGGCCGCCGCGCGGGCGCTGATGGGCATCCTCGATCGCATCACCGGCCGCCTCGAGCGCCTCGTCGACGAGGTGGTGGTCCCCGACGAGGCCCGCACCGCCGCGGACCTCGCCGAGGGGCTGCTCGCGCGCGGCGACCTCGAGGAGGCGCGCCGCCAGCTCGAGCGCGCCCTCGCGGTCGAGCCCGAGTACCGGCGGGCCTGGTACCTGCTCGGCCTGTGCCAGGCGCGCCGCCGCGATCGCGGCCGCGCCGCCGAGGCGCTCGAGCGCGCCGCCGCCGCCGCCGGCTACCCCGAGGCGCTGCTGGCCCTGGCCGAGGTGCACCGCGACGCCGGCGACCTGCCCGCGGCCCGGGCGGCGCTGCGCCGCGCGCTCGACGCCGCGCCGGCGCGCCCCGACCTGCTGCCCGACATCTACCGCGGCCTCGGCGAGGTGCACCTGCGCGAGGGCGCCGTGGACAAGGCCGTCCGCGAGCTGCGCAAGGCCGCGGCCGCGACCGAGGACCCCGAGGTGCACGCGCTGCTCGGCCAGGCGCTGCGCCTCGCCGGGGACCCCGACCGCGCCCGCCTGGCGCTCGAGCGCGCCGCCGCGGCCGCGGCCCCACCGCCCCCGGCGCTGCGCGCCCTGGGCGAGCTGTACCTCCCCGAGCAGCCGGCCGAGGCGGCGGCGGTCTTCACGCGCCTCGTCGCCGCCGACGCGCACGACGTGGTCGCGCTCACGGGGCTCGCCCGCGCCGAGCTCCTGGCCGGGCACCTGCCCGCGGCGCTCGAGGCCGCGCTGCGCGCCCTCGCCCACCAGCCGCGGCGCGCCGAGGCGCACGGCCTCGTCGCGCAGGTCCACGCCCGCGCCCGCAACTACGCCGCGGCGCTCGACGCGCTCGACCGCGCCCTCGCCGCCGCGCCGGAGCCCGGCGCCGTCACGCTGCCCGAGGCCGGGCCGCTCCTGCCGTTCGCGCTCCAGGTGGCGCTCGAGGCCGGCGACCTCGCCCGCGCCGACGCGTACGCCGCGCGGCGGCTGCGCGCCGCGCCGGGGGATGCCAGCGCCCTCGCCGCCCGCGGCCTCGCGGCGCTCGCGCGCGGCGACGAGGCGGCCGGCGTCGATCTCTGCCGCCGCGCGCTCGCCGCCGGCGAGACCATGGCGGCGCGCCTCGGCCTCGGGCAGGCCGCGCTCCGGCGCGGTGACGCCGTCACCGCCGCCGCCGAGCTGCGCGCCGCGCTGCGCCTCGAGCCGAACCACGCCGAGGCGCGGCGGCTGCTGCGCGAGGCCTACCACGCGCAGGCGCTGCCGCAGCGCGCGCCGGCGCTGTACGTCCTGCTGCGCCGGCTGCACGACCACCTGCTCACGCACCGGGAGGTCGGCGACCTCGCGCCCGACGCCGCCCGCCTCATCGAGGTCTTCGACCGCCCGCTGCTCGTCACCGTCATGGGCGAGTTCAACAGCGGCAAGTCGACCTTCGTCAACGCCCTGCTCGGCGAGGAGGTCGCGCCGATGGGGATCACGCCGACGACGGCGACCATCAACGTGCTCAAGTACGGCGCCGAGCGCATGGGCCGCGTCGTCTACCGCGACGACACGAGCCGCGACGTGCCGTGGGGCGAGGTGCCGGCGCTCCTGCGCGGTCTCGACCCGGACGCCGCGCGCGCGATCCGCGTCGTCGAGGTGCTCTACCCGCTCGAGGCGCTGGCGCGCGTCAACATCGTCGACACCCCCGGCCTCAACTCGATCATCCCCGAGCACGAGCAGGTGGCGCGCGAGTTCATCTCGCAGGCGGACGCGGTCGTGTGGCTCTTCTCCGCGGGCCAGGCCGGCAAGGCCACGGAGCGGGAGGCGCTCGACGCGATCGCGAAGGAGCACACGAAGGTGCTCGGCGTGGTCAACAAGATCGACCGCGTCGCGCCCGAGGACGCGCCGGTCATCCTGCGCCACCTCGAGCAGGCCTTCGGCGCGTCCCTCGAGGCGCTGGTCCCCTTCTCCGCGCGCGAGGCGCTCGCCGGCCGGACCGGCAGCGACCCCGAGCGCCTCGCCCGCTCGCGCTACCCCGAGCTGGCCGCGCTCCTCGAGTAGCGCTTCTACTCGCGGGGCCGCGCGCTCAAGCGCGACTCGTGCCTGGCGCGCACCGCGGCGCTGCTCGCCCGCGGCCGCGCGCGGCAGGCCGCGGCCACGGCCGACCTCGACCGCGCCGACGCGGGCCTCGCGGAGCTGCGCCGCGCGCTCGACGACGCCCGGCGCGACGTCGAGCGCCGCGTGCTGCCGCGCGAGCGCACCGCCCTGCGCGCCGACGCCGAGCAGGGCCAGCTCGCCGCCGCCCGCGAGGTGCTCGACTTCGCGCGCCCGCGCCGCTGGCCGTTCGGGTCGAACGCCGCGGCGCCGGCCGACCGCGACTTCCTCCTCGATCTGCTCGACGAGCGCGCCGAGGCCCTCGCTCGCGCCTCCGAGGCCCGGCTCACCGCAGCGCTCGAGCCGCTCCTCGCCCGCGTCGACGAGGGGCTGGGCGCGGTGCCGGCCGCGCTGCGCGCCGCGGTGACGCCCGCGCAGGTGCCGGCGGAGCTCGGCCGCCCCGCGCTGCTCGGTCCCCTGCACGACCTCGTGTACGTCCCGTTCCAGGCCTTCGCGCGCGGCTACCTGCGCGGCGGCCGCGTCGACGACTTCTTCACCCGCACGCTGCCGCACCTCGAGCTGAGCGAGCCGGCGCTCTACCAGGCGCTGCTGCGCGACCTCGTCGACCTCGAGGCGGAGCTCGTGCGCCCGCTCGAGCAGTACGTGCGCCGCCTCTGCGACGGGCTCGCGGCGCGGGTCGCGCGGCTCGCCGCCGAGGTGACCCTCGCCCGCGTCGACCTCGAGGAGCGCGTCTTCGCGCCGCTCGAGTCCTTCGAGGCGGCGCTCGCGGAGGCCACGTGATGAGCCCGTTCACCGGGACGAGGGATCGCGCCGGCGTGAGTGCCAACTCGCGCGGGGAGCGCGCGGTGAGGGGGAGGCTCGCCGGGCTTGGCCCGGCGAGGGGGGGCGGGCAGAGCCCCCCTGGAGAAGACGCCACGTGACCGCGGCGCTGTGCAACGACGTGCTCGTGCTCGGCGTCGACGAGGCGGGCCGCGGGCCGGTGCTCGGCCCGATGGTGATGGCCGCGGTCGCGATCTCGGGCCGCAAGGCCGGCGCGCTCAGCCGCATGGGCGTGCGCGACTCGAAGGCGTTCGGTGCCGGCGCGGACGCCCAGGCCGCCCGCGCCGCGCTCGTGCCGCGCATCCGCGGGCTCGCGGAGGCGGTCGCGGTCCGCGTCGTCGACGTGGACGACATCGATCGCGCGGTGCGCCGGGGCGACCTCAACCGCCTCGAGCGCGAGCACGCCCTCGTGCTCATCCGGGTGCTGCCCGAGGTGCGCCGCGTGCTGTGCGACGGCGCGCGCCTGTTCGGGCCGCTCGCGACGACGGTGCCGCACCTCAAGGCGCTCGACCGCGGCGAGGAGGCCCACGTCGCCGTGGCCGCGGCGTCGGTCGTGGCGAAGGTCCGCCGCGACGAGATCTTCGCCTGCATCGCCGCGCGCTACCGCCGCGAGTTCGGTCCGCTCGCCGGCGGCGGCTACTGCAACGCGCCCACGCGGGCGTTCCTGCGCGCGTACGTCGAGCGCTACCGGCGACTGCCGCCGGAGGCGCGCCGCTCCTGGCCCCACGCCGGCGTCCTCGATCTGCTCGCCCCGGGCTTCGACCCCCTCAGCACGCTCCCGCCCGGCCCCGGCGACCAGCTCTCGCTGCT